>NZ_LKBY01000091.1:0-320575 GCF_002699915.1 Pseudomonas sp. ICMP 8385 | reverse complement strand
CAGCGCTTCCTCCATCGCTGGATCGCTGTAGCCGAACCAGTTCTGCAGCAGATGCACACGCAGCATCGCCATCAACGGGTAGGCCGGACGGCCCCCTTCACCTTTCGGATAATGTGGCTCGATCAAAGCAATCAAGCCCTTCCACGGCACCACCCGATCCATCTCGATCAGGAACAACTCCTTGCGGGTCCTTTCGGATAATGTGGCTCGATCAAAGCAATCAAGCCCTTCCACGGCACCACCCGATCCATCTCGATCAGGAACAACTCCTTGCGGGGTTGCTTGCGCTTGCCAGCGTACTCGGCGTCGGCGAAGGTCATCTGCTTCATCGGGAAACTCGGTGGGTGGGGTCGCGGTATTTTGCCAAATCAGAAAGTCTTTTTCAGAGTTTCCTCTCGGCGTCGGCGAAGGTCATCTGCTTCATCGGGAAACTCGGTGGGTGGGGTCGCGGTATTTTGCCAAATCAGAAAGTCTTTTTCAGAGTTTCCCTAGTGGTATGTTGCTCTGAGATACATATTTAATGTCCCCAATAAGGCACATTAACCATCATTTTTAGGCTTAATGGCCCTATTTGGGGACATTAAACTGAGCAAAGGAATGCGGACAATGATGGCTATAGCCCCCTACCTCACCCGACTATCTTCTGATTTGGAAGCAAGCCCCTAATGGTTCCTGGCATAGCTTCTAAATATCCGCGTAGTAATACTGCACCATAAAGATTCAACCGTAGGTGCATTTATAGTTTTACTAAAAAAAAGCGGCGATGTAGTTCCAGACGCAGAAAAAATAATAATCGATGTGATTCGCTACAAAGTTAGGTGCCGCAAGCGATAGGAAGTAGTGAACAATGGCTGCGTATAGACAGAAACACACAGTCCAAGCGAGCCAGTAAACGGTGCGTCCGGACGATATAGGTTTTTCAACCAAGCGCTTCCAGTCTTCGGCAGACATAAAGTTGTAGATCTTCTTCCGCCACCCTTCTCTACTGCTGTCAGCAAGACTGTTAAAACGCAAGGTTGATAGAGTGTTGATAACTATGCTCAATATGAGAAGTGCAGAGACACCAAGATACAGAATCGTGGTAGCTGTATCGGCCACGCCTGCAGTCGCTATCGGAGTCTTGAGAGCTAAAACAACACCCGCAACCGCGAAATCACGCCAAAGAGCTGATATTAAATCCCTTGTCGCAGTTTGTGTCTTATTAACCTCGTCCTGCAAACCCTTGCGCAGATCCCCTAAGCTTTTGACAGCCTCCTTGCTTTGATCCTGGAGATGAAAGGCGAACGCTTCCTTGGCCCCCGAGAGGCTATTTTTTAAGAGTGGCGTTGAGCCAGAGGGCCACGTCGTCCCACTGTTCCAGTTGATAGCAATGTGGTTGTTGAAAAGTTGGAATTTCGTTTCACACTCCCTAGGGGTGGAGTAGATCCACTGGCAGGTGTCGTGAAGCATCTCAAAATTGATATCAGCCCAGTTAATAGGCTGGTCTATAGCTATGGGGAGTGAGCGCCCGCCTCGAAATATTACATGAGCCTCATCATCTTCCTTGCGAATCTCGGCTGGCAAGCAAAAGGAAAGCTTTTCCACCGCCACGCGTTTCCAGGCTGTAAAAGGTTCGCTTTCAGCAATTGGCTCAGCAGTCAGCAGCCATGGCTCAAGCGACGGGGGGGTAAGGGAGTGGGTAAGATCCCGTACCATTTTCCAAGGTTTTTCAGGATGTTGAGTGGCGGTCGGTAAATTTCTATCTCCACCCATTTCTTTCACTAGGAACTGATGAGTGGAAAATTCAAAGGTTTCACCTGCAACCCACACGCACATTTTTTTCTGTGAGTTCTGTGCTGAAAATTGGTTTGTCCTCAACCAGTTTTCGAAACCTTTTAAAGTTAGGAAATAACACCAGTCATCATCCGTTGGCTTCTCCAAGATGACTGTCAGTCTGTCATTTTCCACATCCTCCAAATCGAAATCTTTGATCTCGATGCTGTCGGAAACTTCTCCAAAAAGCTCCATCTTTCCGATGCCCACAGAACAAACACGCTGGGCAAGATCTTTCAATTCTCGAACAAACCCGGAAGATGTAACGCTTACTTCATCAATTCGAAAAATATGCGTAGTTTCAACCTGCGCAGAACCACCTGACGCCGTAAGTCGCTCAAAGAAGCTGCGAAGTTCCAGCGCTAGCTGTTTCATGATTCACGCAAGCGACTTGTACGAATAGTAATAACAGTTTCATCCTTTCCATTTTCTATAGTTAAGCTTCCCTTTGCCCGCGCAGGCATATTGATGGTTATGCCTTCACTTGTTACGTATTTCTTTGCCTCATTGGTAGGTAGCTCTTCCTCATCATAGGAGAACACCTCACCAGTCAAATTTAGGCTTTCCAATTCTTTGTCAAAGGTCGCTCGGATTTCATCTTGGCCATTGATGCCAAAAAAATCTGTGAAGAATTCGTCGACTTCAAAGTCTTTACGCTTTTTCGCAATCTCAACGACTTTCTCAGCGACCTTCGATGTGATAGCAGGCGGCAGATCACCCAGATGTGTCCTTACAGTTTTTTTGATTGCCTTAACCAAATCTACCGTCATTTCCTTTGAGTTCCGGAGGCGCTCTACTCCCAGGAATTCTTTGAAGAAATCACTGATTCCTGAGCGGCTCATTTTATCAATGATCACTACTTCTGAGTCTTTGGAATCCAAATCAATAAGAGCTGATTTCTGCAACGCTTTTGGTGATTCAGTAAAGTTGTTAGTAACTGCCTGAAGTATTGCCTGGGCGCCCTTAGTTTCAAATGTCACGACTTTTTCAGAGTCGTACTTGATTAAGGAATAAAACTTTTTAGCCCCTGTAATTAAACCAATTACAATCAACACGCCTGACTTCATCCGTTTATCACCAAGGCGATGAAATTGCCGCGCCAAGCTCTTGGAGATATCGACAAAATTCGACTCGCCCTTTTCCCAACTATTCAATTTGGCCTTTACTTGAGATATTTCAGCGAAAGAGAATTTATTGCCCTTGAGGGTTTCTTTGATGCGGTCAATGAAGAACGGCTCGAAGGTGCTTAAGGGGGTGTCGTCAAAAAGGATCGGATCATCGGCTCGATGATGCACCACGTGAAAAATGAAATTCTCGATTTTCAGGGCTTCGATTTCTTTATCCGTAAGAGTGGCCAAGTTAAATCCTCATCCTTGCTGGTGGCGACATGACATTAAGCATTGATGTAAGCACCTTTTCAGCGTTATGCCTAGCGTCCCCCGCAGGGCATAGCATACGAATCACTGTATGAATATACACCTACAGAAAGCGGCTGGCTGCCGTTTGGCCCCACCCAGGATCACTTGTCCGATGGAAGGCTCACTGGTAAGCGTGTTTAAGCGTGCATGAACGCTGAGCACTGGGTTACATTTTTCGAGAATCTTTTTATGCTTTTATAGAAAAGCAATAATTGCTTTTATTTTATTGCTATGGGATGCTTCTTAGCATCTGACAGGAGATCCATCCCATGAACGACATTATTTCGCTCATCGAAAACGCAGCAAAGACGAAGAATGACCTGGCGTCCGCATCTATCCGCATGCCCAAGGAGCTCTACTCATTTATCGAAGGTCTGGCTGATCAGCTCGATCTGAGTCGCCAGGAGACAATGCTGAAACTGCTAGAGAAGGGGGTTGAAGCTGCCAAGGCGGCTCTGAAGCTTGATGACAAAGAGCAGGCGGCAGTAGACATCGAGTTACTCGAACCGTCGAGCTTCCACCTTCTGAATACGAACAAGCGTCACTCATTGGAAGACCATGACCGTATGCTGAGCGAGGGTAGCGCAGCAGCTTTTTATGCCCCTTGGAAGTACAACATTGACCGTATAAAGAAAGGTGACGTGGTCTTCTTGTACGAAAATGGCAAGGGGATCGTCGCCTTCGGCCAAGGTACTGGCGAAACTGAAAAACGTGAGCATCACGGCTATCTCGAAGAGTGCCATTTTCAGCGACTGATGGATTTCACCATCTTGGATAAGCCGATTTCGGCTGCGGAGATCAAGAAAGCGGTACAGAAAAATGTCGTCTTCTTGCGCACGATGTCTCCCATGCCCGATGGCCAATTGCTGCTGAATCTGATCCAAAAGCGCTCCGCATGAAGCCTGGTGGGCGTAGTCAAAACAACCATCCCAACAGGGGCTAGGATCGGCTCAGTACGCTGCAGGGGTAGCCAACCGCACAGGCTCAATCTCTCCCTAAGTCCGCTCAGCCCATCTCTGAAGGATGGAATGATAGGAAGTCGTATAAATACAACACTCGGGTTGTATTTATAGAAATATGACACGACAATAAATGAACGCCAGCATTCCCCAGTGTCTACTGACGATTGACAAGATCAAGACCGGACGGACAGTATCCGGACGAACAATTCACGCACCACATAACGGTTCGAGTCCTACTGGGCCCACCATCTCTGAAAGCCGCGCACTGCGCGGCTTTTGCGTTTCTGCCAGTCACCCCAGGCACCACTGGCCATGAGCCTGTAACATGCTCCCCCACTGCCATCCGCGCCGGAGCCCAACTTGTCCGCTACCCGCCCTCCCGTCCTTGATGAAATCGACCGCCAGTTGATCGCCGCCTTGCAGCTCAACGCCCGCGAAAGCGTGGCCATGCTCGCTCGCCAACTGGGGATTGCCCGCACCACCGTGACCTCGCGCCTGGCGCGCCTGGAAAAGACCCAGGTGATCACTGGCTATGGCGTGCGTCTTGGCCAGCGCGTGGTGGATGGGGGGTTGCAGGCGTATGTGGGGATCACGGTGCAACCGCGCTCCGGCAAGGAAGTGCTGCGTCGCCTCAGCGCCATGGCCCAGGTCCAGCAGTTGTGTGCGGTCAGTGGGGAGTTTGACTATGTGGCCTGGCTGCGCACCGATTCGCCGGAGCAGTTGGATCAACTGCTGGACCAGATTGGCAGTGTCGATGGGGTAGAAAAGACCACCACCTCGATCATCCTCAGTAACAAATTGGATCGCGGCCAGCCAATCTGACCGCCAATTTCGTCATTTCGACTAAAAACAATTCAATTCGACGACACATTGCGTCTTATTAACGAGCGCTACGCTCCCTAGAATGGCTGCCATCTTTTCCTATACTTCACGGGCCGTGCCCCGTGCAGTTGCCAGCAAGGTCAGCCATGAACGCCACCCACAAGAACAATCGCCACCCTGCAGACGGTAAAAAACCCATCACCATCTTTGGCCCGGATTTCCCGTTCGCCTTCGATGACTGGATCGAGCACCCCGCCGGGCTGGGCAGTATTCCTGCCGCCAGCCATGGGGCCGAAGTGGCGATTGTCGGGGCGGGTATTGCCGGGCTGGTGGCCGCCTACGAGCTGATGAAGCTGGGCCTCAAGCCAGTGGTGTACGAGGCCTCGAAAATGGGCGGGCGCCTGCGCTCCCAGGCTTTTGAAGGGGCCGAAGGCATCATCGCCGAACTGGGCGGCATGCGCTTCCCGGTGTCGTCGACGGCGTTCTACCACTATGTGGATAAGCTGGGCCTGGAGACCAAGCCCTTCCCCAACCCGTTGACGCCGGCCTCCGGCAGTACCGTGATCGACCTGGAAGGCCAGACCCATTACGCACAGAAACTCGCCGACCTTCCTGCACTGTTCCAGGAAGTGGCTGACGCCTGGGCCGATGCCCTGGAAGCCGGCTCGCAGTTCAGCGATATCCAGCAAGCCATCCGCGACCGCGATGTGCCACGCCTCAAGGCGCTGTGGAACACCCTGGTGCCGCTGTGGGACGACCGCACGTTCTACGACTTCGTCGCCACGTCCAAGGCGTTCGCCAAGCTGTCGTTCCATCACCGCGAAGTGTTCGGCCAGGTGGGCTTCGGCACCGGTGGCTGGGACTCGGACTTCCCCAACTCGATGCTGGAAATCTTCCGCGTGGTGATGACCAACTGCGACGACCACCAGCACCTGGTAGTCGGTGGCGTGGCCCAGGTGCCCATGGGTATCTGGCGCCATGTGCCAGAGCGTTGCGCCCATTGGCCAGCCGGCACCAGCCTCAGCTCCCTGCACCATGGCGCGCCACGGGCCGGGGTCAAGCGTATAGCCCATGCCGCCGACGGGCGTTTTGCGGTCACCGACAACTACGGCGACACCCGGGAATACGCCGCCGTGCTGACCACCTGCCAGAGCTGGCTGCTGACTACCCAGATCGAATGCGACGAAAGCCTGTTCTCGCAAAAAATGTGGATGGCCCTGGACCGCACGCGCTATATGCAGTCGTCGAAAACCTTTGTCATGGTCGACCGGCCTTTCTGGAAGGACAAAGACCCGGAAACCGGCCGCGACCTGATGAGCATGACCCTCACCGACCGCCTGACCCGCGGCACCTACCTGTTCGACAACGGCGACGACAAGCCGGGGGTCATTTGCCTGTCTTACTCGTGGATGAGCGACGCCCTGAAAATGCTGCCGCAGCCCATCGATAAACGGGTGAAGCTGGCCCTTGATGCGCTGAAAAAAATCTACCCGAAAGTCGATATCAAGGCGCGCATCATTGGCGACCCGATCACGGTTTCCTGGGAGGCCGACCCGCACTTCCTCGGCGCGTTCAAGGGCGCGTTGCCGGGCCACTACCGCTATAACCAGCGCATGTACGCGCACTTTATGCAAAAGGATATGCCAGCCGAGCAGCGCGGGATTTTCATCGCTGGCGACGACGTATCCTGGACCCCAGCCTGGGTCGAAGGCGCAGTGCAGACCTCGCTGAACGCAGTTTGGGGCATCATGACCCACTTCGGTGGTAGCACCCACCCGCAAAACCCGGGGCCTGGGGATGTGTTCGATGAGATCGGCCCTATCGCCCTGGCCGAATAAGGAGCCAAGCCATGCGTGTCGCCCTGTACCAATGCCCGCCATTGCCGCTGGATGTGGCCGGCAATCTCAAGCGCCTGCATACCGTCGCCCATGAGGCGTCCGACGCAGATGTGCTGGTGCTGCCGGAGATGTTCCTCACCGGCTACAACATCGGTGTTGAAGCCGTGGGCGCGTTGGCCGAAGCGCAGGATGGGCAATCGGCACAAACCATTGCCGAACTGGCTCAGAACGCGGGCCTGGCAATTCTGTACGGCTACCCGGAACGGGCCGAGGATGGGCAGATCTACAATGCCGTGCAACTGATCGACGCCAGGGGCCAGCGCCTGTGCAACTACCGCAAGACGCACCTGTTCGGCGACCTTGATCACTCGATGTTCAGCGCTGGCGGCGATGAATTCCCCATCGTCGAGTTGAACGGCTGGAAGCTGGGGTTCCTTATCTGCTACGACCTGGAGTTCCCGGAAAACACCCGGCGCCTGGCCCTGGCCGGTGCCGAGCTGATCCTGGTGCCGACGGCCAACATGGTGCCCTTCGACTTCGTCGCCGATGTCACCGTGCGGGCACGGGCCTTTGAAAACCAGTGTTATGTGGCCTACGCCAACTATTGCGGGCATGAAGACCAGATCCAGTATTGCGGGCAAAGCAGCATCGCCGCGCCGAATGGCCAACGCGTTGCCCAGGCGGGGCTGGATGAGGCGCTGATCGTCGCCACCCTCGACCGCCAGGTGATACACAACGCGCAAGCGGCCAATCACTACCTGGCAGACCGGCGCCCCGAGCTTTACGCAGCGCTGCATAAGCACTGATCAGCGCGCTTTGCGCTAGCATAGGCACTTCCTACGTTCTGGAAGTGCTCATGCCTGTGCCGGCCCACCCTCATCATTTGCAACTGACCCTGGCCAATGGCCTGCGGGTTTCCCTGCGTCATGCCCCACGTCTCAAGCGCTGTGCAGCGGCCTTGCGGGTAGCGGCCGGCAGCCATGACGCGCCGTTGGCCTGGCCGGGGCTGGCACATTTTCTTGAGCACCTGCTGTTTCTCGGCACCGAGGCTTTTCCTGCAACGGACGGTTTGATGGCCTACGTGCAGCGCCACGGTGGGCAGGTCAACGCCAGCACGCGCGAACGCACCACCGACTTCTTCTTTGAAGTGCCCACCCCGGTGTTTGGCGACGCGCTGCAGCGCCTGGGCGATATGCTTGCTCATCCGCGCCTGGCCATGGACGAGCAACTGCGCGAGCGTGAGGTGTTACAAGCAGAGTTTATCGCCTGGTCCCAGGATGCCGAGGCACAGCATCAGGTGGCGATCCTCCAAGGCCTCGCTGCCGGGCATCCGTTGCGGGGGTTTCATGCGGGCAATCGTGACAGCCTGCCGGTGCCACGGGAGGACTTCCAACAAGGGCTGCGAGGGTTCTATCAGGACTTCTATCAAAGCGGGCAAATGACCTTGAGCCTTGCCGGCCCCCAGTCGTTGCAAGAGCTGCAAGCCTTGGCCCAGCACTTTGCCGATAGCCTGCGGGCAGGCCCGCGACGCCTGCAACAGGCACCGCCGGCATTGATGGGCGACGATAACCATCGCTATCAATACCTCCATAAGCAGCAACTGCATCACCTCATTGCCTGCAACGCGCCCCGCGAAGCCCTGGAGTTCCTCTGCACCTGGCTGAATGCCACGGCCCCCGGTGGTTTGCTCGCCGAGTTGCAAGCACGGGGCTGGGCAAGCGCGCTGCACGCCAGGGTGCTGTACCTGTTCGCCGGGCAGGCGCTGCTGGATATCGGATTCACCCTGCAACCCCAGGGTTCGCAGCAGCCCCAAGCAATCGAAGGGCTCTTAAATGACTGGTTGCGCTTTTTCGCCGACAGCGACTGGACTGGGCTGCGCGAAGAGTATGCCCTTCTGATCGACCGCCAGCGGCAAATCAGTGGCGCCTTGGCCCTGGCCCGCCAGGACAGTGAAAACCTCGCAACGCAGGTGTCCGAGCCGCATTGCCAAGCCCTCAAGAACCTGCTGAACACGCTGCAATCGGCGCCCACGCAACAGGCCTGGCAACTGCCGCCGGGTAATCCATTCCTGCAACAAGCCCCCCAGAAACAGCGCCCCGGACTGATTCGCGGCCAGACCAGCGCCCATCGCGGCTTGCGGACCTTTGCCCAGGATCGCTCCCGTGGCCGGCGCGAACTGCCAGGCCTGTCGTTCAGCCAAGCGTTGCCCGCCGATAGCGACGAAGGCGCCCTTTACCTACGCTGGCAACTGAACTCGCCCGCGCCTTGCCTGGGCAACCCCCTGCAAGCGCTGCAGACCAACGCCCGTCAGGCCGGCGTGGAATTATCCTTTGAAGCCGCAGGCAATGACTGGCTGCTGAAAATGAGCGGGCTGCATGAACCGATGCCCGCCATCGTCGAGCAACTGGCACGCGACCTGGCCCAACCCGACCTTTGGCAACAGGCGCCCAGCAGTCCGCCGCCACAGATGGCCATTCGCGAGTTGCTCAAGGCATTGCCAACCTGCATGGCCGACACCGGGCGCAGCGCGGATGTCAACGCGTCACCCGATCTCTGGGCCACCGCCCGCTGGCAAGGCCTGGGCATGGGCCTGCCGGCGGCGTGCGAAATGGCGATCAACAATGCGGCGGCACGTCTGCCCGGACAATGTGCCGAGAGTGGACATAAAACCCAGCCCATCAACGGCCAGCATCGCTGGCAAACCGTAGCAACCGACGGCAACGAAGCCGCCTTGCTGCTGTTTTGCCCGGCACCGAGCCAGTCCCTCGCCGACGAGGCCGACTGGCGATTGCTCGCACACCTGGCCCAGACCCCGTTTTACCAGCGCCTACGCGTCGAGTTGCAAGTGGGCTACGCCGTATTCAGCGGTATCCGACAACTCAATGGGCAAACCGGCCTACTGTTTGGCGTGCAGTCGCCCAATGTGGCGCTTGCAGGAGTGCTCGACTCTATCCTGGCCTTTCTCAAGCAACTGCCCGCCTTGATCAAGGGCAGCGAAGACCTGGGCAATACGACCCTGGCCCAGCAGTTTTCGCCACAGACACTGCCCACCACCCAAGCTGCCGAACTGCTCTGGCAGGCGCACTTGGCCGGGCATGGCGCGGACTATCTTGAGCCACTGCAACAGTTGATCCAGACCCGCACACGCCAGCACCTGATCGATGCGGCGCAGCGCCTCAACCAGGCCGCTGGCGGCTGGCAATGCCTGGCCAATGGCGCAGCAGTGGGCGCTTTCCAGTAAGACAGCGTTGATCGTTGCCGATGTTGCAACAGGCTTTTTCCACCAAGACAGCGCTAGCTTGAGGAGAAATGCGTAATATTGCACCACACATCTGAACATCTCCGCCTGGAGGTGGACTATATGTATTACTTGGTAGTAAACGTCCCATCCCTTCGTAGGAGTTTGAATATGACCTGGTCCAAACCTGCTTACACTGATCTGCGTATCGGTTTTGAAGTCACCATGTACTTCGCCAGCCGCTGATTGCTTTTGTATTGCAATGCAACGCCTCGGCTCGCCGGGGCGTTTTTATTTTGAGTCTTGTGTGAAGGAGCGGCGATGTTTGTCCAGATTCTAGGTTCTGCCGCCGGTGGTGGTTTCCCGCAGTGGAACTGCAACTGCGTGAACTGCGCCGGTTTTCGCGATGGCAGCCTGCGGGCCCAGGCCCGCACCCAATCGTCCATCGCCCTGTCCGACGATGGCGTGAACTGGGTGCTGTGCAACGCCTCGCCGGATATCCGCGCGCAACTGCAAGGTTTTGCACCGATGCAACCCGGCCGCGCACTGCGCGATAGCGGGATCAATGCAATCATCTTGATGGACAGCCAGATCGACCACACCACCGGCCTGCTCAGCTTGCGCGAAGGCTGCCCGCACCAGGTATGGTGCACCGATATGGTCCATGAAGACCTGAGCACCGGTTTCCCGTTGTTTAGCATGTTGGCCCACTGGAATGGCGGCCTGAATTGGCAGCGCATCGAGCTGGATACCAGCTTCACCATTCCCGCCTGCCCCAACCTGCGCTTCACCCCGCTGCCCCTGCGCAGTGCCGCGCCACCCTACTCGCCCCATCGGTTCGACCCGCACCCCGGTGACAATATCGGCCTGATCGTCGAAGACCTACGCACCGGCGGCAAACTGTTCTACGCCCCCGGCCTGGGCAAGGTGGACGCGCCGCTGTTGGAAATCATGGCCGACAGCGACTGCCTGCTGGTGGACGGTACGATGTGGGATGACGATGAAATGCAGCGCCGTGGCGTCGGCACCCGCACCGGCCGCGAAATGGGCCACCTGGCACAGAACGGCCCCGGCGGCATGCTGGAAGTGCTGGAGCAACTGCCCCGGCAGCGCAAAGTGCTTATCCACATCAACAACACCAACCCGATCCTCGACGAAGACTCCGCCGAGCGCGCCGAGTTGGCGCGGCGCAATGTAGAAGTAGCCTACGACGGCATGAGCATTGAACTGTAGGAGAGCCCCAATGACCGATACACCGCTGAGCCCCGCCGACTTTGAACAGGCCTTGCGGGCCAAGGGCGCCTTCTACCATATCCATCACCCCTACCACGTGGCGATGTATGACGGCCGGGCCACCCGCGAGCAGATCCAGGGCTGGGTCGCCAACCGCTTCTACTACCAGGTGAACATTCCGCTGAAGGACGCCGCGATCCTGGCCAACTGCCCGGACCGGGAAATCCGCCGCGAGTGGATCCAGCGCCTGCTCGACCATGACGGCGCCCCCGGCGAAGACGGCGGCATCGAAGCCTGGCTGCGCCTGGGCCAGGCCGTGGGCCTGGACCCGGATCAACTGCGCTCCCAGGAACTGGTGCTACCCGGCGTGCGGTTTGCCGTCGATGCCTACGTCAATTTCGCCCGCCGGGCCAGTTGGCAGGAAGCCGCCAGCAGCTCACTGACTGAGCTGTTCGCCCCGCAGATCCACCAATCTCGCCTCGACAGCTGGCCCCAGCATTACCCGTGGATCGACCCCGCCGGCTACGAGTATTTCCGCACCCGCCTGGGCCAGGCCCGGCGTGATGTCGAGCACGGGCTGGCGATCACCTTGGCGCACTACACCACCCGCGCCGGCCAGGAGCGGATGCTGGAGATTCTCCAGTTCAAACTGGACATCCTGTGGAGCATGCTCGATGCCATGAGCATGGCCTACGAACTGAACCGCCCGCCTTATCACAGCGTGACCGCGCAGCGGGTCTGGCATAAAGGGATCACCCTATGAGTTTCGATCGCAGCAAAAAACCGACGTGGCGCCAGGGCTATCGCTACCAGTACGAGCCGGCGCAAAAGGGCCACGTGCTGCTGTACCCCGAAGGCATGATCAAGCTCAACGACAGTGCCGCATTGATTAGTGGCTTGATCGACGGTGAGCGCAGTGTGGCGGCGATCATTGGCGAGCTGGAGCGGCAATTCCCCGGCGTGCCCGAACTCGGGGAAGACATCGAGCAATTCATGGAGGTCGCACGTGCACAGCACTGGATCGAACTTGCCTGACAAGCCCGAGATTGGCCTGCCGCTCTGGTTGCTCGCCGAGCTGACCTACCGCTGCCCGCTGCAGTGCCCGTATTGCTCCAACCCGCTGGACTTCGCCGAACAAGGCAAGGAGTTGAGCACCGAACAGTGGATCAAGGTGTTTCGCGAGGCCCGGGAGATGGGTGCGGCACAACTGGGGTTTTCCGGCGGTGAGCCGCTGGTGCGCCAGGACCTTGCCGAGCTGATCAGTGAAGCCCGCAAGCTGGGGTTCTATACCAACCTGATCACCTCCGGCATCGGCCTGACCGAGCAGAAGATCAGCGACTTCAAGAAAGCCGGCCTGGACCATATCCAGATCAGCTTCCAGGCCAGCGACGAACAGGTGAACAACCTGCTGGCCGGCTCCAAAAAAGCCTTCGCGCAGAAGCTGGAAATGGCCCGGGCGGTCAAAGCCCATGGCTATCCGATGGTGCTGAACTTCGTCACTCATCGACACAATATCGACCAGATCGACCGCATCATCGAGCTGTGTATCGCCCTGGAAGCAGACTTTGTCGAGCTCGCCACCTGCCAGTTCTATGGCTGGGCCCAGCTCAACCGCGTCGGCCTGCTACCCACCCAGGCACAACTGACCCGCGCCGAGCGCATCACCAACGAATACCGCGCCAAGCTGCAAGCCGAAGGCCACCCCTGCAAGCTGATCTTTGTCACACCGGACTACTACGAGGAACGCCCGAAGGCCTGTATGAATGGCTGGGGCAGTATCTTTCTGACAGTCACTCCAGACGGCACCGCCCTACCTTGTCACGGTGCCCGACAGATGCCGGTGCAGTTTCCCAATGTGCGCGACCACAGCATGCAGCACATCTGGTACGACTCGTTTGGCTTCAACCGCTTTCGCGGCTACGACTGGATGCCCGAGCCGTGCCGCTCATGCGACGAGAAAGAAAAGGACTTCGGCGGCTGCCGCTGCCAGGCGTTCATGCTGACCGGCGACGCCAGCAACGCCGACCCGGTGTGCAGCAAATCCGCCGATCACGGCATCATCCTCAATGCCCGGCTCGAAGCCGAGCACGCCACACAGACCATCGAGCAACTGGCCTTTCGCAATGAGCGCAACTCGCGGCTGATCGCCAAAGGCTGACGGCTCAGCGCTTGGCGATGATGTACACCGCATGCACGATGCCCGGGATGTAGCCGCACAGGGTCAACAGGAGATTCAGCCAGAACGCGCCGGCGAAGCCCACTTGCAGGAACACACCCAATGGCGGGACCAGGATGGCGATGATGATACGAATGAAGTCCATGGGTCAGCTCCAAAAAATCGGCTCGTGTGAGCCGTACAGCTAATCGACCCTGGCCGCGCGTGAGGGTTCAGTGGAATCTGGCACCGGGCCATCCTCCTCAGGCGAGGATCTCCAACCCGTGCTTTTGCACGATGCTCAGCAACTTGAGCGCCATGCCGCTGGGCTGCTTCTCGCCGGATTCCCATTGCTTGACTGTCGAGGCGCTGGTGTTCAGGTAGCGGGCGAACACTGGCTGGCTGACATGGCTACGTTCGCGCAGCTGCTTGATCTGGGCGGCAGGTATCTGCGCCGGCACAGGCGCAATGCATAGCTCATCGAACTCCCGAAGGGTGGTCTTGCTGATGGCACCGATCGAATGCAGCGCGCTGGCCGATTGGTGAATGGATTCCAGCGCTTCACTTTCATATTTTTTGCTCATGATGTATCTCCAC
Organism: Pseudomonas sp. ICMP 8385; assembly: GCF_002699915.1. NCBI lineage: Bacteria > Pseudomonadati > Pseudomonadota > Gammaproteobacteria > Pseudomonadales > Pseudomonadaceae > Pseudomonas > Pseudomonas sp. ICMP 8385. The sequence continues at coordinate 306,500 of NZ_LKBY01000091.1, read as the reverse complement.
AAACTCCCTGAGATCCAGTAATTGCTGGATCTGTATTTCGTTCAAGCCTTCATAGGCCTTTGCCAATGCCCTAAACCCAGCCAATTCCTTGTGGCTGATATTGCTTTGATCTTGCTTGGCGAACAGAAACTGATAAACCCAGTAATGCCTGCCCTTTGCCAAAACGATGGAACGATGCCGGTTGTGATTGAGGCGTTTCTTCCAGACGCCACCGCCCAAGTTATCCGCTTGGCCCCTGAGCATTTCGCCAAATGCCTCTCCCAACTCCGAATCGCAGATCCAGGCTTTGCTGGCGGCATCAGCAAAATGCCGGCTTTTGAACAGTCTGAGCTTCATAGGCATCCCTTCCCCATAAACATACCACTCAGTGGTAGATATTAGAAATAGGGCACACACAAAAATCTCTGCACCCTACCGGCACTCCCTGCCGGCGCCCGCTAAAAAGCCATTTTTTTCGACGGATCTCAAGCCTCCTTTTCAATCCAAAAATGACACACAAAAAAACGCCCCCAGCCAAAAGAATCAGGCTGGAGGCGCCGCGTATACCGCGAGACGGTTCAGAAATAAGGGTTAAACAGCGATGCCCTTGCGGCATTGCAATTGAGCGGTGTGCACGCGGGAAAAGGCACGGGCCAGACGCAGTAGCATTTCGTCAATATTGCTCTTGCTTAACGTCAGCGCCGGGGTAAAGCGCAGGCAGTCGGGTTGGGGGGCATTAAGGATCAGGCCTTCATACAGTGCCGCCTTTACCACGGCATCCGCCGAATCATCTGACAAACTCAGGCCCCACAACAGGCCCTGGCCCCGCAGCTCGCCCTGGCCATAGCGGTGGGCAAGGCGCGCCAGGCCTTCGCCCAGGTACTGGCCGGTATCACGCACGTGTTCGAGGAAGCCGTGACCCAGCACGCTATCGAGCACGGCAACGCCGGCTGCCGCCATCAGGGCATTGCCGTGATGGGTGCCTTCCAGCTCACCGGGTTCAAAGCAGCAGGCTGTGCCGCGGGCCAGCAGCGCAGCCAATGGCACTCCGCCGCCCAGGCCTTTGCCCAGGGCCACGATGTCGGCGCGCACGCCGTAGTGTTGTTCGGCCAGCAAGGTAGCGCAACGGCCCATCCCGGTCTGCACTTCGTCAAGGATCAGCAGAATGCCCAGCTCTCGGCACAGCCGCTCCACCCCCTTGAGGTAATGCTCGGTGGCCGGAATGACGCCGGCGTCGCCCTGGATCGGCTCCAGCATAATCGCCACGGTTTGCGCGTCGACGGCGGCATGCAAGGCCGGCAGATCGTTGAACGGTACGTGGCAGAAGCCCGGCAGTTGCGGCTCGAAACAATTGTCACCAGAAGCCGCCCGTGTCGCCAGGCTGCGGCCGTGGCAAGCGTGGCTGGCGGTAATGATGCGATAGGCGCCGCCACGATGCCGTTGGCCCCACTTGCGCGCCAGCTTGATGGCCGCCTCGCAGGCTTCTGCCCCGCTGTTAAGCAGGTAGGCCTGGTCGCTGCCGGTGCTGTGGCACAGGCGGTCTACCAGGTTTAGTTGGCTGCGGTTGTGCAGCCCTATGCCAGGGTTGATCAGCGCCTGCGCCTGGTCGGCCAGCGCGCGCACCAGCACCGAAGGGCTGTGGCCAAGGCTGTTGGCAGCGCCACCCTGGGTAAAGTCCAGGTAGGCACGGCCTTCGCTGTCCCACAACCAGGAACCCTGGCCACGAACGAAGACCTGAGGTGGCCGGGCCACGGTGGGCATCAGGGATTGGCTGGAAAACTCATCGCACAGCATCGGGGTTTTCGCGCCCAGGAGCAGATCATCCAGGCTCGGTGCCGGGCGGCGCAGGTTGAACAGGTTCATGCCTGCACACCCCGCAGGGTGTTGGCAACTCCGGGTTGCCGGGAGTCCGGCCTGTCGTTTTTTGCCTTGCCTATGTAAACACCATCGCTGTAAACGGTATTCATCGCGCTTTCTGGCCCTGTAAGCCTTGTGAATAGGCGCTAGACTAGGCGCCTTGGGGGCGTTCAGCCATTTCGATTTTGCAGCTTTTTCGATAAGCGTTACTTATGGATTTTAAGCAACTGCGTTATTTCGTCGCGGTGTACGAGGAAGGTCATGTCGGCCGGGCCGCTGAACGTCTGTCGATCTCCCAGCCGGCGCTGTCGCAGCAGATCCGCCAGTTGGAGCAGCACCTGGACGTGAGCCTGTTCGAGCGCAGCAGCAAGCGCCTGCTGCCAACCCTGGCCGCGCACACCTTGTACAACCACGCTCTGCCATTGCTCGATGGCATGCAGCAAGCCATCGAGGCCCTGCGCCACTTCAAGGGCCAGGCCCTGCGTACTCTGGCCATCGGCGTGCTGCAAACCGTGCATACCAGCCTGGTGCCGCAAATGCTGGAGCGGGTACGCAAAGCCCAGCCGCACCTGGTGGTGCAGATCTACGAGTTGACGGGCCTGGAGATCGAACGCCGCCTGCTCAATGGCTCGCTGGACATTGGCATCAGTTACTTGCCGGCACGCCAGCCCGGTTTGCACGGTGTGCTGCTGTATGAAGATGAACTGAAAGTGGTCATCCCGGCTGACCATCCCTTGCGTGAATTCAAGAAGGTCTCCCTCAAGCAAGCGGCGGAGCTGCCCATGCTGCTGTTGGGGGAAGAGTTCCAGGTCCGGCAGATCTGGCAGGCGCAGCTGGCGAACCTGGGGCGTCGGCCACAGGTGCAAGCGGAGCTGAACACCATGGTGGGGATTCTCGACAGCCTGCCCCATACCAAACTGGCGACGGTACTGCCCGGCCGCTCGCAGGACGAACACAGCAGCCAGGCGCTGCTATGGAAGCCCTTGAGTGAGCCACGGGTGCCGCTGAAAGTGGGGTTGGTGTGCCGCGATGTACAACGCCAACAAGCGACGCTGGCGTTGCTGCGCACCTTGCTCGAAGACGTGATGAATGGTCCACATGGGCCGGCCGCCACGGTAGACGGGCTGGCCTGAACTTTTTCGCGCCCAATAAGAAAACCCCGCCGAAGCGGGGCTTTGCAGACTGTTTCCCTGACATCCATTTCACTCCGCCATCCTGGCAGAATCCTACGTGTCCCTGTTGTTGCTTTGCGCTTCCTGCGCGACGTCCATGTGAAGTAGATTAGCTGTGGATCCAATCTGGCGATAGAGGACGATTAGCAGCACGTCATGTAAGAGAATGCTTACACGCCCTCCTTGGATTAGAACTGCGCTTCATCCAGCAGGAATAGCGATTCACTACCGGCCTTCACCGAGGCGCTCAGGGAGTGGATGCGCGGCAACAGGCGGGCAAAGTAGAAGCGCGCCGTCCCCAGCTTGCTGGCGTAGAAGTCTTCCTCGGCCTCTTTGCCCAAGGCAGCCTTGGCCATCAGCGCCCACATATAGGCATAGGCCATATAGCCAAAGGCATGCAGATACTCCACCGAGGCCGCGCCGATTTCATTCGGGTTGGTCTTGGCGCGGTCCAGGACCCAGGCAGTCAAGGTGTCGAGCTCGTCCACCGCCGCACTCAGCGGCTGGGTGAACTCGGCCAGGTCACTGCTGGCAGTGGCGATGAAATGGCGGATCTCATCGGCAAACAGGGTGTAGAACGCCCCGCCGCTGCCAACGATCTTGCGCCCCATCAAGTCCAGCGCCTGGATACCGTTGGTGCCTTCGTAGATTTGGGTGATGCGCACATCCCGCACCAACTGCTCCTGGCCCCACTCGCGGATATAGCCATGGCCGCCGAAAATCTGCTGGCCGTGCACAGTGGTTTCCAAACCCAGGTCGGTGAGGAACGCCTTGGAGACCGGGGTCAGCAGCGCCACCAGGTCATCCGCGCGCTTGCGGGTCGCGGCGTCTTCGCTGAACTTGGCGGTGTCCAGTTGCATCGCCACATAAGTGGAAAATGCCCGGCCGCCTTCGTTTGCCGCCTTCATGGTCAGCAACATGCGACGTACGTCGGGGTGGTTGATGATCGGGTCGGCGATCTTGTCCTTGGCCTTGGGGCCGGTCGGCGAACGGCTTTGCAGACGGTCACGGGCATACTCAACAGCGTTCTGATAAGAGCGCTCGCCGGTCGCCAGGCCCTGGATACCGACACCCAGGCGCTCATAGTTCATCATGGTGAACATCGCCGCCAGGCCACGGTTCGGCTCGCCGACCAGGTAGCCAACGGCTTCGTCGAAGTTCATTACACAGGTCGCAGAGGCCTGGATCCCCATCTTGTGTTCGATCGAGCCACAGCTCACCGGGTTGCGCGCGCCCAGGCTGCCATCGGCATTGACCATGAACTTGGGCACCAGGAACAACGAGATGCCCTTGGGACCGGCCGGGGCGTCCGGCAACTTGGCCAGCACCAGGTGGATGATGTTCTCGGTGAGGTCGTGTTCGCCACCGGTGATAAAAATCTTGGTGCCGCTGACCTTGTAGGAACCGTCCGCCTGCGGCTCGGCCTTGGTGCGGATAATCCCCAGGTCGGTGCCGGCATGGGGCTCGGTCAGGCACATGGAACCGGCCCACACGCCCGCGTACATATTCGGCAGGTAGGTGGCTTTAAGTTCGTCGCTGGCGTGGGTGTTGATCGACACGCAGGCGCCGGACGTCAGCATTGGGTACAAGCCAAACGCCAGGCCCGAGGAGTTGATCATTTCTTCGACCTGGGCCGAGACCGCCTTGGGCATGCCCATGCCGCCGTAGGCCGGGTCGCCACCCACGCCCACCCAGCCGCCTTCGGCATAGGTCTTGTAGGCTTCGGGGAACCCGGCCGGGGTGGTGACCACGCCATTGTCCCAGCGGCAACCTTCCTCGTCGCCGCTGCGGCTCAACGGGGCGATGGTCTTGGCGGTGACTTTGCCGGCTTCCTCAAGGATCGCCTCGACCGTTTGCGCATCCACGGTCTCGGCCAGGGCCGGCAGTTGCGCCCACAGCTTGGCAACCTCGAATACTTCGTTGAGGACGAAGCGCATATCGCGCAGCGGCGCTTTGTAGTCAGCCATGGCAAACCTCGTAGGAACGTTAAAAGTGATTCGGTAGGATCGGTTTCACAGACCCTGAGTGTAACCGAACAACTTTTGTGACACATAGGGTCTGCTTGTGACCAATTGGTATTTCACAGTCACACCGACAGCTACAAGGCGAACAGCTCGGCGGGCAAACTCATCAGGCAATCACTGCCCGCCTCCACCGCCGCACGATGGGCACTGGTGCGCGGTGAAGTACGTCAGGGCGCGGTTGCCTTCGTTGAAGGCTTTCATGGTCAGCAACATGCGCCGTGCACGATGATCAGGTCTGCCGGTTTGTCCGGGGCCTTGGCGCCGCTCAGGGAGCGCATTTGCAGGCGCTCGTTGGCATATTTGATCGCACCCTGGAAGCTCGCCTCCCCCAGGCATGGGGAGGTCTCCGGCAGCAGATGGCTTAAACCTACTGGCGCCGGTGGCCCCGGACAATCACTGTACAGGCGCTGAATACACCGCCATCACTCAACCGGCAGCGCCCTGCATGCGCACCGCGCCACGGCGGTTCTGCCCGGCGGCAACCACGCAGTTACGCCCGGCGCCCTTGGCGTTGTACAGCGCCTGGTCAGCGCACTTGAGCACCTCTTCCGGGGTGCGCTGCTCGGCCTGGCGCTCGGCGACGCCGATGCTCACCGTCACCGACACACTGGACGCCCCCGTGCCCGAACGGCGCTGGCGCCCCTGCTGATCGTCCTGAGGGCGGCTGTCCGGGTTGCGCAACTTGATGTGGTAGTTGGCAATGATCTCGCGGATTGCTTCCAGGTGCGGCAGGCATTCGTCCAGGGTCTTGCCGGCAAACACCACGGCAAACTCTTCGCCACCATACCGATAGGCCCGGCCGCCGCCGCCGACTTTCGACAGTTTGCTGGCCACCAACCGCAGCACCTGGTCGCCGACGTCATGGCCGTGGGTGTCATTGAACCGCTTGAAGTGGTCGACGTCGCTCATCGCCAGCACATAGTTGCGGCCCAGGCGCTGCATGCGCTCATTGAGGGCGCGGCGTCCCGGCAGGCCGGTGAGTTCATCGCGAAAGGCCATCTGATAGGCCTCATGGGACACCCCCGCGGCAATCATTAACATCACCTGGCTGCACATGATGTTCAGGGTGAACGGCAGGATAAAGGTCTGCGGCAACATCCAGAATATCCCCAGCAACCCCACCAGTTGCGCGGCATGCAACGGCCGAGGCTCGCGCCAGTACTGCGCCGCCAGTGCAACAAAGCCCAGCAGGAACACCGGGTATGACAGCTGGATCAAGCTCATCCACGCCCCATGCAGTGCCGGCCAGCGAATTTCCGCCAGCCAGTTGAGCAACGGCTCCGGGTAACTCTGCTCCAGGCCCAGGGCCACGCTGCCTACGGCGAGCAGCACCGCACAGCGTGCGATAAAGTCGCGGAACAAGTGGGTTTTTTCCTGCCATAGGGCATAGATGCTGAACAACATCGGCAACAGCAGGCACACCAGATGGAACACCACGGCGGCGTCTTCGCGCACGCGGCCATGGTCACGATAGAAATCGGTCTGGGTGTCCAGCAGGAAGTAGGCAACGTACACCGTCACCATCAGGAACAGCTCACGCTGGCGGCGGTACACCGCGCAATAGGCACCGCCCAGCAACAGCACCAGGGTCGGCAGGACATTGAACAGCGAGGTGAAGAAGACGCTGAGGTCCTTGACGTAAGCAGCCGACAACCCCGCCAGCAATAACAGCAACGATGGTAGGAAATGACTGAAACGTACAGCAGACGCGCGCGACAAGGGTAAAGCTCCGACCCACAAAAAAAAGATGGCACAGTGCCTTCGCTGCTCACAGTTAAGCACACTCAATGTGACCTACGTCACATTGCCATCACTGTAACGGCAGCAAGGCGCAATCCCTGAGCGCGCCACTCAGGTTTTTTCACCCTCNTTTTTCCCCCCCCCCACAAAAAAGCCGCCGCTCCCGAAAGAGCGGCGGCTTGGCAGGGAACCCGCCGAGGCTTAGTAGCCCAGGTCGAAGTTCTCTTCTTTCATGTCCATCAGGTTGTTGGCGCCCGACAACATGGTAGCGACGTGGGTGCGGGTACGCGGCAGGATGCGCTGGAAGTAGAAGCGCGCGGTCTGCAGCTTGGCGGTGTAGAAGCCTTCTTCGCTGGTGCCGGCAGCCAGTTTTTCGGCAGCCAGGCGCGCCATGTCGGCCCAGAAGTACGCCAGGCAGGCATAACCGGAGTACATCAGGTAGTCCACCGACGCGGCACCGACTTCTTCACGGTCCTTCATGGCGGCCATGCCGACCTTCATGGTCAACTCGCCCCATTCCTTGTTCAGTGCCGCCAGCGGTGCGACGAACTCGCTGACCGCTGCGTTGCCTTCGTTGGCCTGGCAGAACTTGTGCACGATCTTGGTGAAACCCTTGAGCGCTTCGCCCTGGGTCATCAGCACTTTACGACCGAGCAGGTCCAGGGCCTGGATACCGGTGGTGCCTTCGTACAGCATCGAGATGCGGCTGTCGCGAACGTTCTGCTCCATGCCCCACTCGGCGATAAAACCGTGGCCGCCGTAGATCTGTACGCCGTGGTTGGCGGATTCAAAACCGACTTCGGTCATGAACGCCTTGGCGATTGGGGTCATGAAGGCCAGCAGGCCATCCGCCTGTTTCTTGGCTTCGTCGTCGGTGCCGTACTTGACGATGTCCACTTGCTTGGCGGTGAAGTACACCATCGCACGGTTGCCTTCGGCGAAGGCTTTCATGGTCAACAGCATGCGGCGTACATCAGGGTGCACGATGATCGGGTCGGCGGCCTTGTCCGGCGCTTTCGGGCCCGTCAGGGAACGCATTTGCAGGCGGTCACGGGCATATTTGAGGCCACCCTGGAAACCGATCTCGGCGTGGGACAGGCCTTGCAGCGCGGTCCCCAGGCGAGCGGTATTCATAAAGGTGAACATGCAGTTCAGGCCTTTGTTCGCTGGGCCGATCAGGTAACCGGTGGCCGCGTCGAAGTTCATCACGCAAGTGGCGTTGCCGTGGATGCCCATCTTGTGTTCCAGGGAGCCACAGGACACCGCGTTGCGCTCACCCACCGAACCATCGGCGTTGGGTAGGAACTTAGGCACGATAAACAGCGAAATGCCTTTGGTGCCAGCCGGAGCATCCGGCAGGCGGGCCAGTACGATGTGGACGATGTTGTCGGCCATGTCGTGCTCACCGGCCGAGATAAAGATCTTGGTCCCGGAGACTTTGTAGGAACCGTCGGCCTGAGGCTCGGCCTTGGTGCGCAGCATGCCCAGGTCGGTGCCGCAGTGCGGTTCGGTCAGGCACATGGTGCCGGTCCACTCGCCCGAGACCAGTTTGGTCAGGTAGGCATCTTGCTGCTCGGGGGTGCCGTGCTCGGAAATGGTATTCATCGCGCCATGGGACAGTCCTGGGTACATGCCCCACGACCAGTTGGCTTCACCGACCATCTCGCTGACGGCCAGGCCCAGGGATTCCGGCAGGCCTTGGCCGCCGTGCGCGACGTCGTGGGCCAGGCTCGGCCAGCCGCCTTCGACGAATTGCTTGTAGGCTTCTTTGAAACCAGTAGGGGTTTTAACGCCTGACTCGCTCCAGGTGCACCCTTCGATGTCACCGACGCGGTTCAACGGGGCCAGCACTTGCTCACAAAACTTGGCGCCTTCTTCAAGAATGGCGTCAACCATGTCTGGGGTAGCGTCCTGGCAAGCCGGCAGACTCTGATAGTGCGCTTCGTAGCCGAGCAGTTCGTCACGAACGAAGCGAATATCACGCAAGGGGGCCTTGTAGTCAGGCATAGCGATAAACCTCTGCTGATGAATCCTGGAATGAACAACCGCGTGGATTTGTTGTAGCGGTCAAACAGCTGTTTGAAACATACGTTTACGCCCAATCCTTGTCAAGCGCCCAGCGGCTGCCGTTTGTCATGACGCAGGTCAACACCAGGCGCGACGAGGCCTGCAGCGTGATGCCGCACAAATTCCAAGGGGGGATAAAGGTAGGCGCCGGCTGGCGCCTACAGGAGAGTCGGAGGGAGGATCAGGCGTAGGTGTCGATCAGCGTGCCGAGCATTTCGTCGGAAGCCTTGGCAACTTTCGCCCCCAGCTCCACCTGAAACTTGCCCTCGGCCAGTTCCACCATATTGCTCGCCGAGTCGGTCGGCTGGCCGCGATTGACCGCCTGCAAGCGGTCATTCTGCGCATCCGAAGGCTGGCCGGTGGCGGCACTGGCAATGTTACCGGCGGCCTGGTCGACGCGGTTCTGCCCGGCCTGGATAGTGCTCAGGCCTGAATAAAACGCACTGCTTCCAGAGATGTCCATGGCGTGCACCTGCCTTGTAATCAATCGTGAACTCTTATTGAAGCAGACAATCTTGCAAAAGGCCCGTCAATAACACTAATGGCATAATGCCTTAACGGTAGCCAAAACTAATCAAGCAAGTCCAGCTGCAGGTACTCGGCCACCGCTTCGGCCGTGGCCTGCTTGAGCCTTGGCACTCGGCCCAGGCACGGCGCCGGCAGGCGTTCGGCCAAGGTGGCGAGGTTCTCTTCCAGACGGGAGGTCTTCGGGTCGATGATATTGGCCACCCACCCGGCCAGCGGCAACCCGTCCCGGGCGATGGCTTCGGCGCTCAACAACGCATGATTGATGCAGCCCAGGCGCACGCCCACCACCAGAATCACCGGCAATTGCAAGGCCTTGGCCAAGTCCGACAGGTTGTCCTGGCCGGCCAGTGGCACGCGCCAGCCGCCTGCACCTTCGATCAACGTGAAGTCCGCGTGTTGCCCAAGGATGTGCTGCATCGGCTTGAGCAGGGCCTGCACGGTCAACGCCACACCGGCTTCGCGGGCCGCCAGGTGCGGCGCAATGGCTGGCTCGAAGGCCAGTGGATTGACTTCCGCATAGGCCAGCGGCAACGAGCACTCGGCCAGCAAGGCCAGGGCATCGGCGTTACGCAAGCCGCGGGGGGTCACTTCACAGCCCGACGCCACAGGCTTGCCGGCGGCGGTACTCTTGCCCGCTTGCCGCGCGGCGTGCAGCAGGCCGGCCGCAACGGTGGTCTTGCCGACATCGGTGTCGGTGCCGGTGATGAAATAGGCAGCGCTCATAATGGTTTCTCCAATACGGCGTACACGACTTGATAAGTGGCCGGCAGCCCCCGGGCCTGACGGAACTGCTCGTAGGCCTGCACCAGTGCAACAATCCGTGCCCGGCCCGTCAAGCCTCCAGGGCGCCCCGGGTTCAGATTGTGCGCCCCCAAGGCTTTCAATTCGTGGGTCAGGCTGCGTACATCCGGGTAATGCAACACATGGGGGCGCTGCTCCAGGCTCACCACGCGCAAACCACTGGCCGCGCACAGCTGTTGATACGTGCTGAACAGGCGAAAGCGATTGACGTGCACCATCCCGTCCGCCGCCCGCCAGCTTTCGCGCAGCTCATCCAGCGTGCCGACGCACAGGCTGGCAAACGCCAGCACCCCGCCAGGCTGCAGCACGCGCCGGGCTTCACTGAGCACCGCGGCAAAATCGGCACACCACTGCACCGCCAGACTGGAGAAGATCAACCCGCAGCTTGCATCGCGTAGCGGCAAGCGCTCGGCATCCCCGGCGATAAAGTGCTCGGCACCGCCCAGGGGCCGTGCGTGGTTGAGCATGCCTTCGGCGATATCCAGCGCCAGGCCTTGGCCCTGGGGAAACACGGTGTTCAATGCGCGGCTGAAAAACCCGGTGCCGCAACCCAGGTCGAGCCAGCGCCCGGGTATCAGCGCCGGCGGCAGGCGCTGGATCAGCGCGCCGCCCACGTCACGCTGCAACGCGGCCACACTGTCATAACTGGCCGCCGCCCTGGAAAACGACGCCGCGACCTGGCGCTTGTCGGGCAAGGCGCCCGGCAGGGGAGGATGGGACAAATCAGTCATCACCGCACTCATGCAAAAAAGCCTGGATCGCCCCCGCCACTCCGTGGGGGTTGTCCAGTAGGAAAGCGTGGCCGGCCTGTTCAATCAGGCCGATCTCGACATCTGGCAGCAACTTCAACAACTCAATAGCCGCCTCACAGGGCACCAACTCATCCAGGCCGGCAAACAGGTGCAACTGCGGGCCACGAAAGGCCTGCAAGGCCTCGCGGGTGTCCAGTTGCGCGAGCAGCTCAAGGCCGCTCATCAGCACCCTGGAAGGGGCCGCCGGCGCGCTGCTGACCAGCAGCCGCGCAATGCCCCGTGGGTCGTGCGTACCCTTGGCGCACAGCAGGCCGAAGCGTTTGAGGGTGACTTGCGAGTCGGCATGGCAGCCGGCCAGGAACCCATCGAACGCCTGCGCTGGCATCGCGCTGGGCCAGCCCTCATGCGCTACAAAACAGGGGTTGCTGGCCAAGGTCAGCAGGCCGCAGCAGCGCTCGCCGCGCCGTGCCGCCAACTCGGACGCAAGCATCCCGCCCAACGACCAGCCGCCCAGCCAGGCGTTATCGGGCAAGGTGGCGTCGAGTTCGTCGAGCCATTCGTCGAGGTCGCTGCCCACCAGCGCCGGCAACGGCTCGATATCCACCCGCAGGCGCTCGTCCAGGCCGCGCAAGGCGGCGGCCAAGGGTTCCAGCGGCGAGACCCCCAGGCCCCAGCCGGGAAGCAATATCAGTCGGTCACGCATGGTCGGACTCCCGGCCTGACAAGCGGAAACACTCGTCCAATGCCTCTAACAATAGCCGTACCTGCGCCTCGCTGTGGGCAGCGGTCAAGGTCACGCGCAAGCGCGCGCTGCCAGCCGGCACCGTGGGCGGGCGGATGGCCGTGACCATGATCCCGCGCTCGCGCAGCATCTGTGACAGGCGCATCGCCCGGCCACTGTCGCCAATCATGATCGGCTGGATCGGCGTGAAGCTGTCCATCAGCGCCAGACCGATCTGCTCCGCGCCCTGACGGAACTGGCGGATCAGCGCGTGCAGATGCTCGCGCCGCCAGTGCTCGCTGCGCAGCAGCTCCAGGCTTTTCAGGGTGGCGCAGGCCTGCGCCGGCGGTTGGCTGGTGGTGTAAATGTATGGGCGGGCGAACTGAATCAGGCTTTCGATCAGGTCCTCACTGCCAGCCACAAACGCCCCGGCGGTGCCGAAGGCCTTGCCCAGGGTGCCGACCAATACCGGCACATCCTCCTGGCTCAGGCCGAAATGCTCGACAATCCCGCCGCCCGTGGCGCCCAGCGGCCCAAAGCCATGGGCGTCATCCACCATCAGCCAGGCGCCCTTGGCCCGGGTCTCGCGGGCCAGCGCCGGCAGGTCCGCCAGGTTGCCGTCCATGCTGAACACACCGTCGGTGACCACCAGGGTATTGCCGCAGGCCTTTTCCAGGCGCTTGGCCAGGCTGACCGCATCGTTGTGCAGATAACGATTGAAGCGTGCGCCAGAGAGTAAACCCGCATCCAGCAGGGACGCGTGGTTGAGCCGGTCTTCGAGCACCGTATCGCCCTGCCCCACCAAGGCGGTGACAGCTCCAAGGTTGGCCATATAGCCGGTGGTGAACAGCAAGGCACGCGGGCGGCCGGTGAATTCGGCCAGCGCTTCCTCTAACTCATGGTGCGGGGTGCTGTGGCCAACCACCAAGTGTGAGGCACCACCGCCCACGCCCCAACGGGCAGCCCCGGCCTGCCAGGCCTCGATCACTTGTGGGTGATTGGCCAGGCCCAGGTAGTCGTTATTGCAAAAGGCCAATAGCGGCTGGCCGTCCACCACCACTTGCGGGCCCTGGGGGCTTTGCAGCAGTGGGCGCTGGCGATAGAGATGCTCTGTACGGCGGGCAGCGAGGCGCGCGGCGAGATCGAAAGACATGCTGGCCTCGGTAGATCAGGTTGAACTCGACCCACTGTGGGAGCTGGCTTGCCTGCGATAGCGGTGGGTCAGCCAATACATGAGGTGACTGATAGGTCGCTATCGCAGGCAAGCCAGCTCCCACATTTGGATTGCATTCCAATAGGGGGATGGGGGTCAGACGGCCGCGTTGTAGAACTGCTCGCTGCTTTTCTGCTCGACCAACGCCTGCTCAATCGCCGCCTGGTGCACTTCATCGGCATGTTCTTCGCGGGCTTCGGGCAGGATGCCCAGGCGCGAGAACAGTTGCATGTCCTTGTCCGCCTGCGGGTTGGCGGTGGTCAGCAATTTGTCGCCGTAGAAGATCGAGTTGGCACCGGCAAAGAACGCCAGGGCCTGCATCTGCTCGTTCATCGCCTCGCGGCCGGCAGACAGGCGCACATGGGATTGCGGCATCAGGATACGGGCCACGGCAAGCATGCGGATAAAGTCGAACGGGTCGATATCCTCGGCATTCTCAAGCGGCGTACCGGCCACCTTGACCAGCATGTTGATCGGCACCGATTCGGGATGCTCCGGCAGGTTGGCCAGTTGGATCAGCAGGTTGGCGCGGTCGTCCAGGGACTCGCCCATGCCGAGGATGCCGCCCGAGCAGATCTTCATCCCCGAGTCACGCACATACGCCAGGGTCTGCAGGCGTTCGCTGTAGGTGCGGGTGGTGATGATCGAGCCGTAGAACTCCGGCGAGGTATCCAGGTTGTGGTTGTAGTAGTCCAGGCCGGCCTGGGCCAGGGCCTCGGTCTGGTCCTGGTCGAGACGGCCGAGGGTCATGCAGGTTTCCAGGCCCATGGCCTTCACGCCCTTGACCATCTGCAACACGTAGGGCATGTCTTTGGCCGACGGGTGCTTCCAGGCGGCGCCCATGCAGAAGCGGGTCGAGCCGATGGCCTTGGCGCGCGCCGCCTCTTCGAGGACTTTCTGCACCTCCATCAACTTTTCTTTTTCCAGGCCGGTGTTGTAGTGGCCCGACTGCGGACAATATTTGCAATCTTCCGGGCAGGCGCCGGTCTTGATCGACAACAAGGTGGACACCTGCACGCGGTTGGCATCGAAATGCGCGCGGTGCACGGTCTGCGCCTGGAACAGCAGGTCATTGAACGGCTGGACGAACAGGGCTTTGACTTCGGCCAAAGACCAGTCATGACGCAAGGTGGCAGTGAGGCTGGCGCTCATGGGCGATTCCTTGTTTATGCTTGGGCAAGCGCTGTGGGGAGGGAATACCCACAGGCACGACACGGATGTTCGGCATATTTAAGGAAGATTCATGCACTGTCAACCTGACTACAAACACGAAGTTTACATTTGGTTAAAAAGCAATCAAACCTGCTTGATCTGCGATGAAGCCACGGATTCATCTTCGACCGTGTGTAACGCCTGCGAAATCGACCTGCCGTGGCTGACGCACGGCTGCCAGGTGTGTGCCCTGCCCTTGCCGGCGAGCGGCCTGATCTGCGGCCAATGCGTGCGGTCGCCACCTGCGTTCAAACAGGTGGTTGCGCCCTGGCGCTACAGTTTTCCGCTGGACAGCCTGATCAGCCGCTTCAAGCACCAGGGCAAATGGCCCCTGGGCCACCTGCTGGCGAGCCTGTTGGGGCAATGCCTGCAAGACCGCTTCGACAACGCCGAACTGACGCGGCCCGACCGCTTGCTTGCGGTGCCGATGGCCGCCAAACGCCTGCGCCAACGCGGCTATAACCAGGCCGCCATGCTCGCCCGCTGGCTGAGCCGGGACCTCGACCTGCCCCTGGATGAACACCTGCTGTTGCGCCCCCATGCCACCATCGCCCAGCAACAACTGGACGCCAAACAACGCCAGCGCAACCTGCTCAAGGCCTTTGCCCTGGCCCCTGGCGCACAGGTGCAGGGCCAGCACCTGGCGCTGGTAGACGATGTGCTGACCACCGGCGCCACCGCCCACAGCCTGGCCCGCTTACTGCTGCATGCCGGTGCGCGCCAGGTCGACGTGTATTGCCTGGCGCGCACGCCCAAGCCCGGCACATGACTTGACTCTGGCGGCGCGTGCCCGCAACGTCCCGGGTATTCCAAGCCAGTGTGCAGCCGTTCGCCATGCCTTTACCGTCCCTGTTGAGCCAACATATTGTCCGCCGCCCGCAGCGCATCGCCTTGCTGCAACATATCGCCGAGCAGGGCTCCATCACCCGTGCCGCGAAAAGCGCCGGCTTGAGTTACAAGGCGGCCTGGGATGCCATCGATGAATTGAACAACCTGGCGCAAAAGCCCCTGGTCGAACGCAGTGTGGGCGGCAAGGGCGGCGGCGGTGCGCGGTTATCGGCAGAGGGCGAACGGGTGCTGCGCCTGTATCAACGCCTGCAAACCCTGCAAGCCCAGGTGCTGGCGGCAGCCGAAGACGCCAGCGACTTCAACCTGCTGGGCCGCCTGATGCTGCGCACCAGCGCGCGCAACCAATTGCATGGCCAGGTGATCGCCATCAACTGCCACGGCCGCAATGATCGGGTGCGCCTGGAACTGGCCGGCGGCTTGACCCTCGATGCGCAGATCACCCATGACAGCACCCTGCGCCTGGAGCTGGAAATCGGCACGCAGGTGGTGGCATTGATCAAGGCCGGGTGGCTGGAGCTGATTGCTGCCGACCAGGCGCCGACGCCTGGGTTCAACTGCATGGGCGGCCAGGTCGAGGCGGTTCTTGAGGCCGATGATGGCCCCAGCGAGGTGCGCATCGCCTTGCCCAGTGGCCTGGTGCTGTGCGCGCTGGTGGCGCCCGAGCAACTCAAGGCGCAGGGGGCCGGTGAGGGGAAGCAGGTCCAGGTGCAGTTTGCGCCGAGCAATGTGCTGTTGGGCACGCCGGTGTAGGTGATCTTGAGGGACTCATCGCGGGCAAGCCCGCTCCCACAGGCGATGGCACACACACCACCTATCCAGGGCCCGGTGCGCTACCATACCCGGCCGGACGCGGCGACCTGCTGCGCGCAGGAGTTCGCATGGCCCACCCGTTTGAAACATTGACCCCCGACCTGGTTCTCGACGCAGTCGAAAGCATCGGTTTCCTCAGCGATGCTCGCGTATTGGCGCTCAATAGCTACGAAAACCGTGTCTATCAAGTCGGCATCGAAGACAGCGAGCCGCTGATCGCCAAGTTCTACCGGCCCCAGCGCTGGACCAACGAGGCGATCCTCGAAGAACACCGCTTCACCTTTGAACTGGCCGAGTGCGACGTGCCGGTCGTGGCCCCGATGATCCATAACGGCGCAAGCCTGTTCGAGCACGCGGGCTTTCGTTTTACCCTGTTCCCCCGCCGTGGTGGGCGGGCGCCGGAGCCGGGCAACCTCGATCAGTTGTACCGCCTTGGGCAATTGCTCGGGCGCTTGCATGCGGTGGGCGCCACCCGCCCCTTCGAGCACCGCGAAGCCCTGGGCGTGAAGAACTTCGGCCATGACTCCCTGAACACCTTGCTCGACGGCAATTTCATCCCCAAGAGCCTGTTGCCCGCCTACGAATCCGTGGCCCGCGACCTGCTCAAGCGCGTGGAGGATGTGTACAGCGCCACGCCGCACAAGAACATTCGCATGCATGGCGACTGCCACCCCGGCAACATGATGTGCCGCGACGAGATGTTCCATATCGTCGACCTCGACGACTGCCGCATGGGCCCGGCGGTGCAGGATTTGTGGATGATGCTCGCCGGCGATCGCCAGGAATGCCTGGGGCAGCTGTCAGAGTTGATGGACGGCTACCAGGAGTTCCACGACTTCGATCCCCGCGAACTGGCCCTGATCGAACCCCTGCGCGCCCTGCGCCTGATGCACTACAGCGCGTGGCTGGCGCGGCGCTGGGATGACCCGGCGTTCCCCCACAGCTTCCCGTGGTTTGGCAGCGAGCGGTATTGGGGCGATCAGGTTCTGGCCCTGCGCGAGCAATTGTCGGCGCTTAACGAAGAGCCCCTGAAACTCTTCTGACCCTTGTATGAGCCGGCAAGCCGGCTCATACACGTTTTGCGGTGATTACGTTTTCAGCACACATTTGCTGATAAACATCCTTACAATCGCAGCATTGTTAGCTGCCTAAGCAAGGATTCTGCATGCAAGCCGCCAACCCGCGTCGCGGGTATATCCTGGGCCTCAGTGCCTACATCATCTGGGGCCTGTTCCCCCTCTACTTCAAAGCCATCGCCAGCGTGCCGGCCGCCGAAATCATCGTCCACCGCGTGTTGTGGTCGGCGCTGTTCGGCGGTTTGCTGCTGCTGGTGTGGAAACATCCCGGCTGGTGGCGCGAACTGCGGGACAACCCCAAGCGCCTGGCGATCCTGGCGTTGAGCGGCTCGCTGATCGCCGGCAACTGGCTGACCTATGTGTGGTCGGTCAACAGTGGGCGCATGCTCGAAGCCAGCCTGGGTTACTACATCAACCCGCTGGTCAACGTGCTGCTGGGCATGCTGATCCTCGGCGAACGCCTGCGGCGCCTGCAATGGGTGGCCGTCGGGCTGGCCGCCGTGGGGGTGATGCAACAGGTGTGGCAGGTCGGCAGTTTGCCGTGGGTGTCGCTGGTGCTGGCGCTGACCTTTGGCTTCTATGGCTTGATCCGCAAGCAGGCGCCGGTCAAGGCGCTGCCCGGGCTGGTGGTGGAAACCTGGATGCTGGTGCCAATTGCCCTGGCATGGCTGCTGCTCAACCCCGCCGCCCATAGCGCCAATATGGCGTTCTGGAGCACGTCCGAGGCCTGGTGGCTGGTGGCCGCAGGCCCGGTGACATTGATTCCGCTGGTGTGTTTCAACGCCGCAGCGCGGCATTTGCCCTACACCACCCTCGGCTTCCTACAGTACTTGGCGCCGACCCTGGTGCTGCTGCAGGCGGTGCTGCTGTTCGATGAACACATGAGCCCCGCCAGCCTGGTGGCCTTTGTGTTTATCTGGGCAGGGCTGGCGGTGTACAGCATCGATGCGTGGCTCAGTCTGCGCAAACGCTGATCAAATAATGTACAAAGCTTTGCAGGCCACGGCTGCCGTGGCCTGGCGCCGGCTCTCTACAGTTTATCCACAGGCCCATGCAAGATTTCCATGAACAACCCTGTGGAGGGTTATTCCTCGCTGCGCAGTTGCAGTTCCACCATCAAATCATCGGCCAGGGTTTCCAGGGCCGCCTGCAACTCATCCAATGCCAGGCTGGAAGGCACCGCCAGCGCGGCTTCGGCGTGAAACAACGGGTCACTGCTCATGGGCGCCGGACGCACGTCGGTGCTCAGGCGCTCCAGGTTGACCCCTTGCTTGCTCAATAGCGCGGTGATCTCACGCACGATGCCGGGTCGGTCATTGCCCACCAGGGTCATCAGGATCGGCTTGCTGGCCGACGCCTGCGTGCCGCTGCTCTCGCCCACCAGCACCCGGATGCCATGGGTGGACAGGTCCTCCAGGGCGCTGACCAGCTCACTGCGGTTCTCCATCGGCACACTGACCCGCAGGATCCCGGCAAATTGCCCGGCCATATGGGCCATGCGACTTTCCAGCCAGTTGCCACCGCGCTCGGCAATGCAGTGGGCGACACGTTCAACCACGCCGGGTTTGTCGGCGGCGATAACAGTGAGTACGAGATGCTCCATGGCGACAGCCCTCTTGTTGTGGACTAGCCAGTATAGGCAGATACGCCGGCTCCCACCTTGACCGCAGGCCGGTGAAGAAAAACAAATCGTGTACCATTTTTATATTTATCTGGAACAATCCATTGGTTTTTTGAGAACATCCCGTACCCCGCTGTGACCGTACAGCCAAAGTGGGTCGCTAAACGACGTATTTAGTCTAATTTTCACAACCGCAACTCATCATGTAGTATGCCTCGGCGCGCACTACATAACGTTAGGTCGATGTCTGCCCAGGCGCCGTCGCAACCCCGAACACCCCGTCAACCAGCCTTGCGCCGTTGATTGGAACCACCCAGCCGCCGTGATGGCATGTACTGGTGCCGGGTTTGTGGTTTAAATGGCCAGAGGCTTCATTGGTAAATTGAAAAGCTGAAAAGCGAATTAGCTCCGCAGAGTGAGGCAAGCAATGACTGAACACGTTCAAGTCGGTGGCCTGCAGGTCGCCAAAGTCCTGTTCGACTTCGTGAACAACGAAGCCATTCCCGGTACCGGCCTGACCGCCGACCAGTTCTGGGCCGGCGCCGACAAGGTCATCCACGACCTGGCACCGAAGAACAAAGCCCTACTCGCCAAACGCGACGATTTCCAAGCGCGGATCGATGCCTGGCACCAGACCCACGCCGGCCAGGCCCACGACGCGGTGGCCTACAAAGCCTTCCTGCAAGATATTGGCTATCTGCTGCCAGAAGTGGCGGATTTCCAGGCGACCACCCAAAACGTCGATGACGAAATCGCCCGCATGGCCGGCCCACAGCTGGTGGTGCCGGTGATGAATGCGCGGTTCGCCCTCAACGCCTCCAACGCGCGCTGGGGCTCGCTGTACGACGCGCTATATGGCACCGACGCCATCAGCGAAGCCAACGGCGCCGAGAAAGGCCAGGGCTACAACAAGGTGCGTGGCGACAAAGTCATCGCCTTCGCCCGTGCCTTCCTCGACGAAGCCGCCCCGCTCGCCGCCGGCAGCCATGTCGATTCCACCGCCTACAAGATCGTCGAAGGCAAGCTGGTGGTCAGCCTCAAGGGCGGCAGCAACAGCGGCCTGCGCAGCGACGCCCAGTTGATCGGCTACCAGGGCGATGCCGCCCAGCCCATCGCCATCTTGTTGAAGCACAACGGCCTGCATTTTGAAATCCAGGTCGATGCCAGCACCCCGGTCGGCCAGACCGACGCCGCCGGCGTCAAAGACATCCTGATGGAAGCCGCGCTGACCACCATCATGGACTGCGAAGACTCGGTGGCCGCCGTCGATGCCGATGACAAAGTGGTGATCTACCGCAACTGGCTCGGCCTGATGAAGGGCGACCTGGCCGAAGAAGTGGCCAAGGGCGGCAAGACCTTCACCCGCACCATGAACGCCGACCGCACCTACACCGGTGTCGATGGCAATGCCGTGACCTTGCACGGTCGTTCGCTGTTGTTCGTGCGCAACGTTGGCCACCTGATGACCATCGACGCGATCCTCGACGCCCAGGGCAATGAAGTGCCCGAAGGCATCCTCGATGGCCTGATCACCAGCCTGGCCGCGATCCACAGCCTCAATGGCAACAACAGCCGCAAGAACAGCCGCACCGGCTCGGTGTACATCGTTAAACCGAAAATGCACGGCCCGGAAGAAGCGGCGTTCACCAACGAGTTGTTCGGCCGCATCGAAGACGTGCTGAACCTGCCGCGCAACACCCTCAAGGTCGGGATCATGGACGAGGAGCGCCGCACCACGGTCAACCTCAAGGCCTGCATCAAGGCGGCCAGCGAGCGCGTGGTGTTTATCAACACCGGCTTCCTCGACCGTACCGGCGACGAAATCCACACCTCCATGGAAGCCGGCGCGATGGTGCGCAAAGCCGCGATGAAGGCCGAAAAATGGATTGGCGCCTACGAGAACTGGAACGTCGATATCGGCCTGAGCACCGGCCTGCAAGGCCGCGCGCAGATCGGTAAAGGCATGTGGGCCATGCCCGACCTGATGGCGGCCATGCTCGAACAGAAAATCGCACACCCGCTGGCCGGCGCCAACACCGCGTGGGTGCCGTCGCCGACCGCCGCGGCCTTGCACGCGTTGCATTACCACAAGGTCGACGTGTTTGCCCGCCAGGCCGAACTGGCCACGCGCGCACGGGCTTCGGTGGACGATATCCTGACCATCCCGCTGGCGCAGAACACCGACTGGTCCGAGGAAGAAATCCGCAACGAACTGGACAACAACGCCCAGGGCATCCTCGGTTATGTGGTGCGCTGGATCGACCAGGGCGTGGGTTGCTCGAAAGTGCCGGACATCCACGATGTGGGCCTGATGGAAGACCGCGCTACCCTGCGTATCTCCAGCCAGCACATTGCCAACTGGCTGCGCCATGGCGTCGTCAACGAAGCCCAGGTGCTGGAAAGCCTCAAGCGCATGGCGCCGGTGGTGGATCGGCAGAATGCCGGTGATGCGCTGTACCGCCCGCTGGCTCCGGATTTCGACAGCAATATCGCGTTCCAGGCCGCGGTGGAGTTGGTGATTGAAGGGACCAAACAGCCCAATGGTTATACTGAGCCGGTGTTGCATCGGCGGCGGCGGGAGTTCAAGGCCAGGAATAGTTTGTAACGGGTCATTGAAATGAAAAAGCCCCGGTCATATGGCCGGGGCTTTTTATATGGTGTGTAGCAAGACTTAACTGACAATAATCACATAATTGCCCGAAAGCTCAGCCTGAGACCCAGCCCCAGAGCCAGTTCCGTCAACTTTTACGCCGGTCAATGTGCCCGTATGCACGTTACCGACAACTTTCACCTGGATGGCGCCTGCAACCGAATGAGTAAAAGTGCGCCCTGCAGGGTCCAGATAATTTATACGAAACTGCGTGTGCGTTAAGTTGTGAGTGCCCTGCCCAAGGGGCTGGCCGTAGCCAATATTCAGGTGCGTGCTATCACTACTGGCGACCAGCGAGACCCCAGATGGAGTGCCAGAAAACTGATCCGGAAAAAAACGTTGATCTTGCTTATCGACACGCGCCGTGATGTTAGCTTCGACTGTTGTAACGCCGTTACATTCATTAGTCATGGTGAACTCCTGTTCGCTGCATTTAGTAGAGGCGCTGATTCCAAACCAGCACCCTCCCAACGATTAAACAGGCCCCCCCAAAACCGCCGATACTGTGAAATCTGACAGTGCCGACCAACGGTCAACCCCCGCCTACTGCGCCATCCCCAACTCACGCTTGACCATCTTCGCCAACTTCACGCTATCAATCGGCTTGAGCAAAAAGTCCACCACGCTCAAATGCATGGCGTCGATCACATCCGGTGCGTCGGCGTCCCCCGACATGATGATGATCGGCAATGCCGCCCGGGGAGAGTTGCGCACCTGGCGAATCAATTCCAGGCCATTGCTGGGTGCCATGCGCAGATCGGTGATCAATAAACCGATGGACGTGTTGGCGCTCAACAAATCCCACGCGGCCTGGCCACTGGCCGCCGTCATGCAACGAATACCATCCATCCCGAGAATTTGCGCCAGCAGTTCACAGGAGTCTTTATCGTCGTCCACGATCAATACCCGTTGCGGCGGCAAATCAGGCTCCAGCATCACGGCGCTCAGCGCCTCGCGCTCGGCCTCACTCAAAATATCGTCGTCGGACATACGTTTCTCAGGTCATTTTTATCACTCTCCCGGCACAGAAGTCAGACATCGCCGGAAGGGCGAACAATGTGCACTTCGTCGGAAAGTTTTCCTAGTGGGCGTTCTACGGGTTCGGGACGATTTTCATGTAAGGTTTTTCCCTAGTTTTTGAAGGCCGGATAGCTACCTAGACTTACGTCCAATGGGCACCCGCCGCGTAGGGACCGACCATGAGGGACGATAACGACAAAAAAACTGCGGTCATGGTTATGAGTAAAGCTGACGCTTTCACCCAGGCAGGGAAAACTGCGGTGTTGCAGAACATTCACGGCACCCTGCAGTTCCTGCAACGCTTCCCGCCCTTCAACCAGATGGAAAACGCCCACCTGGCGTTTCTGGTGGAGCAGTGCCAATTGCGCTTCTACGGCCCCGGCGAGAGCATTCTCAAGCCATCGGCAGGCCCGGTGGAGCACTTCTATATAGTTAAGCAGGGGCGCGTGATCGGTGAACGGCCGGACTCGGCGCAAACCACCTTCGAGATCACCACCGGCGAATGCTTCCCCCTGGCCGCGCTGCTGGGGGAGCGGGCGACCCGCACCGAACACAAGGCCGCCGAAGACACCTTCTGCCTGCAATTGAACAAGCCGGCGTTTATCAAGCTGTTTGCCCTGTCCGGCCCGTTCCGTGACTTTGCCTTGCGCGGGGTCAGCAGCCTGTTGGACCAGGTCAACCAGCAAGTCCAGCAGAAAGCCGTGGAAAATCTCGGCACCCAGTATTCGCTGAACACCCGCCTCGGCGAATTGGCCATGCGCCATCCGGTGACATGCGGCCCGCTGACGCCGCTGCGTGAGGCGGTCACGCAGATGCATGAGCAGCAGGTCGGCAGCATTGTGGTGGTCGATGAGCACAAGGCGCCCCTGGGGATTTTCACCCTGCGTGACCTGCGCCATGTAGTGGCCGACGGCACTAGTGACTTCACCCAGGCCATCGCACAGCATATGACCCAGGCACCGTTCTTCCTCAGCCCGGATCACAGTGCCTTCGACGCGGCGATTGCCATGACCGAACGGCATATCGCCCATGTGTGCCTGGTCAAGGATCAGCGCCTGTGTGGCGTGGTGTCCGAGCGCGATCTGTTTTCCCTGCAACGGGTCGACCTGGTGCACCTGGCGCGCACCATCCGTAATGCGCCCCGGGTGGACAACCTGGTGGCGATCCGGGGTGAGATCGGCCAGTTGGTCGAACGCATGCTGGCCCATGGCGCGTCCTCGACCCAGATCACCCATATCATCACGTTGCTCAACGATCACACGGTGTGCCGGGTCATCGAACTGAGCATCGCCGACAAAGGCGACCCCGGTGTGCCCTTCAGCTGGCTGTGTTTCGGCAGCGAAGGCCGCCGCGAGCAAACCCTGCATACCGACCAGGACAACGGCATCCTGTTCGAGGCCCGCGACGCCGCCCATGCCGCCGAGATTCGCGGCCTGCTGCTGCCCCTGGCGCAGCAGATCAACCAGAGCCTGGCGCTGTGCGGCTTTACCCTGTGCAAAGGCAATATCATGGCCGGCAACCCCGAGCTGTGCCTGTCCCGTGCCGAATGGGCCCGGCGCTTTGCCGCGATGATCCGCGAGGCGACGCCAGAGAACCTGCTCAAATCCAGCATCTACTTCGACCTGCGGGTGGTGTGGGGCGATGAGCAAGGCTGTGAGCAACTGCGCCAGGGCATTCTTGAGCAGGTGGCGGACAACCGTCTGTTCCAACGGATGCTGGCCGAGAACGCCTTGCGCCAGCGCCCGCCGGTGGGGCGTTTCCGCGACTTTGTGCTGACGCGTAAGGGCTCGGACAAGGCCACCCTCGACCTTAAGGTGCAAGGCCTCACGCCCTTCGTCGATGGCGCCCGCCTGCTGGCCCTGGCCAATGGCATCGCCGCCAACAACACCCTGGAGCGCTTGCGCCAACTGGTGGATCACGCGGTGATCGAACGCCTGGACGGCGCGGCCTATGAAGAGGCCTACCACTTTATCCAGCAAACCCGCATGCAGCAGCACCAGTTGCAGACCCGCGAGAACCTGCCGTACTCCAATCGGGTCGATCCCGACAGCCTCAACCACCTGGACCGGCGCATCCTGCGCGAATCCCTGCGCCAGGCCCAACGCCTGCAAAGCAGCCTGGCCCTGAGGTATCAGCTGTGAGCCTGTTCAATTGGCTGCGCCCTGCCCGGCCAGGCCTGGATGCCCGGCAACAGGCGCGCCTGCAACAGCTGGCCGCCCCCAAGGCGCTCGGTGAGCACAGTCTGCGCGAGCAGCGCTGGGTGGTGCTGGACCTGGAAACCAGCGGCCTGAACCTTAATCGCGACCAGGTACTGTCGATTGGCGCGGTGGTGATCGAAGACGGCGCCATCGACTTTTCCCAGCAATTTGAACGGACCCTGCAGCGGGCGGAAACCAAACTCAGCCCCAGCGTACTGATCCACGGCCTCGGCCCCAGTGCAATCGCCGCCGGGTGCGATCCGGTCGAGGCGTTGCTGGACTTCATGGCCTTTGTCGGCGACAGCCCGCTGCTGGCGTTCCATGCGCCGTTCGACCAACACATGCTTGGGCGCGCGCTCAAGGACAGCCTGGGTTATCGCCTGGCTCATCCATTCCTCGACGTGGCGGACCTGGCGCCGCTGCTGTGCCCGCAAGCGCATATCCGCGAAGCGGGCCTGGATGACTGGCTCGCCCATTTCAACCTGCAGGTGGGTGAGCGCCATCATGCCAGCGCCGATGCCCTGGCCACTGCCGAGCTGATGTTGATTCTGTTCAGCCGCGCCCGCCAGCAAGGGCTGGACAGCCCAGGCGCGTTGCAGCAGCGCCTGGGCCAGTGGAAACGTCGCAAGCAGGCCCCCTCCCTATAGGCAGCATCAGCCGACCAACGCCAATTGCACCCATGCGCTGCCTCTGCCACAATCGCGAATAATTCTCGTTAGTTTAAACATCTCGATTGGTGATGCCTTGTCGTCAGCCCAAAGTCCCCACCGTGAGCTCGTTGGCACGTTGTACCGTGACCATCGCGGCTGGCTGCTGGCGTGGCTGCGGCGCAACGTAGCCTGCCCCAGCCGGGCCGAGGACCTGAGCCAGGACACCTTCATGCGCCTGCTGGGCCGTGAAGAACTGCGCGAACCCCGCGAACCCCGGGCATTCCTGGTGGCCATCGCCAAGGGCCTGTTATTCGACTATTTCCGCCGCGCCGCGCTGGAACAGGCATACCTCAGCGAACTGATGCTGCTCCCGGAAAGCGAACACCCGTCCCCAGAAGCGCAGCACCTGATCCTCGAAGACCTCAAGGCCATCGACCGCCTGCTCGGCAAACTCTCCAGCAAGGCCCGCGCCGCCTTCCTCTATAACCGCCTCGACGGCCTGGGCCATGCCGAAATCGCCCAGCGCCTGGGGGTTTCCGTGCCCCGTGTGCGGCAGTACCTGGCCCAGGGCATTCGCCAGTGCTATATCGCCCTGTATGGCCAGCCGCTGTGAGCCAGGTCAGTTCCAGGCCGGTCAGCGCGCGGGTGCTGGATGCGGCGATTGCCTGGCAACTGTCCCTGGACTCCGGGGACGGCGGCGCCGTCGAGCATGAAGCCTTCAATCAATGGCTGGCCAGCAGCGAAGAACACGCCCGCGCCTGGCGCCAGCTGGGCATGCTCGACCAGCGCTTCAGCGTGGCCAACGGCCCGGCACGGGCGGCGTTGCTGCAATCGCGCGAAGGCATTCGGCGCCGGGTGCGCAAGCTCGGCAGCGGCCTGGCCAGTGTGGTGCTGGTCTGCGGCCTGGCGCTGTTCGCCGGCCAGCGCTACGTGCCGATCCACTATTGGCTGGCCGATCAACGCACCGCCACCGGTGAACAGCGCACGCTGAAACTGGCCGATGGCACCCTGGTCAACCTCAACACCCACAGCGCCATTGATGTGCGCTTCGATGAAAAGCGCCGGGTGATCGTGTTGCAGGAAGGCGAGATCCTCGTCGAAACCGGCCACAACGATGCCCGCCCCTTTGTCGTCGAGACCCGCGAAGGCAGCCTGCGCGCCCTGGGTACGCGCTTTATCGTCAAGCGCGAGGCAGACGGCACGCGGCTCAGCGTGTTGCGGTCGGCCGTGGCGGCGCAGCCCGGGGCCTTGCAGCAGGAGCAGGTGTTCAAGGAAGGCCAGCAGGTGCTGATGCGCCGTGACGGCCTTGGCCCGCTGCTGGCCGTTACCCCCGGCACCGACGCCTGGACCCGTGGCATGTTGGTGGTCGATAACGCGCGCCTGGGGGATGTGATCGGGGAACTCGGGCGCTACCGCACCGGCTACCTGGGCGTGGACCCGCAAGTGGCCGACCTGCGCATCACCGGCAGTTTTCCGCTGCAGGACACCAACCTGGCCTTGAATGCGCTGCTGCCAACCTTGCCAGTACAGATCCGCCAGCGTACGCCGTGGTGGGTGACGGTCAAGGCCAAGCCTTAGGTTCTGAGGTGCCTGGGCCTAAGTCATCGCGAGCAAGCCCGCTCCCACATTTTGATTTGTGAACACCCTCAAAATGTGGGAGCGGGCTTGCTCGCGATGAGGCCCGAAAAGACACCCCATTCTCCCCAGACAAAAATATTTCCCCCCAGCCCTATCACTTTTTGATTCTCGTTCGGCACACAGGCAATTGAGAAATATTTCCATTCAGGAGCCACCCTATGTCCCGCACGCTAGACACCTTGTTGCGCCCCAGCCTGTTAGCCGTGGCCATTGCCCTCAGCGCCCCGCTGGCCAGCACCTCGTTGTTCGCCGCCGAACAGGCATCTAGCGTACGCGCCTACAACCTGCCGGCCGCACCGTTGACCAGCACCCTGAACCAGATCGCCAGCCAGGCCGGCCTCGCACTGACCCTCAGCCCAGCGCTGGCAGCCGGCAAGACCTCGGCCCCGGTCCAGGGCCAGTTCGATGCCCCGAGCGCATTGCGCGAGGCCTTGCGCGGCACGGGTTTGCAGTTGGAACAGAGCAGCGCCGGCACCTACAGCCTGGTGGCACTCCCAGAGGGCGTGCTAGCGCTGCCAGAGACCAACATCACCGGGCAGGGCAATTATGAAAGTGCGTGGGGGCCGGTGGAGGGTTATGTGGCTACGCGTACGGCGGCGGGGAGCAAGACTGATACGGCTCTGGTAGAAGCACCCCGCTCGATTTCCGTCGCCACCCGCCAGCAGATGCAGGACCGCAACGTGCAGAACCTGGATGATGCGGTCAAGTACATGCCCGGCATCGTCTCCGCCAGCTACGGCAGTGACACCCGCTACGACTGGATGCGTGTGCGTGGCTTTGAACCCACCCATTTCCTCGATGGCCTGCCATTGCCGCGTGGCGTGTATGCCAACCCGAAAGCGGAAACCTGGAACCTTGATCGTCTTGCCCTGCTGCGCGGCCCGGCCTCCTCGGTCTACGGCCAGACCCCGCCGGGCGGCCTGCTGGATATGGTCAGCCGCCGCCCCAGCGCTGAATCGAGCCATGCCATCCAGGTGCAGTACGGCAGCGACAACTACCGCCAGATCAACTTCGCCAGCACCGGCAAGATCGATGATGAAGGGCAGTTTCTCTATGGGCTCAGTGGCGTGGTACGCGATGCGGGCACCCAGGTCGATCACATCGACAACAAGCGCTACAACATTGCGCCGAGCCTGACCTGGAATATCGATACCGATACCAAGCTGACCCTGCTCTCGCAGTTCACGCGCGACGATACCGGGGCAACCAGCCAGTTCCTGCCGATCGTGGGCACCAAGATCAAATCGCCGCTGGGCGACGTCTCGCACCACAAAAACCTGGGTGACCCGGACTACGAGTTCTACGACCGCACCTACTACGCGTTGGGCTACGCCTTTGAACATCGTTTCAACGATACCTGGCAGTTCAAGCAGAACTTGCGTTATACCAAGTCGGAGCTGTCTTTCCAGCAACTGACCGTGGGTGCTTACTTCTACTCCCCGGTGGACGCCGAGGGCAATATCAGCCGCTCCTCGACCAATGTGGATGAGGATATCGGGCAGTTTGCGGTGGACAACAACTTCCAGGCCGACTTCGCCACCGGTGATATCAGTCATACCGTGCTGATAGGCCTGGATCATCAGCGCACTGACTCTTCCTATCTGTCGATTTTCGGCAAAGCCGGGACTGTTAACATCTACAATCCGGTTTATGGGCAGCCAATTGAGCGCCCGGCGCGCAAGGATGCGTACTACGACTACGACCAGAAAACCGTCCAGACCGGCCTCTACGTACAAGACCAAATGGCCCTGGACAAATGGCGCCTGACCCTGGGCGGCCGTGAAGACTGGGTGCATCAAGGCACCACGTACCTCAACAAAAGCGACGCAACCAACACTGACCGCAGCAAGAACTTCAGTGGCAATGCGGCGCTGAGCTATGTCTTCGACTCGGGCTTTGTGCCGTACCTGTCCTACGCCGAATCGTTCCAACCCGCGAGCAACGCCAGCGTCGACCCGCTCAAATCGTACAAGCCCACCGAAGGCAAGCAATGGGAGCTCGGGATCAAGTACCAGCCACCCGGCTCCAATACCCTGCTGAGTGCGGCGGTCTACGATCTAACCCAGAAAAACGTGCTGGTGACCAGAACCGGCTCGAGCGGCCAGTCGATCACCGACCAGACCGGCGAAGTGAAGGTCAAGGGCCTGGAGCTGGAAGCCGTGTCTGACGTGACCGAGAACCTCAAGGTCATCGCCGCCTACACCCTGGCCAAGTCCGAGGTGCAAACAGGCATCTACAAAGGCAACCGCCTGCAACTGATGCCCAACCAGCAGGCCTCCTTGTGGACCGACTACACCTGGCACGATGGCGTGCTCGACGGGTTCGGCATCGGCTTTGGTGCCCGCTACACCGGCAACACCTATGGCGACCAGGGCAACACTTGGCTGGGCAAGGCCGATGCCTACACGGTGTTCGACGGCGCGCTGCATTACGACCTCGGCCGCCTGGACAACAGCCTCAAAGGTGCTTCGGTAAAACTGAACGCGACCAACCTGTTCGACAAGCAGTACATCTCCACCTGTGATGCGTCCTACTGTTACTACGGTGATCAGCGCAGCGTCGTCGCCAGTGCCACCTACCAGTGGTAATCGGCTGAGTTAACAACCAGGCCGTCCCCAGAGGGCGGCTTTGGCTTGTCTGAAGGCTAGAAAATGAAAAGCACAACCATCCGCCGCTGGTCCTTCATCCACACCTGGACCAGCCTGATCTGCACCGTGTTCCTGCTGATGCTGGCGCTGACCGGCCTGCCGTTGATCTTTCACCATGAGATCGATCACCTGCTGGGCAACGAGCCCGAGCTCAAGCAGATGCCAGCCGATACCCCGCAGCTCAACCTTGAGCAACTGGTGGCCAAGGCCCAGGCCCATCGCCCTGGCGAAGCCATGCAATACCTGGCCTGGGACGAAGACGACCCGAACGGCGTGATTGCGATCATGGCGGCCACCGCTGGCACCGAGCCCAATTCGTCCCACACCTTCATGCTTGATGCGCGCACCGGCGAAAGCGTGGAGATGCCGTCGGCCAATGGCGGCTTGACGATGTTCCTGCTGCGCCTGCATGTGGATATGTTCGCCGGCCTGCCGGGCAAGTTGCTGCTGGCCTTGATGGGCGTGCTGTTTGTGCTGGCGATTGTTTCCGGCACGGTGTTGTACCTGCCGTTTATGCGGCGCTTGAAGTTCGCCACGGTGCGCCAGGACAAGTCCACGCGCCTGCGCTGGCTGGACCTGCATAACCTGATCGGCGTCGTCACCCTGACCTGGGCCCTGGTGGTGGGCGTTACCGGGGTAATCAGCGCCTGTGCCGACCTGATCATCGCTGCGTGGCGCAATGACAGCCTCACCGCCATGATCGAGCCGTACAAGAACGCCGCGCCGCTGACCCTGCGCGCGCCGGCCACCGACCTGCTGAAAATCGCCGAGCAGGCCGCGCCGGGCATGACCCCGGACTTTATTGCCTTCCCGGGTACGCGCTTTTCCAGCGAACACCACTACGCGGTGTTTATGAAAGGCAGCACGCACCTGACCTCGCACCTGCTGACCCCGGTGCTGATCGATGCCAGCGACCTGCGCGTCACCGCCGTCGCCGAGCGGCCGTGGTACATGGACGCCATGGGCATGTCCCAGCCCCTGCACTTTGGCGACTACGGCGGCATGCCGATGAAGATCCTCTGGGCGGTGCTGGATGTGCTGACCATCATTGTGCTGGGCAGCGGTGTGTACCTGTGGCGGGTGCGGCGCAAGGCGGCCAGGCCATGAGGCCGCGGCAGTCGAATTTCTGGAAGGTGTTCGGGGTGCCGCTGGGGATCGGGCTGCTTAGCGCCGCCGGGTTGTTTGCGGCGTTGCTGGGGGATGGGGGTTGGGATTCCCTGAGCTGGATTGGGCTGGGTGTCCCGGCGGTCATCGGTGTCTGGGGGTTGCTGCGGCGGCCGTGAGGACGCCATCGCAGGCAAGCCAGCTCCCACATTTGACGGTGTTCACCCATCAAAATGTGGGAGCTGGCTTGCCTGCGATCTGGCCCGCAAAAACAACCAAGATCCCCCTCGCCAGCCCCACTACAACTGTCTAGTCTATGGCCGACCCTTTCCGAGGATTGCCCATGTTCGCGCCCAGCATGACCTTGTTCCACAACCCCGCTTCGCCGTTTGTCCGCAAAGTCCTGGTGCTGCTCCACGAAACCGGCCAGCAGGACCGGGTGGCCCTGGAAACCGTGCTGGTCACGCCGGTCAGCCCGGTCACCGCGCTGAACGAGGGCAACCCGGTAGGCAAGATCCCGGCCCTGCGCCTGGCCGATGGCAATCTGTTGCACGACAGCCGGGTGATCCTCGATTACTTCGACCACCAGCATGTCGGCACCCCGCTGATCCCCCGTGACGGCTCGGCCCGCTGGCGGCGCCTGACCCTGGCCTCGATGGCCGATGGGATCATGGACGCCGCCGTGTTGGTGCGCTACGAAACCGCCCTGCGCCCGGCAGATAAACACTGGGACAGCTGGCTGCAAGAGCAGCGCAACAAGATCCGCCGCACCCTGGCCGAGTTGGAACAGGACACCATCGCCGAGTTGGCCAGCCATTTCGACATCGCCGCGATCAGTGTCGCCTGTGCCTTGGGTTACCTGGACTTGCGCCACCCGGACCTGCGGTGGCGTTCAAGCAACCCCAAGCTGGCCGCCTGGTACGCCGAGGTCAGCCAGCGGCCTTCGATGCTGGCGACTCAGCCACCGGCCTGACCGTCGCCCGCCCTGGAGCGAGCGGGCTCACGAAGGTCTTCCCTTTTTCACGAGCCAGCTCGTGCCGACAGGGGATGGGGAGCAATGTCCGAATCATTGCCAGCAACTCTCCCCTCTCCCGCTGATCCTCCCGCAGCCCGATCATTGCATCACCTCCAGCCCGTCAGCCTTGCGTTTGCCCACGCCATACCAGTCCAGTTTGCGCGTCAGCACCATCACCGTGCCCAACAGCCCGAACAGCAACAGCGAGCCCATCAACAGCGCGTAGTCCTCGGCACTCAACAGCCCGTACAGCAAGCCGTACAACGCCGCCAACCCCGCCGAAAACCCCAGGCCGTGGGCCACGCTGCGCAGCACATGGCACACATAAAAACCGATCAACAACACACAGGCACTGGCCGAGACCAGGTACGCCAGGGCAAAGCCGATATGCTCGGACAACGACAACAGCAGCAGGTAGAAAAACGCCAGGGCCACCCCCACCAATGCGTACTGGATCGGGTGCACCGCCAGGCTCTTGAGCACTTCAAACAGGAAGAAACCGGCGAATGTCAGGGCAATGAACAACAGCGCATATTTGATCGCGCGGTCGCTCTTGAGGTACTGGTCCACCGGGTCGATGAAGTTCACGCCAAAGCTGCGCTCGTTGAAGTCCTCGCAGCGACTGCCGACCACACAGCCGGACAACGACTCCTCAAGGTTGGTGGAGAAGAACGAGGTCTGCCAGTTGGCGCTAAAGCCCTGGTCGTTGATCTCGCGCTGCGCCGGCAGGAAGTTGCCGACAAAGCTGGGATGGGGCCAGTTGGAGGCCAGCTTGACCTTGGTGGTCTTGCCCACCGGCAGTACTTGCAGTTGTTCGGTGCCTTGCAGGCGCAGGTCGAAGGCAAAATCCAGCGGTGTGGGGTTCTTGCTGTCCTGGGCCGGCAACATCACGTGCACGCCGGCGCCGAGAAAACTCACCTGGGTGCCCGGGGCAAACTCCAGGCGTTGGCTGCCCAGCTCCAGTTTCAGGGCGTTTTCAATCCCGCGGATGTCGCTGACCCCCACCGCCAGGAACGCCTGCTCAAACGTGTAATCGGCAAAATCTTCCTTGATGCCCATCTGCGCCGGTAGCACAAAGCGGCCACTGATGCGGTTGTCGGCATGGAACAGCCGCGCCTGGTAGATCCCCCGGGCCCGCAGTTCGGTTTGCACCTGGCCGTCAAGCTCGAACTGCTCCGGCAGGAAGTACAGGCGGCCCTGTTCTTCGCTGAGTACTTCATAGCGCTTGTTGAGTTTTTCGTTGAGCTTCCACTCACGCACGGTCTTGCGATACGGCACCACCATCAACGGCCCGCTGACTTGCTGGCTGTAGCTGGAGCTGCGGGCAATGTCCATCAACACGCCGTCGCGCAGTTCCTGGCGCTCGGTGATGATGCCGTTGATCATCAGCAACGGAATCAGCAATAGCAGGATCAGCAGCGCGATGGCGCCCAGTTTGAATAGCAGGCTGCGGTTCATGGGTCTCTCCCTGTTTTGATGGGGAGAGTCTGGCCGGGCCCTGTGGGGGATTTATGAGGGCAATGTGGAGACTGTGTGGAGATGCAGCACCGCCTCCACGCCCCCCGGCACGTTGCCGATCTGCAATGAGCCGCCGTGCAGCTTCATCACTTCCTCGACAAAGTTCAGGCCCAGGCCGGTGCTCTTGCGCCCGCTGGTCGGGCGCGGCAGGGAGTAGAAGCGCTCGCTCAGGCGTGGCAGGGCGTATTCGGGGATCGGCTCGGCCTGGTTGAACAGGCGCACATCCACCGCGTGATGCCGCACCTGGGCGCTAAAACGCAGCGTGCCGCCGGGTGGGGTGAAGTCCAGGGCGTTCTCCAGCAGATTGCCCAGGGCCTGGCGCAGCAAAAACGGCTCGCCATACAACTTGACGTCGGCCTCGATCAGGCGCTCGACCTGCAACCCGGCCTGCTCGATCCGCGCGCATTGCGCCTTGAGCACCTCATCGACCAAGGCGGCCAAAGGCACCGGGATTTGCTGCTCCAACCCCTGGCGCTGCTCGACCTGGGCCAGGTTCAGCAGGCGCTCGATCAACTGCTGCAAACGCGCGCTTTCGCTGGCGATATTACCGACAAACCGCTGCTGCTGGGCCGGGGTCATTTCCCCCTGCAACAGCTCCGCCGCGCCGCGAATCGCCGCCAACGGGCTTTTCAATTCATGGGTCAGGGTGTGCACGTAACGCTCGACGTAGGCCTTGCCTTCCAGTTGTGTGCGCATGTGCTCCACCGCGGTGGACAACTGCGCCAGTTCACCGCCGCGATAGTGTGGCAACTCGGCGCGGCGCCCTTCGCTGACGGCCTGGGCATAGGTGGTCAGGCGCCGTAGCGCGGCGCTCAACCACCAGGACAACAGTGCCCCCAGCAACAGGCCCAGCGCCACCAGACCGGCGCCATACCACAACAGGCGGCGCTCGGTACGGTCGACATAGGGCTGCAGCGAGCTGTTGGGCTTGGCCACGGTGACCACACCAATGATCTGCCCGTTATCGCGGATCGGCGCGCCCACGTGCATCACCGACGACGCCGGGTCATCGGCCTCGCTGCGGGTCGAACGGGCGCCGTACTCACCGCGCAGGGTCAGGTACACATCGTTCCATTTCGAGTAGTCCTGGCCCACTGCCGTACCGCTGGAGTCCAGCAATACAACGCCCTTGGCGTCCGTTACATAGATGCGGTGGTTGACCTGATTTTTCGCCAGGCCCCAGATGGTTGCACCCGGCTGGCGCTCGCCGTAGGCCTTAAGCACGGTGGGCCAGTGGCTTTGGCCGAGGGTGCCGTTCTTCACGTCATCGCGCAGGATTTCCGCCAGCAGGTTGGCGGTGTCCACCAGGGTTTCCTCGGTGGACTGACGCACGCCGGGGCGGATTTCCTTCATCACCGTGTTGAGCACAAAGTAGCCGGTGAGGCCGATAAACAGCGCATACACCAGGAAAATCCGCAGCCCCAGGCGCATCAGGCGTGGCTCGGGCTGTAGCTGTAGCCCAGGCCGCGATGGGTCTGGATCGGCTCGGCCTCGGCGGCCACGCCACGCAACTTGCTGCGCAGGCTTTTGATATGGCTGTCGATATTGCGCTCGTAGCCGGCATCGGCGGCCACGCCGACGGCATCCAGCAGTTGCTCGCGGCTGAACACCCGTTCGGGCTGCTCCAGCAGGCAGTTGAGCAGGCGGAATTCATGGCGGGTCAGGCCCAGTGGCTGGCCACGATACTGGATCTGCACCCGCTCGTGATCCACCTGGAACAGCCCGCCGCTGGCCGGCGCTGCCACCGGTGCCACGCGCTTGAGGATCGCCTTGACCCGCGCCGCCACTTCCCGTGGGCTGAAGGGCTTGACCACATAGTCGTCGGCGCCGATTTCCAGGCCCACCACCCGGTCGATCTCGCCGTCGCGGGCACTGAGGAACATCACCGGTACTTCGCTGAAGCGGCGCAGTTGCTTGCAGGTTTCAAAGCCGCTGATGTCCGGCAGGCCGATATCGAGGATCAGCAAGTCCGCCGGGGTTTGCCGTTGATGCTCCAGGGCAGACTGGCCGAGGGTCAGCCAGGTGGTGGTGAAACCCTCGCCCTGCAGGGCAAAAATCAGGGTATCGGCTATGGCCGCTTCGTCTTCGACAATCAGGATATGGGGCATGGCGTCCGAGCACTGGGAGCTAAAGGTGAACGGTGCCCCATGCCTGGTGCGGCGTCAATCAGCAGCCAGGCTTGTCGGCGGTATAGCGGCGGGCCGGGTTCACTGCGGCGCCGAACTCGCGTAGGGCCTTGGCGCCGATCAGCAGCGGGTAGTTGAAGCTGCTGCGGTCGGTCAGGTTGACCTCCACCGTGCGCTTGACCTTGCCCAGGCACATTTCCAGCTCTACCACCGGGCGCTTGGCCACGCTGGTGTCTTCCTTGTCCTCGTCTTCGTCGGCGCGGTTCTTGATCTTGCTGATGCGCGCCACTTTGTGTTCGTAGACCTTGTTACTCATATCCTTGCCGCTGAGGCGAAAGCGCACCCAGTCCTCGCCATCACGGGTAAAGGTTTCGATATCGCGCGCCGACAGCGAAGCGGTCAGCGCGCCGGTGTCCATCTTGGCCTTGAAGGTCTCGCCGATTTCCGGCAACTGGATATATTCGTAGCGCCCGTACAGGGTCGGCTCGGCGGCCATCACCGGCAGGGCAATAAGGGCTGACAGGGCAAGGAGATATTTCACTTAGGGGGATTCCTTGAAGTAAGTAGGCCAATACTAGACTGCAAATACAGCCCGAAGTTGGATCATGCCCCAGCCTACGCAACACAACGTGAAACATTCGTCAGGTGAATTGCGATTTGGCCTCTAGACTCAAGCTGCTTATCATGGCCCGTCCACCCGCTTGCAAGAGTTCCTTATGCGCCGCCTGCTCACCGGCTGTTTTGTCACACTGCTGCTGTTACTCAACACGCTGATCCTGATCGGCCCCCTGATGGTCTTCGCCCTGCTCAAGCTGGTGGCGCCCGGACGCTCACGCGATTACGCCTCCTGGGCCGTGATGTGGATTGCCGAGACCTGGGCCGAGCTCGACAAGCTGATCTTTGCCCTGTGCATCCCCACCCAATGGGATATTCGCGGCGACACCGGGTTGCGGGTCGATACCTCGTACCTGGTGATCAGCAACCATCAATCCTGGGTGGATATCCCGGCGCTGATCCAGACCCTCAACCGGCGCACGCCGTTCTTCAAGTTCTTCCTGAAAAAGGAACTGATCTGGGTGCCGTTCCTGGGCCTGGCCTGGTGGGCCCTGGATTACCCGTTCATGAAGCGCTACAGCAAGGCGTTCCTGGCCAGGCACCCGGAACTGGCGGGCCAGGACCTGAAGATCACCAAACAGGCCTGCGAGCTGTTCAAGCGCCAGCCGGTGACGGTGGTCAACTACCTGGAAGGCACACGCTTTACCGAGGCCAAGCGGGCCCAGCAGCAATCACCCTTCACCCACCTGCTCAAGCCCAAGGCCGGTGGCGTGGCGTTTGTACTGGCAGCGATGGGCGAACAACTGGACGCGATCCTCGACGTGACCGTGGTGTATCCACAGGAGAAGATTCCAGGGTTCAGGGATTTGATCAGCGGCGCGGTGCCCCGGGTGATTGTCGATATCCGCACCCGCGAGCTGGATCCCGCATTGTGGCAGGGGGATTATGAGAAGGACCCGGCGTTTCGCCAGAACGTCCAGAGCTGGGTCAACCAGCTCTGGATGGAGAAGGATGCGCGCATTGATGAGCTCATCCGCTGACTCGTCGCCGCCAGGGCCAGGCCTGGCGAGCTCACGTACTTAAAACGAGATCGAAGCACTGTTGCCTGCGCTGAAACTGACATCGCCGACGCCAGCAGAGGCCTGCACACCGCCGGAGGCGCTACCCGTCTCGGCTTCAGGTTTTTTGCCGCCTGCCATTTCGGAATAAGTCATGAACTTCATACCGGTGGCCTTCTCAGCCTCCTCCTTGGTCATTTTGCTGTCGGCACCCTCGCGTTGCCAAA
Organism: Pseudomonas sp. ICMP 8385; assembly: GCF_002699915.1. Taxonomy (NCBI): domain Bacteria; kingdom Pseudomonadati; phylum Pseudomonadota; class Gammaproteobacteria; order Pseudomonadales; family Pseudomonadaceae; genus Pseudomonas; species Pseudomonas sp. ICMP 8385. The sequence goes on along the minus strand of NZ_LKBY01000091.1, from coordinate 269,671 downwards.
ATGCTGGGTTTAAATTGCGCGATGATATTGTTGAATCGCTCATTGAAAGATCTCCATAAAGGGAATAACACCCATCCTGGCGTGCCCTCACGGGAGCTGGAGAGCGCTGGGTTCCAGGCGGGTATTGATCAGTGGCTCGGACCAACCAATCAGTTCCCTGCCCCCCTCACACCCACGTATCTCTCAGCTCCCAGCCCCCCAGATGCCAGCAAGCTTGCCCAGTACAGAAGTGTTGGCCCCCTGCCCGCCCAAGTACTGCAGGATCACCGGGGCAAACTGGCCGATCATGCCGCTGTCCATGCCCAGGGCGCTGAAGGCGGTGTTCAGGTCGTTGGTGTCCTTGACGTTGCCCAGCACGCTGTCCAGGCCACTGGTCTTGCTGCCACCGTTCTGGCCGAGCAGGCCGCTCAGGGCGCCGAGGCTGCCTAATGCGTTGTTGCCCGACAGCTTGTCCAGGCCCGGTACGCTTTTGCCCAACTGCGAATAATCAGTGCTGCTGAGTTGGTTCTTGGCCAGGCCCAGCATCGCACCGGTACCGCCGATGGCCTGCTCGGGAGTGACATTCAACTGCTTGGTCAGTGCCCCCAGCAAGCCGGCGGTTTGTGAGCTCGGCGCCGCGGCGGCGGCCTTGTTGGTGCCCTGGGCGCCGGAAACGGCGTTGGCCACATCGCCCAGGCTAAAACCTGCTGCAAATACCGGGCTGGCCGCCACGCTCAGGAGGCAGGACAGGGCAAAACCGCGTGAAATCTTCATCGAGACAACCTCGTAGGTGTAGGAGCTAAAGCAGCCGTTTGACTGAGCATCCAGCCGCTTGTTCCACGTCACAGATTTGTTCAGGAAAGCCCCGAAAGCCCACACCATCAAACTGCCACTAGGAACCCATCGCCCGCCACAGGGTCAATCAACACACTACAAAACTTGTCAGGAAGAGCCTTATGACTGCGTCCCAACCTCCAGTGATCGAGCACAAGCCCTCATTCTGGACCCGCCCGCGCCTGTTCATCGGCGTCTGCGTGGTGGTGGTTGCCGGTATCGGCGGCGCGCTCTACACCCAGGACAGCGTCAAGTCCGCCGCGACCCTGGTCAGCACCACCCAACAACCGGCTGCGCAAATCATGGCGCACAAGGATTACCTGGAAGTCCAACCGATCGCCACCACCGCCCCGCAACCGGACCGCAGCCTCGAACTGTGGGCCCTGCCGGCCGGCGGCACACCGGTGTCTTTGGGCCTGTTGCCGGAAGACGGCAAAGGCATCATCGGCCTCAACCCACGCCAGCAGGAAACCATCAGCCAGCCGGTAGAGTTGATGGTCAGCTCGGAAACCAAGGGTGGCTCGGTGAGCAAGCAGCCTACCGGCCCGACGGTGTATCAGGGCGCGCTGGCGATCCGCTAAACCTCAAACACCCTAAAACCAATGTGGGAGCTGGCTTGTGTGGGAGCTGGCTTGCCTGCGATAGCATCACCCCGGTCTAACTGAATAACCGAGGTGCCTGCATCGCGGGCAAGCCCGGCTCCCACACAAGCCAGCTCCCACATTAGGTAGGTGTTGCCTGGATTACGCCGCGCTGAACAGCTTGTGCGGGTCAATCACAAACTTCTTCGGCACACCGGCATCGAACTCGCCGTACCCACGCGGTGCATCATCCAGGCTGATCACCTGCACCCCCACGATCTCGGCGATATTGATGCGGTCCCACATGATCGCCTGCATCAACTGGCGGTTGTACTTCATCACCGGGGTCTGGCCGGTGTGGAAGCTGTGGGATTTGGCCCAACCCAGGCCAAAACGGATGCTCAGGCTGCCCATTTTGGCCGCCGCGTCCACTGCCCCTGGATCTTCGGTGACATACAGGCCGGGGATACCGATCTTGCCCGCCACGCGCACCACGCCCATCAATGAGTTGAGCACCGTGGCCGGGGCTTCGGCCTTGGCCCCTTCATGCCCATGCCCACGGGCTTCAAAGCCCACGGCATCGACGGCGCAGTCCACTTCCGGCTCGCCCAGCAGCGCGGCGATCTGCTCGTGCAGCGGCGTGTCCTGGGACAGGTCGGCGATTTCAAAGCCCTGGGCCTTGGCGTGGGCCAGGCGGATCGGGTTGACGTCGCCGATGATCACCACCGCCGCGCCCAGCAAACGCGCCGAAGCGGCCGCCGCCAGGCCCACGGGACCGGCGCCCGCAATGTACACAGTGCTGCCGGGGCCAACGCCGGCGGTAACGGCACCGTGATAACCGGTGGGCAGGATGTCGGAAAGGCAGGTCAGGTCGCGGATTTTCTCCATGGCCTTGTCGCGATCCGGCAGTTTGAGCAGGTTGAAGTCGGCATACGGCACCAGCACATACTCGGCCTGGCCGCCGGTCCAATCGCCCATGTCCACATAGCCGTAGGCGCCACCGGCACGGGCCGGGTTGACGGTCAGGCACACGCCGGTGTGTTGCTCCTTGCACGAGCGGCAGCGGCCACAGGCAACGTTGAAGGGCACCGACACCAGGTCGCCGAGCTTGAGGTTCTCGACGTCGCTGCCCTTCTCGATCACCTCGCCGGTGATTTCGTGACCGAGCACCAGGCCGGTCTGGGCAGTGGTGCGGCCGCGCACCATATGTTGGTCGGAGCCGCAGATATTGGTGGAGACCACGCGCAGGATGACGCCGTGCTCAATCTTCCTGCCACGGGGGTCCTGCATTTTGGGATAGTCGATTTTCTGTACTTCGACCTGACCGTTGCCGAGATACACGACACCACGATTACCAGACATGCTTTCACCTCGCTGTTGTTTTTATGGAACTGCGGTGCCCCTTTGGGTGGGCAGCGCGTTTAAGTGCTCGGGTTACAGATGCTGTTTTTGCGTTGTTAGTAAGGGCCTCATCGCGGGCAAGCCCGCTCCCACATTCACACATCACCCTGTGGGAGCTGGCTTGCCTGCGATGGCGTCAGTCAGAGCACCACCGTTCTATTGGCGTTCAAAAACACCCGCCGCTCAATGTGATACCCCACCGCCCGCGCCAAGGTCAGGCCTTCGATATCCCGCCCCTTGGCAATCAAATCCTCTGGGTAATGACTGTGGTCCACCACCTCCACGCCCTGGGCGATGATCGGGCCTTCATCCAGGTCGTTGTTGATGTAGTGCGCGGTGGCGCCGACCAGCTTCACGCCCTTGTTGTACGCCTGGTGATACGGCTTAGCGCCCTTGAACCCCGGCAGCAACGAGTGATGGATATTGATCGCCTTGCCGTCGAGCTTGCGGCACAGCTCCGGCGACAGCACTTGCATATAACGCGCAAGGATCACCAGCTCGGCACCCGCCTCTTCAATCACTTGCCACACCTGGCGCTCCTGGGACGGTTTGTCGTTGGGGTCGAGGGGGAAATGGTAGTAGGGAATCTGGTGCCAGTCGGCCAAGGGCTTGAGATCGGGGTGGTTGGACACCACCGCAACCACGTCCATCGACAGTTGGCCGATGCGCTGGCGGTACAGCAGGTCGTTGAGGCAGTGATCGGCCTTGGACACCATGATCACCACTTTTGGCCGGTAGTTCGGCGCCGTCAGCTCGAAAATCATGCCAAAGGCCTCGCCACGGGTGGCCAGGCCATCGCGAAAGCCTTGCTCGTCGAAGCCATCGGGTTGGCGGAATTCCACACGGATAAAAAAACGCCCCGAGAGGCGGTCATCGAACGAATGGTGCTCGGTGACGTAGCAGCCCTGCTCGAACAGATAGCGGGTGACCGCGTCCACCGTGCCGAGCACGCTGGGGCAGTCGGCGGTCAAAATCCATGTATCGGGTGCGCGGCTCATTCTAGGTAACTCCTTGATCGTTCCCACGCTCTGCGTGGGAATGCCGGCATGGACGCTCTGCGTCCGTTATTGGGACGCGGAGCGTCCCGGGATGCGTTCCCACGCAGAGCGTGGGAACGATCATCAGGCTTGGACATTCAGGCCATACTCGGCCGAGGCATCCTGCAACCACAACCACCAGTAGTCCGAGAAGCTGCGGCGAATCACCAGTTCCCAGGTGTCTTGCGCGGTATGACGGATCACCAGCTGCGACTTGGCGAACACCGTGCCCACCGCCTTGCCCACCGGGAAGTTGTCGGGGTGCACGTCGTAGCTGGTGGACTTCATCAGCACGTCACGCACGTTCGGGCCGCTGAGTTCGAGGATCTGCTGGCCGCCACTGACGTTGACGACCTGGATGTGCAGATCGCCCAGGGCTGCGCGCAGGTTTTGCTCGGCGGCAAATTCTTCACCGCTGGGCACCACCAGCAGCCACTCATCCGGGCCAAGCCATTGCAGGCTGGTTTCGCCTTTGACGATGACTTGCAACGCGCCGGGCAATTCGATACCCAGGGCCTTGTGCACGCCGGCGGCGAAAGCTGCGTCATGGCCATCGCCACGAATGGTCAGGTGGCCCAGCAGTTTCTTTTCACGCACGGTCACACCGGCGTTCTTGCGCCCCTTGCCAACCAGGCTGGCAAGGTCGGCATGGTGCAGCGACGACTCGGCCTTGGCGCCGGTGGTGGGGCGTTGTTGGTAAACATTGGCTGCGGTCATAAAGCACCTGTGTTGAATTTGATCGTTCCCACGCTCTGCGTGGGAATGCCGCCATGGACGCTCTGCGTCCGCTCTTGGGGCGCAGAGCGCCCCGGGATGCATACCCACGCGGAGCGTGGGAATGATCAGGTGTCAGATGTTCTGCCGCTCGCCTTTCGGGTCAAAGAACACCGAAGACACAATCTCGGCCTCGATCACGCTGCCATCCGCCTGGGGCGAGAACACCCGCTCGCCCATACGCTTCAAGCCGCCCTTGACCACCGCCATCGCAAACGAATAGCCGAGGGAGTTGTGGGCATAGCTGGAAGTGACATGACCGACCATCTTCATCGGAATGCTCTGCTTCGGATCAAGCACCAGTTGCGCGCCCTCTGGCAGCCACACCTTCGGATCAATCGGCTTCAAGCCCACCAATTGCTTGCGCTCTTCACGCACGCAATCCTCGCGATTCATCCCACGCCAGCCGATCCACGAAAACGGTTTGGTACGGCCTACACACCAGCCCATGTTCAGGTCATCCGGGGTCATCGAACCATCGGTGTCTTGCCCGACGATGATGAACCCCTTCTCGGCCCGCAGCACGTGCATGGTCTCGGTGCCATACGGGGTCAGGTTGTACTGTTTGCCGGCCTCGACGATCTGCTCCAGCACGCCCATGGCGTAGTCGGCCTGCACGTTGACTTCATACGACAGCTCACCGGTAAACGAGATGCGGAACACCCGCGCCGGCACGCCGCCCACCAAGCCTTCTTTCCAGGTCATGAACGGGAAGCCGTCCTTGTCCAGGTCGATATCGGTGACCTCGCTCAACAGCTTGCGGCTGTTGGGCCCGGACAGGGTCATGGTCGCCCAGTGGTCGGTGACCGAGGTGAAGTACACCTTGAGGTCCGGCCATTCGGTCTGCTGGTAGATTTCCAGCCACTGCAACACCCGCGCCGCGCCGCCAGTGGTGGTGGTCATCAGGAAGTGGTTGTCGGCCAGGCAGGCGGTCACGCCGTCGTCGAAGACCATGCCGTCTTCCTTGCACATCAGGCCGTAGCGCGCCTTGCCCACGTCGAGCTTGGTCCAGGCGTTGCTGTAGATGCGGTTGAGGAACTCACGGGCATCCGGGCCCTGGATATCGATTTTGCCCAGGGTCGAGGCATCCAGCAGGCCGACGCTGTCGCGCACGGCCAGGCATTCGCGCTTGACTGCCGCGTGTAGGTCTTCACCGTTGCGCGGGAAGTACCACGGGCGTTTCCACTGACCGACATCCTCGAACTCGGCGCCGTTTTTCACATGCCAGGCGTGCAGCGCGGTGTAGCGCACCGGCTCGAAGATATGCCCACAGTGCCGGCCTGCCACGGCGCCAAAAGTCACTGGTGTGTAGTTGGGGCGGAACATGGTGGTGCCCATCTGCGGGATGCTCACGTTCAGCGAGCGCGCGGCAATCGCCAGGCCGTTGACGTTACCCAGCTTGCCCTGGTCGGTGCCGAAGCCCAGCGCGGTGTAGCGCTTGACGTGTTCCACCGACTCGAAGCCCTCGCGGGTCGCCAGTTCGATGGCGGCGGCGGTGACGTCGTTCTGCAGGTCGACAAATTGCTTGGGCGCCCGGGCAGTGGCTTTCTCGTGGGGCACCTGGAACAGCGCCAGGGTCGGCTCTTCCAGGCGCGTCAGGGCCTTGGGCAGCGTACCTTCCACCGGGGCAAACCCGGCTTCGCTGGCGGCGCGCACGCCACCTTCAAAACCATCGGCCAGGGAATCACCCAGACCATAGACACCGTTGATACCGCCCACACACACGCGTTTCTGCGGTGCCTCGCCCGGTACAAACCCGAGGATATCTTCACGCCAGGTCGGCTTGCCGCCCAGGTGCGAAGCCAAGTGCACCACCGGGCTGTAGCCACCGGAGCTGGCCACCAGGTCGCAGTCCAGCCACTCGCCAGGGCTGGTGACTGTGTGGGCTTTGACGTCGATGGCCGCCACGCGGGCGCCAGTGACGTGCTTGCTGCCACGGGCTTCGATCACGGCGCTGCCGGTAAGGATGCGAATGCCTTTGGCGCGGGCCTCTTCCACCAGCGCACCGCGTGGGTTGTGGCGTGCATCGGCCACCGCGACCACGCTAAGGCCGGCGTCAAACCAGTCCAGCGCCACACGGTAGGCGTGATCGTTGTTGGTCGACAGCAGCAGTTTTTTACCCGGCGCCACGCCATAACGGCGCACATAGGTCGAGACCGCACCCGCGAGCATATTGCCCGGCACATCGTTATTGCCGTACACCAGCGGACGCTCGCACGCGCCGGTCGCCAGCACCACACGCTTGGCGCGCACCCGGTGGATACGCTGGCGCACCACGCCAATCGGCGCACGGTCGCCGAGGTGATCGGTGAGGCGCTCGTGGATGGTCAGGAAGTTATGGTCGTGATAGCCATTGACAGTGGCGCGAGGCAGCAACACCACGTCCGGCAGGGCCTTGAGCTCGGCGATTACACTGGCGACCCATTCGGCGGCCGGCTTGCCGTCGAGGCTTTCGCGCGAGTCGAGCAGCGACCCGCCGAATTCTTCCTGCTCATCGGCGATGATCACCCGCGCGCCAGTGCGCGCAGCGGCCAGCGCCGCCGCCAGGCCCGCAGGCCCGGCGCCGACGATCAGCACATCGCAATGGCGGTTCATGTAGTCATAGGTGTCCGGGTCGTTCTCGGTCGGCGAGCGGCCCAGCCCGGCGGCCTTACGGATGTACTTCTCGTAGGTCATCCAGAACGATTGCGGGTACATGAAGGTTTTGTAGTAGAAACCCGGCGGCATCAGCTTGCCGCCGACCTTGCCGAGGATGCCCATCATGTCGTTGTTCACGCTCGGCCAGCCGTTGGTGCTGGTGGCGACCAGGCCCTGGTACAGCGCCTGTTGCGTGGCGCGCACGTTGGGGATCTGCGTGGCTTCGGTGGCACCGATCTGCAGCACCGCGTTCGGCTCTTCGGCGCCGGCGGCGAAGATGCCGCGCGGGCGCGAATACTTGAAGCTGCGGCCGATGATATCCACGCCATTGGCCAGCAGGGCAGCGGCCAGGGTGTCGCCTTCAAAGCCTTTGTAGCTCTGGCCGTTGAAGGTAAACGTCAGGGCTTTATTACGGTCGATGCGGCCACCGTTGGACAGGCGATTGATCTGGCTCATACCTTCTCTCCAGAGGCCTTGGCGGTGAATTGCGGCTTCTCGCCGATCTTGTAGGTTTCAAGAATTTCGTAGCTCAGGGTGTCGCGGGTGGCGTTGAAGTACTGGCGGCAACCGGCGGCATGGATCCACAGTTCGTGGTGCAGGCCACGGGGGTTATCGCGGAAAAACATATAGTCGCCCCACTCCTCGTCGGTGCAGGCATTGGGGTCCAGCGGGCGCGGGATATGCGCCTGGCCGGAAGCGTGGAATTCCTCTTCGGAGCGCAGTTCGCCACAGTGAGGACAGAAGATATGCAACATAGGGAATTTCTCCTGTTAGTGGGCGACGGCCGCAGCGCCGTGTTCGTCGATCAACGCACCGTTGTGGAAACGGTCGATGGAGAAAGGCGCCGCCAGCGGGTGCATCTCACCCTTGGCCAGGCTCGCGGCAAATACGTTGCCGGAACCGGGGGTGGCCTTGAAGCCACCGGTGCCCCAGCCGCAGTTAAAGAACATGTTCGGCACAGGGGTCTTGGAGATGATCGGGCACGCGTCCGGCGTGGTGTCGACGATGCCGCCCCACTGGCGGTTCATGCGCACCCGCGAGAGCACCGGGAACATCTCGACGATGGCCTGGATGGTGTGTTCGATCACCGGGTACGAACCACGCTGGCCGTAGCCGTTATAGCCGTCGATACCGGCGCCGATCACCAGGTCGCCCTTGTCGGACTGGCTGATGTAACCGTGCACGGCGTTGGACATGATCACGCTGTCGATAATCGGCTTGATCGGCTCCGACACCAACGCTTGCAGCGGGTGGGACTCGATCGGCAAGCGGAACCCGGCCAGCGAGGCCATGTGCCCGGAGTTACCGGCGGTGACCACCCCGACGCGCTTGGCGCCGATAAAGCCCTTGTTGGTTTCCACGCCGATGCACACGCCGTTGTCCTTGCGAAAGCCGATGACTTCGGTCTGCTGGATCAGGTCCACGCCCAGAGCGTCGGCGGCACGGGCAAAGCCCCAGGCCACGGCATCATGACGGGCCACGCCGCCGCGCCGTTGCACGGTGGCACCCAGTACCGGGTAGCGGGTGTTTTTCGAGCAGTCGAGGTACGGGATCTCGTCCGCGACCTGCTTGGCATTAAGCAGCTCGCCGTCCACGCCGTTGAGGCGGTTGGCGCTGACACGGCGCTCGGAATCGCGGATGTCCTGCAGGGTGTGGCACAGGTTGTACACGCCCCGCTGGGAGAACATCACGTTGTAGTTCAGGTCCTGGGACAACCCTTCCCAGAGTTTCATCGCATGCTCATAGAGGTGCGCCGACTCATCCCACAGGTAGTTGGAACGCACGATGGTGGTGTTGCGCGCGGTGTTACCGCCGCCCAGCCAGCCTTTCTCGACCACCGCCACATTGGTGATGCCGTGTTCCTTGGCCAGGTAGTAAGCAGTGGCCAGACCATGCCCGCCACCGCCGACGATGACCACGTCGTAGACCTTTTTCGGGGTCGGCGTGCGCCACATCTTCTGCCAGTTTTCGTGGTGGCTGAGGGAGTGTTTGAAGAGGCCGAAGCCCGAGTAGCGTTGCATAGGCATTACTCCAAAACCGCGCTCAGCGATAAACCGGGAAATCCGCGCACAGGGCAGACACGTGCTTGGCCACGTTGGCCTCGACATCGGCGTCGCCGAGGTTGTCGAGGATGTCGCAGATCCAGCCAGCCAACTCCACGCATTGCGCCACCTTGAAACCACGGGTGGTCACCGCCGGGGTGCCGATACGCAGGCCCGAGGTCACGAACGGCGACTGCGGGTCATTGGGCACGGCGTTCTTGTTGACGGTGATATGGGCGCGACCAAGGGCGGCGTCCGCGTCCTTGCCGGTCAGGCCCTGGCGGATCAGGCTGACCAGGAACAGGTGGTTATCGGTGCCGCCGGACACCACATCGTAGCCGCGCTTGATAAACACCTCGGCCATGGCCTGGGCGTTATCGATCACCTGTTGCTGGTAGGCCTTGAAGCCAGGCTCCTGGGCTTCCTTGAAGCACACCGCCTTGCCGGCGATCACATGCATCAGCGGGCCGCCCTGGGCGCCGGGGAATACTGCGGCGTTGAGTTTCTTTTCAATCGCTTCGTTGGCCTTGGCCAAAATCAGCCCGCCACGGGGGCCGCGCAGGGTCTTGTGGGTGGTGGTGGTGACCACATCGGCGTAGGGCAGCGGGTTCGGATACAGGCCCGCCGCCACCAGGCCGGCGACGTGGGCCATATCGACGAACAGCAGCGCGCCGACCTTGTCGGCGATCTGGCGAAAGCGTGGGAAATCCAGGGTCTTGGAGTAGGCGGAGAAGCCGGCAACGACCATCTTCGGCTGATGCTCCACGGCCAGGCGCTCGACTTCGTCGTAGTCGATCAGCCCGGTGTCGGTGTTGATGCCGTACTGCACCGCGTTGTACAGCTTGCCCGAGGACGACACCTTGGCGCCGTGGGTCAGGTGGCCGCCGTGGGCCAGGCTCATGCCGAGGATGGTGTCACCGGCGTTCAGCAGTGCCAGGTATACCGCACTGTTGGCGGACGAGCCGGAATGCGGCTGCACATTGGCGTAATCGGCACCGAACAGCTGCTTGGCGCGCTCGATGGCCAGGGCCTCGACTTTATCCACATGCTCGCAGCCACCGTAGTAGCGCTTGCCCGGGTAGCCTTCGGCGTATTTGTTGGTCAGGCCGCTGCCCTGGGCCTGCATCACGCGCTTGCTGGTGTAGTTCTCCGACGCGATCAGCTCGATATGATCTTCCTGGCGCTGCTCCTCGGCATTCATGGCCGCCAGCAGTGCATCGTCATATCCCTGGATCTGGTCTTGTTTGCTGAACATCGCGTCTCTCCCAGCCTTTCGTATTGTTGAGGCCCGTGCAGGGCCCTTTGATGCGATGGTAGGGCTGGCGCAAATCGACCAAATGCCTGCGCACGCCACGCAAAGGTGCGTTTACGACATTGCATGAGCGCCACTGAACAAATGTGGGAGCTGGCTTGCCTGCGATGGCATCCCCGCGATTGAAGCTGGCCCACCGCGGTGCCTGCATCGCAGGCGAGCCAGCTCCCACAGGGGTTAGGCGATGATCTGGCGCACGAGTAGCAGCAGCAGGAAATGCAGGGGGTAAAGGGCGTAGGCCCAGCGGCGCATGGCCGGGGGCGAGGCGCCTTGGGCATGTCGCAATAAGACCCGCCCAGCCAATGGCGCAATCAGGCATGTAGCCAACCCGAGCAGCGCCACGAGGTTGCCGCTATCGAGCAATACCTGCCATTGATTGGCCGCCACACACACCAAACCCGGCAACACGCTGAAATACCAGGGGCGACTAAACACCAACAACATCGCCAGCGGCAGCAATACACCAAAAAAGCCGAACATCAGTTGCGCCGAAAACACAGCACCGGCCAGCAGGGCAAGCAGCGCCAATCCACGATCAAACAGCGTCTTCTGCTGCCATCCCCGGGCAACCAGTAAACCCAACGCCAGGGTCGGCAGCACATTCAATGTATCGGCATCCTCGATAAACAGCCGATACGGCACCTCGCTGATCACGCTAAACAGCAACAACCAGCCCAGGTAACGCCACTGCCCGGTGACAGGCGCACCCCGGACCCGCTGCAAATTGGCCGCAATCGCCAGGCAAAACCACGGGAACGCCAGGCGCCCCGGCACGTACAGGCCATCGAGGCTCAAACCGACATAGCGCAGGTGGTCCAGCACCATGCTCAAGAGCGCCAGCCATTTGAGCAGGTCGAGGGCGCCGTCGCGCACACGCCTTACAGGAATCGTTTCAGTACCGTGCATAATTCCCCAGTGACTTTGCATTAACAGTGCGTGCGCCCGCCGGATATTCTTGGTTACAGTGCGCACCAACATCGACCACAGGAACGGGCCATGACCGACAAGAGCCAACAATTTGCCAGTGACAACTATTCCGGTATCTGCCCGGAAGCCTGGGCCGCCATGGAACTCGCCAACCAGGGCCATCAGCGCGCCTATGGCGACGATGAATGGACCCACCGCGCCGCCGACGGTTTCCGCAAACTGTTTGAAACCGACTGTGAAGTATTCTTCGCCTTCAACGGCACAGCGGCCAACTCCCTGGCCCTGTCCTCCCTGTGCCAGAGCTACCATAGCGTGATTTGCTCGGAAACCGCCCACGTCGAGACCGACGAATGCGGCGCGCCGGAGTTTTTCTCCAACGGCTCCAAGCTGCTCACCGCCCGCACCGAAAACGGCAAGCTGACCCCCGAGTCGATCCGCGAGATCGCCCTCAAGCGCCAGGATATCCACTACCCCAAGCCGCGCGTCGTGACCCTGACCCAGGCTACCGAAGTGGGCAGCGTGTACACCCCGGCTGAAATCCGCGCCATCAGCGCCACCTGCAAGGAACTGGGGCTGAACCTGCATATGGACGGCGCACGCTTCTCCAATGCCTGCGCCTTCCTCGGCTGCTCGCCAGCGGACCTGACCTGGAAAGCCGGCGTGGACGTGCTGTGTTTTGGCGGCACCAAAAACGGCATGGCGGTGGGTGAAGCGATCCTGTTCTTCAACCACAAGCTGGCGGAAGACTTCGACTACCGCTGCAAACAGGCCGGCCAGTTGGCGTCGAAAATGCGCTTTTTGTCAGCACCGTGGGTGGGCCTGCTGGAACACGACGCCTGGCTCAAACATGCGCGCCACGCCAACCACTGCGCCCAGTTGCTCAGCAGCCTGGTGGCGGATATTCCGGGTGTGGAATTGATGTTCCCGGTGCAGGCCAACGGCGTGTTCCTGCAACTCTCGGAACCGGCCATCGCCGCCTTGACGGCCAAGGGCTGGCGCTTCTACACCTTCATCGGCAAGGGCGGCGCGCGCTTCATGTGCGCGTGGGACACCAAGGAAGAGCGGGTGCGTGAGCTGGCGGCGGATATTCGTGAGGTGATGGGCGCCTGATCTCATCCGGGTGGCCGACCTGCCCCTGATCCGGCCACGGATACTGGCGGATTGCCGAGACTGTTTTTTGATATTTCTGACAGCCTCAAACCCGGATTGCATGGTCTAGCCTCTTGGAACCCGGAAGGAAATGGCCGCTGCAGAGGCCACCTTCCGGGCCATACTGCCTGCCGAATAATCGGCCGGAAACGGAAATCCAGCAGAGGGCTACACCATGGAAAATCAAAGCTTCGGTAACATCCTGCAAAGTGACACCCCACTCTCGACCACCCTCGTCGGCTGGGATGAGTTCAGGAAACTGGCAAAAGTCGGTGACATCATCCAGGAACCTGGCAGGGTTTTGAGAATCACCGAAAAAGTCTTTGAACCGACAGCTTCAGGCGAACAGTTCGCAATTCATATCTACGCTCGCTAACCCCTGATGATCGTTCCCACGCTCCGCGTGGGAATGCCTCTCAGGACGCTCAGCGTCCCTCAAGGATGAGCCTATGGGTAGAAGCCGCTACGTCATCACCGAACCCGAAAAACCACACTTCCTGACGTGTACCGTCATGGAATGGCTACCACTGTTCACCCGTGACTACCTCGTCAGCCATCTCCTGGATTGTTGGCGATATCAACAAAACCACCATGCCCTTAGCCTGTATGGCTACGTCGTCCTGGAAAACCACCTGCACTTCATCGCTCAGGCGCCTGACCTGAACAAATGCGTCAGCCAATTCAAATCCTTCACCGCTCGAACCATCATCGATGACCTGCACCGCAAAGGCGCTGAACGGGTATTACACCGCCTGCGCTTTTGCAAACGTGCACACAAGGTAGATCGGGTTTATCAACTCTGGCAGGAAGGCTCACATGCCGAGTTGGTGTACAGCGAGGCGGTGATGCGCCAGAAGCTTGATTACATCCACCACAACCCGGTGAAGCGGGGTTATGTGGACCTTGCTGAACACTGGAGGTACTCCAGTGCTCGTAACTATGTGGGCATGGAGGGGTTGATCGATATCCAGTGCTGGTCCTGAAGCTCGTGAAGATGAAGATCGTTCCCACGCTCTGCGTGGGCATGCAGCCCGTGACGCTCCGCGTCACATCACGCATAAGGGACGCGGAGCGTCCCAGGAGGCATTCCCACACAGAGCGTGGGAACGATTGTCAGGGGGGCAGAACTCGATCCGCACATCGCCCTTTGAAGATCGTTCCCACGCTCCGCGTGGGAACGCAGCCCGTGACGCTCCGCGTCACATCACGCATAAGGGACGCGGAGCGTCCCAGGAGGCATTCCCACGCGGAGCGTGGGAACGATCATCAGGGGGGTTAGAACTCGATCCGCACATCGCCCTTTGGCACGCTGCAACACGACAGGATGTAGCCTTCGGCTTCGTCTTCCTCAGTAATCCCGCCGTTGTGCTCCATCTCCACTTCCCCACCCAGCTTCATCACCTTGCATGTGCCGCAAATGCCCATCCCGCAGGCCTTGGGAATCAGCAGGCCGAGCTTGGCCGCCGCCGCATGCACGGTTTCCCCGGGCGCCACACGAATGCTTTTGCCCGACGAGATAAATTCCACCTGGTGCAAATCCGCCAGGTCGATTTCCGGCGCATCCGCAGCTTGCTCAGCCTGTTCTACCGCATCGGCCCGAGCTTCCGGTGGCGTGGCGCCGAAAGACTCCTCGTGGTAACGGCTCATGTCGAAGCCATTGGCTTCCAGCAGGCGCTTGACCGCATTCATGTACGGCGTGGGGCCGCAACAGAACACTTCACGCTCAAGGAAGTCCGGCACCATCAATTCCAGCATCTTGTGGTTCAGGTACCCACGATAACCGGCCCAGGGTTCGCCCAGGCCGTGCTTCTCGCAGATCAGATGCAAGCTGAAGTTATCGATCCGCGACGCCATATGCTCCAGCTCGCGGTGGTAGATGATGTCTTTGGGCGAACGGGCGCTGTGGATAAACGTCATGTCAACGTTGGCGTTGGTGTCGTAGAACCAGCGCGCCATGGACATCACCGGGGTGATGCCGACACCGCCGCTGAGGTACAGCACCTTCGGGCTTGGGAAGTCGATGGCATTGAACAGCCCGACCGGCCCGTGCACCGCCAGCTCCTGGCCTTCATGCAGGGTGTCATGCAGCCAGTTGGAAACCTTGCCGCCCGGCACGCGCTTGATGGTCACCGAGAAGCTGTAGGGCACCGACGGCGAGCTGGAAATAGTGTATGAACGCATGATCGGTTGGCCGTCGATCTCCAGTTCCAGGGTGACGAACTGCCCCGGCTTGAAAAAGAACAGGATCGGCTGGTCGGCCATAAAGCAGAAGGTGCGCACATCCCAGGTTTCCTGGATGACTTTGACGCAACGGACAATGTGCCGACCATTGGCCCAGGTCTGGGTGGTGACAGGATTCAGGAAGCTGTTGGACATGCTGTTCTCCACGGCCGTAGTTCGGCTTGATGCTGGCGATTCTGCGTAAGGCCGCCACCTGCCATTTACCTATCTGCGACATTCGCATACTTATCGCGACCAGCCCCCATGCCACTGGGGTTGCGCGTCGGGAACAGAGTGGGCCATGTCGTTAATGGATAAGGTTGCGGGCATCGCCGGGCCCACACTCGCAGCCAACAACGACGCTTTCTTTACGCCTTGCTGCAAACCTGATCAGCCACTTATCGCGGCCACACAGAATGGCCTTGAGGACACACACGATGGACGTCACCGCAACCTTGAGCTTGGGCGATCCGCTGGAACCCGCACGCAAGGCCACCGCGCAAATGCTGCAAGAGCGTGAGCGCACTTTTTCGCTGCCCCAGCCGTTTTACTCGGACCAGCGGCTGTTCGATATCGATATGCAGGAGATCTTCCAGAAGGAATGGTTGATCGCCGGCATGACCTGCGAAATCCCCAGCAAGGGCAACTACCTGACCCTGCAGATCGGCAAGAACCCGATCATCGTGATCCGTGGCGCCGAAGGCGTGGTGCATGCCTTCCACAACGTCTGCCGCCACCGCGGCTCGCGCTTGTGTACCAGTGACAAGGGCAAGGTCGCCAAGCTGGTGTGCCATTACCACCAGTGGACCTACGAACTGGACGGGCGCCTGTTGTTCGCCGGCACCGAGATGGGTGCCGACTTCGACATGAAGCAGTACGGCCTAAAACCGGTGAACGTAAAGACCGCCGGCGGCTACATCTTCATCAGCCTGGCCGAGAACCCGCCGGCCATTGATGACTTTTTGTCGACGCTCAACCACTACATGGAACCCTATGACATGGAAAACACCAAGGTGGCGATCCAGACCACCTTGTTTGAAAAAGCCAACTGGAAACTGGTGCTGGAAAACAACCGCGAGTGCTACCACTGCAACGCCTCGCACCCTGAGTTGCTGAAAACCCTGCTGGAATGGGACGACGTCACCGACCCCCGGGCCGACCAGGCCTTCAAGGACCATGTGGCCGCGTCCGCCGCCGCCTGGGACGCCGAGAAGATCCCCTACGCCCACGCCAGCTTCGGCCTGCGCAACCGCATCGTGCGCATGCCGCTGCTCAAGGGCACCGTGTCCATGACCCTGGACGGCAAGCAGGGCTGCAAGAAACTGATGGGCCGCATCCAGAACCCCGACTTGGGTTCGATGCGCATCCTGCACCTACCGCACTCGTGGAACCACTGCATGGGCGATCACATCATCGTCTTCACCGTGTGGCCGATCAGCGCCCAGGAAACCATGGTCACCACCAAGTGGCTGGTGCACAAGGACGCCGTGGAAGGCGTGGACTATGACGTCGAGCGCATGCGCCAGGTGTGGGACGCCACCAACGACCAGGACCGGCGCCTGGCCGAAGAGAACCAGCGCGGGATCAACTCCACCGCTTACCAGCCCGGGCCCTACTCCAAGACCTATGAATTTGGCGTGGTGAATTTTGTGGACTGGTACAGCGAGCGCATGCTCAACAACCTGGGGGCGGCACCGGCGCCGTACCTTAAAGGTGTCGCCGCACACGAATAACGGACACACCAGAGATCAAACTGTGGGGCTTGTGTGGGAGTGGGCTTGTGTGGGAGCGGGCTTGTGTGGGAGCGGGCTTGCCCGCGATTGCGGTGTATCAGTCACAGATTTGTTGGCTGACCCACCGTAATCGCGGGCAAGCCCGCTCCCACATCGGTTCTTTATCTGTTCATAAATTGATCATCACTGCTCCAGCCCACTACTGTCCTGCCCTCCAGCCATCCCCCAACAACTTATCCACAAAGCCACCCACAGTAATTGTGCGCAACTCCCCTTTACCCTCGAAATAAAACCAAGAAAATCCGTGACTTATTCAAAGCACCGGGTTTTATCCAACATTGATCAATTTTTAATCATTAGCTTGAAAACCACGTTCTATATGGCCTCCAGAGGATCGCAAACACCTTATCCACAGAAGCGCCAACAGACTTTGGGGGCAACTTTGGCCGTTCTGTGGAAAACCGTCTGCAACCGAGCAAAATCGAGGCTTTACGCGCGTAAAGCGATTGAAATGGCGATATTGATCATATTTCAACCAACTCACTGCAAGCCTCTATCCACATGGCCTGTAGCGGGTAGCGAACATCTTATCCACAGAAGCACCAACAGACTTTGGGGGCAACTCTGGCCCGGGCTTTTTCCTTATCCACAGAAAAAGCCCAGTAAAAACCGTCGCTTAGGTTGGTTGTTTTTCGTACAGAGGGCTACAGGGCACGATTTACATGGGGTGTGGACAGCCGCGAACAGGTTATCCACAGGTGGGTTAACAGGGATTGTGGGTAACACCGTAAACCCTGTGGGAGCTGGCTTGCCTGCGATGGCATCACCTGGGTGTAACTGAAAAACCGCGGTGCCTGCATCGCAGGCAAGCCAGCTCCCACAGGGTCAGCGCACCACGCCCTCTTCGACCAACAGCTTGAGAATCGCCTCGGCCCCCGCCTCAGGGCTCACCCCCTTGAGCACCTGCCCCCCGCCGCCGCTGGCCTTGGCCGTGGCAGCTTTCATGCGGTCGGCGCCGCTCTTGGCCTTGATCACCTTGAGCCGCTTGGGCCGAGGCTTGGCCGGTTGCAGCACGGCGCCTGTGAATAACTCATCGTCCACCACCTGCACCTCGTGCTCCTGCAACACGCCACGCTGGGCCGGGCCGTAGGCGCTTTGCCGTGGCTTGGGCCCGGCGTTATCCACCGTGGCCAGAAACGGCAGGCGTACCTTCAGGCGCCGCCGCTGACCGCGCGGCAGGGCTTGCAGTACCTGGGCCACGCCGCTGTCGATGGACTCCACCTGGGCCAGGCCGACGATCAGCGGCCAGCCCAGTTGCTCGGCCAACAGGAACGGCAACATGCCTGAGCCTTCGCCGGTTTCGGCCTGGCTGCCGGTGAGCACCACCTGGGCGCCAGCGTCCCGCAGGTAGTCACCGAGTACCGGCAAGGCATCGGCGCCAGCCGGTTGTTCCAGCACGTGCAACTGCGCCAGCCCCATGCCCAGGTAGGCGCGCAGGGTCGGTTCGGCAATGTCGCCGGCATGCAGCACTTGCAGGTTATCCCCAGCCAGTTGCAGCCCCAGCTCGACGGCGCGCGCATCCTGTTCGGCGCGGCGCGGCCGGCCGGAGGTCGGGTGGGCGCCTATGGAGACCAGGCTGATTACATGGGTGGTCATGGCCATATCCTTTGTTTAAGCCGCATCGCGCTTGGCGCCGTTGCGGTGGGCCTGGACCGCCGCGATCAAGGCCCGGAGAATGTCACCGCTGTCGCCGATCACCGACAAGTCAGCGCGCTTGATCATGTCGCAACCCGGATCGAGGTTGATCGCCACCACCTTGTCGCAGGCGCCGATGCCTTGCAGGTGCTGGATCGCCCCGGAAATCCCCACTGCCACGTACACCCGCGCAGTGACCCAGATACCACTGGCGCCGACCTGGCGATCACGGGCCATAAAGCCATCATCCACCGCCACCCGCGACGCACCTTCGGTGGCGCCCAGGGCGGCGGCGGTCTGGTGGAACAGGTCCCAGTCCTTGACCCCATTGCCGCCGGAGAAAATAAACTCGGCCTCGGCCATGGGGATCGCACCGGGATCCACCGCCACCGCGCCCAAATCCTCGATACGCGGCAAACTGCGCGCCAGGGTTGTGGATAACTCCACCGGCAACACGGCATGGCGCGTCTCGCTGACCGGATCGGCACACTCCACCGCCGCGAGGATCAGCCGTGGCAGCGCTCGCGCCAGGTCTTGCTGGCCCGCACCGGCACGGCCGATGCACTCATGGCCCTTGATCTGCCACACCCGGGTCGCCGGGCGTTCCTTGAGGCTGGCGGCAAAGCGTCGTCCCAGTTCGCCACCGCCGCTGCGGCTGTCGGGCAGCAGCCAATGGCGCGGGCGGAACTGGTTATCCACAGCCCGCAGGCCTTGCACCCGCTGCTCCGGTGAATAACCGTCGAATTCGTTGCCCTCCAGCACCAGCAGACGGTCCACGCCGGCCGTGTCGAAGGCACTCTCCTTATGCTCGCCAAATACCACCGCCAGCACCGCGCCGTCGCTGCCAGCGAGTTGCCGGGCCAGGCCCAGCAAGTCGCGGTCGTGGCTGCTCAGGCGGCCGCCGACCATGTCCGGCACCACGTTGATGTAGAACGCCGGGGCGGGCACCTGGTGCAGCGGCAACTGCACTTGCACCGCTGCCGTACGTTTGCTCGCGCCGCCCTGCTGGGCGCCACTGCGGTCGATACGCTTGATGCCGTTGGGGCCGATAAAACCGATGCCGTGCACATTTTTGCGCAGGATGCCGTTAGGCCCCATCCAGCTGTGCTGCTCCGGTTGCATCGCCGCATGCAGCGGGTGCAAGCGGTTGCGGGCGATCCATTCGGCCCGTGGGTCGCGGCGGATAATGTCGCTCATCAGTGGACCTCCGCGGGTACGCGTGTGTTCTTGGCCGGTGCCGCCTCTTCGAGCAAGGCATCCGCCACCAGCTCGGCAATGTCCTTGATCAGTGGGCGGGGCTCGACCACCCCTTCGAGCATCGCCGTGCACTGTGGACAACCTACGGCCACCAGCTCGGCGCCGGTCTCGCGGATGTCGTCCATGCGCATATCGGGGATGCGCTGCTTGCCGGGAATATCGGTGATCGGCGCGCCGCCCCCGCCACCGCAGCAACGGGAACGGAAACCCGAACGCTGCATCTCCTTGACCTCGATCCCCAGCGCCCGCAGCACTTGGCGCGGTGCCTCATACTCGCCGTTATAGCGGCCCAGGTAGCACGGGTCGTGATAGGTCACGCTGTTGCCTTTGTGTTGGCCCAGGTTCAGCAGGCCTGCGTCGATCAGTTCGGCCATGTAGGTGCTGTGGTGCTGCACCTGGTAGTGGCCGTCGAAGGCGCCGTATTCGTTTTTCAGCACATGGAAACTGTGGGGGTCGCAGGTGACGATGCGCTGGAAGCGGTACTTGGCCAGGGTCTGGATATTGCGCGCAGCCAGCAGCTGGAACGTCGCCTCATCGCCCAGGCGCCGGGCCACGTCGCCGCTGTCACGCTCCTCCAGGCCCAGTACGGCGAAGTCGACCTTGGCCGCCTTCAGCACTTTGACGAAGGCGCGCAGGGTGCGCTGGTTACGCATGTCGAAGGCGCCGTCGCCGACCCAGAACAGCACGTCGGTGCTGCCTTTATCGCCGAGCAGCGGCAGGTTCAAGTCCGCCGCCCAGTTCATCCGCCCACCCGGGGCAAACCCGCCGGGGTTGTCGGTGGCGATCAGGTTCTCCAGGACTTCGGCGCCCTTGTTCGGGGTCGCGCCTTTTTCCAGGGTCAGGTGGCGGCGCATATCGACGATGGCGTCTACGTGCTCGATCATCATCGGGCATTCTTCGACACAGGCGCGGCAGGTGGTGCACGACCACAAGGTCTCGGCGTCCACCAGGCCATTGACGATCGGTTGGTGCGGGTTGCCACTGTGCTCGCCGATGGCCTTGCCCGGGTAAGGGCTGCCGGCGAACTTGGCATCGGTGCCACCGGCCAGGCCGACCACCATGTCCTGGATCAGCTTTTTCGGGTTCAGTGGCTGGCCGGCAGCGAACGCCGGGCACGCGGCTTCGCACTTGCCGCACTGCACGCAGGCGTCGAAGCCCAGCAGTTGGTTCCAGGTGAAATCCTTAGGTTTTTCCACGCCCAGGGGCGCGCGTTTGTCGCTCAGGTCCAGTGGCTTCAGACCGGTGGAACGGCCACCGCCAAAGCGCTCGGCGCGGCGGTGCCAGGCCAGGTGCAGGGCACCGGCAAACGCATGTTTCATTGGCCCGCCCCAGGTCATGCCGAAGAACATCTCCGACACGCCCCACAGCACCCCCACACCCAGCAGCGCGGCCAGCAGCCAGCCACCGAAGTCGGCGGGCAGGATCCCGGCCACCGGCAACGTCAGCACAAAGAAGCTTACCGAGAACGCCATCAGGCTTTTTGGCAGGCGCATCCATGGGCCTTTGGACAGCCGCGACGGCGGGTTGCGCCGGCGCAGATAGACGAAGATGGCACCCACAAACATCAGCACCGAGGCCAGCAACAAGGCGTAGCCGAGGAGACGGTTATGCAGGCCAAAGCCGTGCACCAGGAGCGCCAGCAACGCCGACAACACAAAGCCCAGGGCCGTGGCGACGTGGGTGTTGGCGATGTATTTGTCGCGGGCGACCACGTGGTGCAGGTCGACCCTATAGCGCTTGGGCATGGCCAGCAGGCCGCCCAGCAGGTCGACCTTGGCGGCACGGCCACGGCGCCACATGTTCATCCGGCGCACAGCGCCGAGGACGGCCAGGCCCAGGGCGGCGAACAGCAGGATGGGAAGCACAGTGTTCAACATGGTAAAGCTCCCAAAGACCACGCAGGTCTACTGTGAAACCGGCCCTAAATGTGGGAGCGGGCTTGCTCGCGATGGCGGTGTGTCAGTAAACACATCCGGTGACTGACACACCGCCATCGCGAGCAAGCCCGCTCCCACATTTTTGACCGAGTACACACATTGGTTCAGTGGCGACTCAGAAATCCTTGCACAAGCGCAGGGCGTCATAGATCGCAGCATGGGTATTGCGCTGGGCCACACAGTCACCGATGCGGAACAGCAAGTAGCCCTCCCCCGGCTCGCTCAGGCACGGCTGCGGCTTGATCGCAAACAGCGCCTCGACGTCCATCTGCCCCTTGTTGCGCGCCCCTTGCTTGAGGGCGTAGTAGATTTCTTCATCCGGGCGCACGCCGTTTTCCACCACCACCTGGTCCACCACCCGCTCTTCCTTGGCGCCGGTGTATTCGTTCTCCAGCACCGCGATCAGCTTGTCGCCCTCGCGGTAGACCTTCTCCAGCATCATGTCGCCGGTCATGATCACTTCCTTGGGGTACATACTGCGGTAGTAGGTCGGGAATGACGTCCCACCGATGGCCACGCCCGGCTTGATGTCGTCGGTGACGATCTCCACCTGGCAGCCCTTGTCGGCCAAAAAGTCGGCCACCGACATGCCGGTGAATTCGCAGATGGTGTCGTACACCAGCACGTTCTTGCCCGGTGCCACCTTGCCGTCGAGCACGTCCCAGCTGCTGACCACCAGGCCTTCGGCCGCGCCCCAGTGTTCGTTCTGCTCGATAAACGGATGCCCGCCCACCGCCAGCACCACCACATCGGGGCGCAAATCGAGGATGGTCGCGGCATCCGCCGCCACGCCCAGGCGCAGGTCGACATTCAGCCGCGCCAGTTCCAGCTGGAACCAACGGGTGATACCGGCGATCTGGTCGCGCTGCGGTGCCTTGGAGGCGGTGGTGATCTGCCCGCCGATAAAGTCTTTTTTCTCCAACAGGGTCACGTCGTGGCCGCGCTCGGCAGCCACCCGCGCCGCTTCCATCCCGGCCGGGCCGGCACCGACCACCACCACTTTGCACTTGGGCCCGGTGGATTTCTCGATGATGTGCGGCACGCCCATGTATTCACGGGAGGTCGCGGCGTTCTGGATGCACAGCACGTCCAGGCCCTGGTACTGGCGGTCGATGCAATAGTTGGCGCCGACGCACTGCTTGATCTGGTCGATCTGGCCCATCTTGATCTTCGCGATCAGGTGCGGGTCGGCCATGTGTGCGCGGGTCATACCGACCATGTCCACGTAGCCGCCTTCGAGAATGCGCGTGGCCTGGTTCGGGTCCTTGATGTTCTGCGCGTGCAGCACCGGGACCTTGACCACTTCCTTGATCCCGGCGGCCAGGTGCAGGAACGGCTCCGGTGGGAAACTCATGTTGGGGATCACGTTGGCCAGGGTGTTATGGGTGTCGCACCCCGAGCCGACCACGCCGATAAAGTCGAGCATGCCGGTGTCGTCGTAGTATTTGGCGATCTGCTTCATGTCCTCGTGGGACAGGCCATCGGGGTGGAACTCGTCGCCGCACAGGCGGATGCCCACGCAAAAATCCGGGCCGACTTCGGCGCGTACGGCCTTGAGTACTTCCAGGCCGAATTTCATCCGCCCCTCGAAGCTGCCGCCCCATTCATCGGTACGCTTGTTGACCCGTGGGCTCCAGAACTGGTCGATCATGTGCTGGTGCACCGCCGACAGTTCCACGCCATCCAGGCCACCGGCCTTGGCCCGGGCGGCGGCGCTGGCGTAGTTGCCGATCACCCGCCAGATTTCTTCCGGCTCGATGGTCTTGCAGGTGGCACGGTGCACCGGCTCACGCACGCCGGAGGGCGACATCAACGTCGGCCAGTTAAAGCCGTCCCAGCGGGAGCGGCGGCCCATATGGGTAATCTGGATCATGATCTTGGCGCCATGCTTGTGCATGGCATCGGCCAGGTTCTGGAAGTGCGGGATGATGCGGTCGGTGGACAGGTTCACCGAACTCCACCACTCCTGCGGGCTGTCGATCGCCACCACCGAGGAGCCGCCACAGATCGCCAGGCCAATGCCGCCCTTGGCTTTCTCTTCGTAATACCTGATGTAGCGCTCGGTGGTCATCCCGCCGTCGGTGGCATAGACCTCGGCGTGGGCAGTACTGAGCACGCGGTTACGGATGGTCAGTTTGCCGATCTGGATCGGCGCAAACATTGCTTCAAAAGCCATGGCACGGTCCTCGGCTTACAACGGCTTGACGATGAACAGACCGTCGTCGTGGCCCTCTTCGGAGCCTCCGTAGACTTGTTCGGCGACGGTGCGGATGTTGCTGCCGCGCGCTTGCAGAATCTGGTCCATGGCGCCGGCAAACCAGCCGGTGAACATGTAGTCCACTTTGCGCCCGACCTTGCCGTACACATAGACAAAGGCCGAGTGTTCGAGCTTGACGCTGGCGGTGCCTTGGTCGAGGTCGATGTCCTGGATCTTGAACAGGCCCCAGCCGCGTTGCGACAGGCGTTTCATGTAGTGCTCGAACACCGCGACGCCTTCCAGGCCGTGGCATTCGGCTTCTTTTTCACACCAGTGCCAGGCGGATTTGTAGCCGGCCTTGTAGAGGATTTCGGCGTAGGCATCAGCGCCCAGCACCTCTTCGATGCCCATGTGGTTGTTGACGAAGAAATGACGCGGCACGTACAGCATCGGCAGGGCGTCGGAGGTCCAGACACCGGTTTCGCTGTCGACTTCGATAGGCAATTGCGGGGCGATCTTGGCCATGGAAACTCAACTCCAGAAAATTCGGTTTAGTGCCCGCCACACGGATGGCAGCGGGAAAGAAAGCAGGGCTTATTCGCCCCAGACGTCCTTGAGGACGTTGACCCAGTTCTCGCCCATGATCTTGCGCACCACGCGCTCGCTGTGGCCGCGCTTGAGCAGGGTCTCGGTCAGGTTGGGGAACTCGCCCACGGTGCGGATGCCCAGCGGGTTGATGATCTTGCCGAAGCTGGTCAGGCGGCGGGCATAGCCCTTGTCATGGGTCAGCATTTCAAAGAAATCCTGGCCATGGCCCTGGGTGAAGTCGGTGCCGATGCCAATGGCGTCTTCGCCAACGATGTTCATGGTGTATTCGATGGCTTCGGCGTAGTCATCGATGGTCGAGTCGATGCCCTTGGCCAGGAACGGCGCAAACATGGTCACGCCGACAAAACCGCCGTGGTCGGCAATGAACTTGAGTTCGGCATCGGATTTGTTGCGCGGGTGTTCTTTCAGGCCCGACGGCAGGCAGTGGGAGTAGCACACCGGTTTCTTCGATTCGAGGATGACTTCTTCGCTGGTCTTGGAGCCGACGTGGGACAGGTCGCACATAATGCCGACACGGTTCATCTCACCGACGATCTCGCGCCCGAAGCCCGACAGGCCGCCATCGCGCTCGTAGCAGCCAGTGCCCACCAGGTTCTGGGTGTTGTAGCACATCTGCACCACACCGACGCCGAGCTGCTTGAAGATCTCCACATAGCCAAGCTGGTCCTCAAAGGCATGGGCATTCTGGAAGCCGAAGATGATGCCGGTCTTGCCTTGCTCCTTGGCGCGGCGGATATCGGCGGTGGTCTTCACCGGGATCACCAGGTCGCTGTTCTCGCGGATCAGGGTCTGGCTGGCCACGATGTTATTGATGGTGGCCTGGAAGCCTTCCCACACCGACACCGTGCAGTTGGCGGCGGTCAGGCCACCCTTGCGCATGTCCTCGAACAGGTCGCGGTTCCACTTGGCAATGATCAGCCCGTCGATAACGATGCTGTCGGCGTGCAGTTCGGCTGGGCTCATCAGGCGTCCCCTTATTGGCAATTCATGCGCCGAATCGTCTGCCGGCGCTTTGGGGCCAGCATATGCCCAGGGGCTGACGGAGCCGGGTGCAAAAACGACAGGGGAATTGCCGAAAGCGTCAATCCACGACAAAGGGTGCACGGACGTGTCTGTTCTGCATCTGTTCTTTGGCCTACGCTTGAGCCAGAATTCGACCCATCCACTGATATGAGAAGGCGCAATGAAACCGATTTTCCTGGCTTTGGCACTCCTCGCCACCGGCGTCCACGCGGCCGAAGACACCGACAGCACCCCGTGTGATGGCATCGAAAACGACAAACAGACCATCGAATGCGCCGCCTACAACAAAACCACCGCCGAACAGCTGCTCAAGGATAACTACCAGGGCCTGCTGGAACGCATGGGTTCTACCTACGCCAGCAACAAGGCGCAGCTGGCGGACATCACCGCTCGTCTGAAGGATGCCCAGCAGAAGTGGGAAAAACTGCGGGATGCCGATTGCGCGGTGGACACCTTCCCGGCCGTCACCGGCACCAAGGCCTACGCCATTGCGCAGAATGACTGCCTGGCGCGGATGAGTGATGAGCGGTCGGAGTTTTTGGAGTCGATTGGCCAGGAATAAGCGACAATCGCGCCCTTCTTTCCTCTGAACCAAGGCCACCCCATGACGCTCTGCGGCATCGAAATCAAAGGCAGCGAAGCCATCATCGCCGTTGCCGCCCCGGACCTGACCCACATCGCCCTGGCCACCAAGAAAATCGCCCTCGAGGACGATGACGAGGCGGCCAACGTCAAAGCCTTCGCCAGTCAAGTGGCGGCGTTTGTACGCGCCAACGGCATCACCCGCATTGCAATCAAAAAACGCAGCAAAAAAGGCGAATTCGCCGGTGGCCCGACCACGTTCAAGATTGAAGGGGTGCTGCAGTTGCTCGATGGTGTTGAAGTGACGCTGCTGTCGCCGCAGACCATCAATGCGCAGAACAAGAAGCACGACTTTGCGTTGCCGGCGACGCTGAACAAGTATCAGCATGAAGCCTTCAAGGCGGCATGTTCGGCCTTGGTAAAAAAGTAAGCCCCACCACAAATCCAATGTGGGAGTTGGCTTGTGTGGGAGCTGGCTTGCCTGCGATGCAAGCACCGAGGTGTGTCAGTCACACCGCAGTGATGCTATCGCAGGCAAGCCAGCTCCCACACAAGCCAGCTCCCACATGGGGTCGGCGTATGCCCAATAGACTTACACCACCTCCCGCCGCCGATCCTCCCGTGGGCACTTGGCAAATCGCGCCCGGTAGCTGCGGGTAAAGTACGACGGCGACTCAAACCCACACGCGATACTCACTTCCAGCACGCTCATGCCGCTCTGGCGCAATAGCTGCCGGGCTTTTTCCAGGCGCAGGCCGAGGTAGAAGTTGCTTGGGGTGTCATTCAGATGCAGGCGGAACAGGCGCTCCAACTGGCGCCGTGTAACCTTGATCATCTGCGCCAGCGCCAGGGTGCTCAGGGGCGGCTCGGTGTGTTGCTCCATCTCGCCAATCACCTGCACCAGCTTCTGGTTGTTGATGCCGTAGCGCGTGGCAATCTGCATGCGCTGGTGATCCTTGCGCGGGCGGATGCGGCCCAGTACGAACTGTTCGGACACCTGGATCGCCAGTTCTGGGCCGTGGGCCTGGCTGATCAGGTCGAGCATCAGGTCGATGGAGGCGGTGCCACCGGCGCAGGTGATGCGCCGGCGGTCGATCTCGAACAGTTCCTGGGTCACCGTCAAGGCAGGATAGGATTCCTTGAAGGCATCGATGGCTTCCCAGTGCAGGGTCAGGCGGTAGCCGTCGAGCAGGCCGGCCTGGGCCAGGACGAAGCTGCCCGTGTCGATGCCGCCAAGGGTCACACCGTCATGGTCGAGGCGGCGCAGCCAGTGCTCCAGGGCCGGCGTCGCACACTCCAGCGGCTCAAAACCGGCCACTACCAACAAGGTCGCGCCTTTTTTCAGGGGCTCCAGCCCGGCGTCGGCATTGACTGACATGCCATTGCTCGCCAGCACCGCGCCGCCATCGGCGCTCAGCACGTGCCAGCGATACAGCTCGCCGCGAAAACGGTTGGCCACGCGCAACGGTTCGATGGCCGAGATAAAGCCGATGGCCGAGAACCCCGGCATCAACAGAAAGTAGAAATCCTGGGACATGGTGCGCACTCGCGGGACGGGCAGCGTGGCCCCTGTGATACGCCAGTTCCAGCGCCCATTCAAGGGCGCAGGTCGCACCAGTGCAAAAGTGGGTCGCCGCCGTGCGTTTTGCCGGGCAGCAAGCTGGGTAACTTGGCGGCACGGCGCACAAAGACGCCGGAACCCACAATAACGACCTGCCGAGGGATCCCTCATGAACCGACTGATCAGCCGCTGCGTGCTCGCACTCAGCGCCGTGTTGAGCACCAGCGCCTGGGCCGCCGATGCCGCCTCCTGCAAGAACGTGCGCATGGGCGTGGTGAACTGGACCGACGTGATCGCCACCAGCGCCATGACCCAGGTGCTGCTCGACGGCCTCGGCTACAGCACCAAGCAAACCAGCGCGTCCCAGCAAATCATCTTTTCCGGCATTCGCGACCAGCGCCTGGACCTGTTCCTCGGCTACTGGAACCCGTTGATGACCCAGACCATCACCCCGTTCATCGACGCCGGGCAGGTAAAAGTCCTCGACTCACCCAGCCTCAAGGATGCCCGCGCCACGCTCGCGGTGCCGACCTACTTGGCTGACAAGGGCCTGAAAACCTTCGCCGACATTGCCAGGTTCCAGAAAGAACTGGGCGGCAAGATCTACGGGATCGAGCCCGGTTCAGGGGCCAATATCCAGATCAAGGCGATGATCGCCAAGAACCAGTTCGGCCTGGGCAAATTCCAACTGGTGGAGTCCAGCGAGGCCGGCATGCTCGCCGCCGTGGACCGCGCCGTGCGCCGCAAGGAGGCCGTGGTGTTCTTCGGCTGGGCGCCGCACCCGATGAACGTCAATGTGCAGATGACTTACCTGTCCGGCAGCGAGGACGCCCTGGGCCCCAACGAAGGCATGGCCACGGTCTGGACCGTCACCACGCCGACCTACGCCGAGCAATGCCCGAATGTGCATAGGTTGCTGACCAACCTGACCTTCACCGCCGCCGACGAGAGCCGGATGATGCAACCGCTGCTGGAGCACAAGGACGCGCTCGAATCCGCCCGGCAATGGCTCAAGGATCACCCCCAGGACCAGCAGCGCTGGCTGGAAGGTGTGACCACCTTCGATGGCAAGCCGGCGGCGCAAAACCTGCAACTGAGCAGCAAATAACCTCTTTCAAAGCACCGCTTCGCAGCTGATACCGGCTGCGAACGGCATCACTACGCCTGCCTGTAAGGAACCCGCCCCATGAACCACGACGTCATCATCACCTGCGCACTCACCGGTGCTGGCGACACGACCGCCAGAAGCCCGCACGTGCCGGTCACCCCCAAGCAAATCGCCGCGGCAGCAGCAGAAGCGGCCAAAGCCGGTGCCACTGTGGTGCATTGCCATGTGCGTGACCCGCACACCGGCAAGTTCAGCCGCGATGTGGCGCTGTACCGCGAAGTGATGGAGCGCATCCGCGAGGCGGATATCGACATCATCGTCAACCTCACCGCCGGCATGGGCGGCGACCTGGAAATCGGCGGCGGCGAGAACCCCATGGCGTTCGGCCCCAACACCGACCTGGTCGGCCCGTTGACCCGCCTGGCCCACGTCGAGGCACTGCTGCCGGAAATCTGCACCCTGGACTGCGGCACCCTGAACTTCGGCGATGGCGACACCATTTATGTGTCCACCCCGGCCCAGTTGCGGGCGGGTGCCAAGCGCATCCAAGAGTTGGGGGTGAAGGCCGAGCTGGAGATTTTCGATACCGGCCACTTGTGGTTCGCCAAGCAAATGATCAAGGAAGGCCTGCTCGACAACCCGTTGTTCCAGCTGTGCCTGGGCATCCCCTGGGGCGCGCCGGCCGACACCACCACCATGAAAGCCATGGTCGATAACCTGCCCGCCGATGCCGTGTGGGCCGGCTTTGGCATCGGCCGCATGCAGATGCCGATGGCGGCGCAGGCAGTGCTGCTGGGCGGCAACGTGCGGGTCGGGCTGGAAGACAATTTGTGGTTGGACAAGGGCGTGCTGGCGACCAATGGGCAACTGGTGGAGCGCGCCGGGGAAATCCTCAGCCGCCTGGGGGCGCGGGTTCTGAGCCCGGCTGAAGGCCGAGTAAAAATGGGCCTGACCAAACGTAGCTAACTGTCGAAACCGGATCAAAAAATGTGGGAGCTGGCTTGCCTGCGATAGCGGTGTGTCAGTGCCAAATGCATCAACTGGCACACCGCTATCGCAGGCAAGCCAGCTCCCACAATGAACCTCTTTAGCACTGGAAATTACCGAAATGAGCTTTATCACCGAAATCAAAACCTTCGCCGCCCTGGGCAGCGGTGTTATCGGCAGCGGCTGGGTGTCCCGCGCCCTCGCCCATGGCCTGGATGTGGTGGCCTGGGACCCGGCGCCCGGCGCCGAAGCGGCCCTGCGCAAGCGTGTCGCCAATGCCTGGGCCGCCCTGGAAAAGCAGGGCCTGGCACCGGGCGCCTCCCAGGACCGTCTGCGGTTTGTCGCGACCATCGAAGAATGCGTGCAAGACGCCGATTTCATCCAGGAAAGCGCCCCCGAACGCCTGGAGCTGAAGCTGGAACTGCACAGCAAGATCAGCGCGGCGGCCAAGCCCGATGCCTTGATCGGCTCCAGCACGTCGGGGCTATTGCCCAGTGAGTTTTATGAAGGCTCTACACACCCGCAGCGCTGCGTGGTCGGCCACCCGTTCAACCCGGTGTACCTGCTGCCGCTGGTGGAAGTGGTCGGCGGTAAACACACCGCGCCCGAAGCGATCCAGGCGGCGATCAAGGTGTATCAAGCCCTGGGCATGCGCCCGCTGCATGTGCGCAAGGAAGTCCCCGGTTTTATCGCCGACCGCTTGCTTGAGGCGCTGTGGCGCGAGGCACTGCACCTGGTCAACGACGGTGTGGCCACCACCGGCGAGATCGACGATGCGATCCGCTTTGGCGCCGGGTTGCGCTGGTCGTTCATGGGCACCTTCCTCACTTATACCCTGGCCGGCGGCGACGCCGGGATGCGGCATTTCATGGCGCAGTTCGGCCCGGCGTTGCAACTGCCGTGGACGTATCTGCCGGCACCGGAACTGACGGACAAGCTGATTGATGATGTGGTCGATGGCACCCGTGAGCAGTTGGGCAGCCATAGCATTGCGGCGCTGGAGCGCTATCGTGATGATTGCCTGCTGGCGGTGCTGGAAGCGGTGAAGACCACCAAGGAAAAACACGGCATGAGCTTCGCCGAATAACGGCTGTTGATTTCTGTGGGAGCTGGCTTGCCTGCGATGGCGGTGTTGGATTCACCACCGCCATCGCAGGCAAGCCAGCCCACACAGTTGACCGAGTACAGATCTGGAGTTTATGAAGTGCCGACGCTGACCACCTACACCACCCACATCCTCCCCGACTGGGTCGATTACAACGGCCACCTGCGCGATGCGTTCTACCTGCTGATCTTCAGCTACGCCACCGATGCGCTGATGGACACCCTGGGCCTGGACAGCGATAACCGCGAGGCCAGCGGCCATTCGCTGTTCACCCTGGAACTGCACCTCAATTACCTGCACGAAGTGAAGCTGGGCGCCGAGGTCGAGGTGCACACCCAGTTGATCGCCCATGACAGCAAGCGCCTGCATCTGTATCACAGCCTGCACCTGGTCGGCGCAGCACGGGAGCTGGCGGGCAA
The DNA here is from genome assembly GCF_002699915.1 of Pseudomonas sp. ICMP 8385. Taxonomy (NCBI): domain Bacteria; kingdom Pseudomonadati; phylum Pseudomonadota; class Gammaproteobacteria; order Pseudomonadales; family Pseudomonadaceae; genus Pseudomonas; species Pseudomonas sp. ICMP 8385. The sequence continues at coordinate 238,565 of NZ_LKBY01000091.1, read as the reverse complement.
TGAACAGATGCTGCTGCATGTCGATCTCGCCGGGCCACACTCGACACCATTCAGCGAAGGGGTTGCCCAGCGTTTGGCGGCAATCAGTGCCGGGCAGTCCGACTTGCCCAGGCCCGCGTTGCTCGGTCGCGTCATCGGCCTGCCCGCCCAATAAAAAAAGCCCCGATCAAGCCGTGACAGGATCGGGGCAGAGTGCTTTGTGCGAGCCTGCGGGCCGAGGGTGACCAAACCTTCAATCTGCCTGCTTGAACCTAAGTGTGCCCGCAACCACCTTCGACAACTGGCCCGAAAACGACCTGTTCATAGTCGTTCCAGCCATTGTGCCACTCAGGCCTTGCCGACCTGCTGACGGCCCACCAGAATCGAGGTTGATCGAAGTCTCCCCTAGCCAGGATGAACATCATGATGCACGCGGATTTGATTGATCAGGATGACCTGCTGAGCCAGCTGCGCTCCCTGGGTTTTGAAGTAGCCAGCGGCGCCACCGCCGAACAGGCCTGTGAATGCGCGGTGCGCGGGTTGAGTGAAGCGCGGGCCAAGGCGCTCAAAGGCATGGTTGAACAGATGTACACCAGCAGCGCGACGATTCTGCCGGCGGTGCGCCAGGCGATTGATAAGCAGTTGTTGCCGGCCCTGATGCAGTTCAAACAGAATTCCGGGGCCTGATAGATCGCTATCGCGGGCAAGCCCGCTCCCACAGGGGAATGCATTGCAAATGTGGGAGCTGGCTTGCCTGCGATGCAGGCGCCTCGGTCTACAGCCTTACACTGGCAAACGTCGACTCATTACGCGCCTGGCTCAACGCCGACAGCGGCCCCGCCAACGGTGACAATACCAGCGCCTGCGGAATCGGCAGCATCGCCACTTGCTGGGTGGTGTTGGAGCCTACGCGCTCATCCCGTGGCGGGATGCCGAAGTATTCGCGGTAGCACTTGGAGAAGTGTGGCGTGGACACAAACCCGCACACCGAGGCCACTTCGATGATCGACATCGGCGTCTGCTTGAGCAACTGCCGGGCGCGAATCAGGCGCAGCTTGAGGTAATAGCGCGACGGCGAACAGTGCAGGTATTTCTGGAACAGCCGCTCCAGCTGGCGCCGCGAGACGGCGACGTAGACCGCCAGTTCGTCGAGGTCGATCGGCTCCTCCAGGTTGGCCTCCATCAACGCGACGATTTCCTGCAGCTTCGGCTGGTTGGTGCCGAGCATATGCTTGAGTGGCACGCGCTGGTGGTCCTGCTCGTTGCGGATACGTTCGTACACGAACATCTCGGAAATCGCCGCCGACAATTCACGGCCGTGGTCGCGGCTGATCAGGTGCAGCATCATGTCCAACGGCGCGGTGCCACCGGAACTGGTGAAGCGGTTGCGGTCGAGGGTGAACAGGCGCGTGCTCATCGACACCCGTGGGAAGGCTTCCTGCATCGACGCCAGGCATTCCCAGTGCACGCTGCAATCAAACCCGTCGAGCAGGCCGGCGCAGGCCAGGGCCCAACTGCCGGTGCACACCGCGCCAAGGCGGCGGGACTGGCGCGCCTGGCTTTGCAGCCACGACACATGTTCGCGGGTCACGGTGCGCTGGATACCCACGCCACCGCAGACAATCACGGTGTCCAGGGCCGGGGCTTTGTGCATGGAGCAATCGGGAGTGATTTGCAGGCCATCGCTGGCCCAGACCTGGTTGCCGTCAACGCTCAAGGTGCTCCAGCGATACAGCTCGCGGCCGGACAACTGGTTGGCCATGCGCAGCGGTTCGACTGCGGACGCCAGGGAAATCAGCGTGAAATTGTCCAGCAGCAAAAAGCCGATGGATTGAGGCGCACGGTTCTGGGGCTGGGCCCCGGAGTTGAACGACGTCATCGCGGTATCTCCTCACACAAAGCAGTGGATGGCCTCAGGCGAGGCTCTTGTTATTGCACTCTTCATCCATCAGGAGAGAGGCTTTGAATTGACAGAGCAAATGCCATGCCTAAAGTTGAATAGGTATTCAATAACTCCTGAAAACGACCTGTTGAGGTGTCTATATAAGCCCGCGCCCGGCGTGAGGATATGCCTCGGAAAAAGCCTACGCTCAAGGTCCGTGAGCAGATCGGTAGCACTTGTGGGAAGGCGCTTTCAGGGCGTAGGAAACGGGTGTCACCGCACGCACGGGCGACGGGGGGTCGGGAGGGAGATCGTTTGGGGGCTACTTATCTGTTTGCGACGCGCTAAAAGGTGGCGATTTTGGTTGGGGTGTTCACTTTATGCGCAGTGGTGTTTGCCCCATAGCTATCGCAGGCAAGCCAGCTCCCACATTTTGAGCTGCGAATACCTTCAAATGTGGGAGCTTGCCTGCGATGCGGTCTCAGCACTCGACAGCACTCACCGCCAACCCACCCCGCGAGGTCTCCTTGTACTTGTCATGCATGTCCGCCCCGGTATCGCGCATGGTGCGGATCACCCGGTCCAGGGAGATAAAGTGTTGGCCGTCGCCACGCAACGCCATCTGCGCCGCATTGATCGCCTTGACCGCCGCAATCGCATTACGCTCGATGCACGGCACTTGCACCAGGCCGCCCACCGGGTCGCAGGTCAGGCCCAGGTTGTGTTCCAGGCCGATTTCGGCGGCGTTGCACACTTGCTCCGGGGTCGCGCCAAGAATCTCTGCCAGCCCCGCCGCCGCCATGGCGCAGGCCGAGCCGACTTCGCCCTGGCAACCGACTTCGGCACCGGAGATCGAAGCATTCTTCTTGCACAAGATGCCGATGGCCGCCGCGCCCAGGAAGTAGTCCACCACATTGGCCTCGGTGACCACCTCACTGAACTTCATAAAGTAATGCAGCACCGCCGGGATGATCCCCGCCGCACCATTGGTCGGGGCGGTGACCATACGCCCGCCGGCGGCGTTTTCTTCGTTGACGGCCAGGGCGAACAGGTTGACCCACTCCATGGCGCTCAAGGTCGAGCCGATCACATTGGGCTTGCCCAACTCCTGCAGGCTGCGGTGCAACTTGGCGGCGCGGCGGCGCACGTTCAGGCCGCCGGGCAGGATGCCTTCGTGCTTGAGGCCCTGCTCGACACAGTCCTGCATGGCGCGCCAGAGTGTCATCAGGCCGCTGCGGATTTCTTCCTCGGTGCGCCACACCTTTTCATTGGCCAGCATCAGTTCGGCGACGCGCAGGTTGTGGCGCTTGCACAACTGCAACAACTCCACCGCGCTGGAAAAATCATAAGGCAGCTCGGTGCGATCCAGATCGGCCACGCCGCTGCGCGCCTGGGCTTCATCCACCACAAAACCGCCGCCCACCGAATAGTAGGTATCGCGGTGCAACTCGGCCTGGGCGCCATACACCACCAGGGTCATGGCATTGGGATGGAACGCCAGGTTTTCGTCGATCAGGCGCATGTCCCGCGACCACACAAAGGGCACCGGCACACGGTTGTCCAGCAGCAGTGTCTGCGTCTGGCGCAGGGTCTCGATACGCCGGCCGATCTGCGACGGATCAATCGCGTCCGGCCACTCGCCCATCAGCCCCATGATCACCGCGTTGTCGCTGCCATGCCCAATGCCAGTGGCCGATAACGAGCCATACAGCTGAACTTCGACGCGCCGCACCTGTTCCAAAAGAGCACGTTCACGCAAGCCCTGGACGAACAACGCCGCGGCGCGCATGGGCCCGACGGTGTGGGAACTGGACGGCCCGATGCCAATCTTGAACAGGTCGAAAACGCTGATAGCCATTGTGCGAAACTCCTCGATAGCACAGGCCAGGCGCAATAACGCCTGGTGGCGGAGCTGCTACGCTCAAGTCGCCCAGATGGCGGCATCATCAAGCTTTCGTTGCGCCGTCCGGCGTCTGACACCGACATACCCATGCTCACCAGCGTCGTCCCCGTGCAATGGGGCGTAATCGCCGTTTTTTGCGGTGCAGATCGAGAAAAAGTGCAGTTTTGCCTGTGGAAAAACCTGTATGCGACGTCACCGACACTGGATACGACCATCCCTGTACTGGATACGACCCACCCTGTAGGCGTCAGATTTTCACTGGTACATGATCAGTCTCGACTCGTTTGCAAGGCACCGAGGTTGCGCGTCACTCGCACGCCCCAACTGCAACACTTATAAGCGCGGTCAAGCACCGCCGGAAAAACACCAGGAGTCCAAACCCATGAAAGGTTCCCCCCCGTTGTTGTTGGCAGCCATGCTGAGTCTTCCCCTTGCGGCCCACGCTGCAGAGCCTGAGCAATGCAGCACCGTCAACTTCTCCGATGTCGGCTGGACCGATATCACCGTCACCACCGCCGCCACCAGCGAAGTCCTCAAGGGCCTGGGCTACAAGCCCCGCACCACGATGATTTCCGTACCTGTGACCTACAAGTCCCTGGCCGATGGCAAGAACATGGATATCTTCCTCGGCAACTGGATGCCGACCATGGAAAACGACATCAAGCAGTACCGTGATGCCGGCACCGTGGAAACCGTGCGCGCCAACCTGGAAAACGCCAAGTACACCCTGGCAGTGCCACAAGCGCTGTACGACAAGGGTTTGAAAGACTTCGCCGATATCGCCAAGTTCAAGAAGGAGCTGGGCGGCAAGATCTATGGCATCGAGCCGGGCAACGACGGCAACCGTACGATCCAGAGCGTGATCGACAAGAATCAGTTCGGCTTGAAGGACGCCGGTTTCAAGGTGGTCGAGTCCAGCGAAGCCGGGATGCTCTCGCAAGTGGAACGTGCCACCAAACGGGACCAGGCCATTGTGTTCCTCGGCTGGGAACCGCACCCGATGAACACCCGTTTCAAACTCAAGTACCTGACCGGCGGGGACACTTCATTCGGCCCCAACTACGGCCAGGCCACCATCTACACCAACACCCGCAAGGGCTACGTGCAGGAATGCAGCAACGTCGGCCAACTGCTGAAAAACCTGTCGTTCACCCTGGACATGGAAAGCACCCTGATGGGCAACGTCCTCGACGACAAGATGAAGCCCGACGCCGCCGCCAAGGCCTGGCTGAAGAAGAACCCGCAAGTGCTCGACACCTGGCTCGCCGGGGTCACCACCGTTGATGGCCAACCAGGACTTGCCGCCGTGAAAGCCTACCTCGACAAGTAACCGCTGACCCTGGGCCGGCGTGCCGGCCCGGGATGTTTTCCCTCTTCGCATGTGGACATTCACTACCATGCTGACTGAACAGAAAATCCCCCTAGGCCAGTACATCGCTGCCTTCGTCGAATGGTTGACGCAGAATGGCGCCGATTATTTCGACGCGATCGCATCGACACTGGAAACGATGATCCATGGCGTGACGTTTGCGCTGACCTGGTTCAATCCGCTGGCATTGATCGGTCTGATTGCGCTGCTTGCTCACTTCATTCAACGTAAATGGGGGCTGACTGTTTTTGTGATTGCCTCCTTCCTGCTGATCCTCAACCTGGGGTACTGGCAAGAAACCATGGAGACCCTGGCGCAGGTGCTGTTCGCCACCCTGGTCTGCGTGGTGATCGGTGTGCCGCTGGGCATTGTTGCCGCGCACAAACCGATGTTCTACACCATGATGCGGCCGGTGCTCGATCTGATGCAGACCGTGCCGACCTTCGTCTACCTGATCCCGACCCTGACCCTCTTCGGGCTGGGTGTGGTGCCCGGCCTGATCTCCACGGTGGTGTTCGCGATTGCCGCGCCGATCCGCCTGACCTACCTGGGCATCCGCGATGTACCGCAAGAGTTGATGGATGCCGGCAAGGCCTTTGGCTGCTCGCGCCGCCAACTGCTCTCGCGCATCGAACTGCCCCACGCCATGCCGAGCATCGCTGCCGGCATTACCCAATGCATCATGCTGTCGTTGTCGATGGTGGTGATCGCGGCCCTGGTGGGCGCCGATGGCCTGGGCAAACCCGTGGTCAACGCGCTGAACACCGCTGACATCGCCCTGGGCTTTGAAGCCGGCCTGGCGATTGTGCTGCTGGCCATCATGCTCGACCGCATTTGCAAACAACCCGACGCCAAAGTAGGGGGTGATGCATGAGCATTATCCGATTCGACAATGTCGATGTGATCTTCTCCAAAGACCCACGCGAAGCCCTCAAGCTGCTGGACGAGGGCATGCACCGCAACGAAATCCTGAAAAAGACCGGGCAGATCGTCGGTGTGGAAAAGGCCAGCCTGGATATCGAGAAAGGCGAGATCTGCGTGCTGATGGGCCTGTCCGGCTCCGGCAAGTCGAGCCTGTTGCGCTGTATCAACGGGCTTAACACCGTGAGCCGTGGCCAGTTGTTTGTCGAGCATGAAGGTCGGCAAATCGACATTGCTTCGTGCACCCCGGCAGAGTTGAAAATGATGCGCACCCAGCGCATCGCCATGGTGTTCCAGAAGTTCGCCCTGATGCCCTGGCTGACGGTGCGGGAAAACATCAGCTTTGGCCTGGAGATGCAGGGCCGCCCCGAAAAGGAACGGCGCAAGCTGGTGGACGAGAAGCTTGAGCTGGTGGGCCTGACCCAATGGCGCAACAAGAAGCCCGACGAGCTCTCGGGCGGCATGCAACAGCGTGTCGGCCTGGCCCGCGCCCTGGCGATGGACGCCGATATCCTGCTGATGGATGAACCCTTCTCCGCCCTCGACCCCCTGATCCGCCAAGGCCTGCAGGATGAGTTGCTGGAGCTGCAACGCAAGCTGAGCAAGACCATTGTGTTCGTCAGCCACGACCTGGATGAAGCGCTCAAGCTCGGTAGCCGTATCGCGATCATGAAGGACGGCAAGATCATCCAGTACAGCGTGCCGGAAGAAATTGTGCTGAACCCGGCGGATGACTATGTGCGCACCTTCGTCGCCCATACCAACCCGCTGAACGTGTTGTGCGGCCGCAGCCTGATGCGCACCCTGGACAACTGCAAGCGGGTCAACGGCTCGGTGTGCCTGGACCCGGGCGGCGACTCGTGGCTGGATCTGGCCGAAGGCAACACCATCCAGGGCGCGCGGCAAAATGGCGTGGCGATGAACCTGCAGAACTGGGCACCGGGGCAAGCCGTGGAAGGCCTGGGGCGGCTGCCGACCTTGGTGGACTCCAATATCGGCATGCGCGATGCATTGCAGATTCGCTACCAGACCGGCAACAAGCTGGTGCTGCACGACAACAACAAGGTGGTGGGGATTCTGGGGGACAGCGAGCTGTACCACGCCCTGCTGGGCAAGAACCTGGGCTAAGACTGATCTTTGATCGTTCCCACGCTCTGCGTGGGAATGCAGCCCTGGACGCTCTGCGTCCCAAAGCGTGACGCGGAGCGTCACAGGAGGTGTTCCCACGCGGAGCGTGGGAACGATCATTCACTGTCAGCTATAGACACGGCCAAGGAGCTGCCGATGGCTTTCAAACTGATCGAGCACATCCCGGGTGATCTGCTCCTGGGTGAAGCCCATCAGGTCATATTCCTGACCGCCGTTGTGCAGGTAGACCTCAGCGCGGTAGTAGCGCGCACGCTCCTCCTCGGCCTCGATCGACTCGCTCGGCGCCGCCAGGTAGCCATCCAGGCTCACCTCGTAGACAAACGGGTTGCCTTCCATCTCGATCCGCACGCCAATGCAGCGCTTGGATTTACCCAGCAGCGTCTGCACATCCAGCCCTTGGGCGCGCAATGCCACGGCCGCTTCTTCCAGCGCCGGGGTGACTTTCTTGTCCATAAAGCGCTGTACCACGGCCTGGCTCGGTTGCAGGTCCTGGGCGCTCAGGCGCTCGCTGAAACCGCGACGGCCACGTTCGGCCAATTGCGCCTGCTCCTGTTCGATGGCCACATCCTGGCGCATGGCCTTGTGCAAACCGAACATAAAGAAGATCAGCACCACCGAGAACGGCAGGCCCGCCAGTACCACCATGGTCTGCATCGCCTCAAAGTTGCCGGCAAACAGCAAGCCGATGGTCACCAGGGTGATCACCGCCGACCAGAAGATCCGCAGCCAGTGCGGCGCATCTTCATCCACATTGCCACCTTTGCACGACAGGTTGGCCATCATCACCGCGCCGGAATCCGCCGGCGTCAAAAACAGCACAAAGCCGACAAAGATCGACACGCCGATCACCACTTTCGACGCCGGGTAGTACTCCAGCAACTGGTAGATCGCCATGGAGGGCTGCTCCAGCGCGGTCTTGCCCAACTCCACGGCGCCATGGTTGAGCACCAGGTCCAGGGCCGAGTTACCGAAGATCGACAGCCACGCCAGGGTAAAGCCCAACGGGATCAGCAGCACGCCCGCTACCAGTTCACGCACGGTACGGCCCCGGGAAATACGCGCGATAAACATGCCCACAAATGGCGCCCAGGAAATCCACCAGGCCCAGTAGAACAGGGTCCACAGGCCCATCCAGCGCTCGGACTTCTCGCCATCGCCTTCGTACACGTACAGGTCGAAGGTCTTGAGCACCAGGCCGTTCATGTAGTCGCCGATGTTCTGCACAAAGCCGTTAAGCAGGTGCAAGGTCGGGCCAAACAGCAGCACGAAAATCAGCAGGCCGCTGAACAGCACGATGTTGAGGTTGGACAGGCGGCGAATGCCGTTCTCCACGCCCGACACAGCGGCGATGGTCGCCACGGTGCTCATCACGATGATCACAATCAGCAGGTTGGTGTTGCTGTGCTCCATGCCGAACAGGTTTTCCAGCCCGGACGACACTTGCATCGAACCAATCCCCAGGTTCGTCACCAGGCCCAGCAGAGTCACGAACATGCCGAAGCCGTCCACCGCGTGACCGGCCGCGCCTTTGACCCAACGCTCGCCCATCAGCGGGTACAGGGCCGAGCGCAGGGCCAGCGGCTGGTTATGCCGGTAGGCGAAGTACGCCACGGCCAGGCCGACCAGCGCATAGATCGCCCAGCCATGCAGGCCCCAGTGCAGGAAGGTCAGCTGCAACGCCTGGCGCGCGGCCATCTGGGTGGCGGCGGCGCCTTCAGGCGGGTTGAAGTAGTGGTCCAGCGGTTCGGACGCGCCGAAGTACAGCAACGAGATGCCGATGCCCGAGGAAAACAACATGCCAGCCCAGGCGCCGTAGCTGAAGTCCGGGGTATCGGCCTTGCTGCCCAGCTTCAATTTGCCGTAGGACGAAAACGCCAGCCCCACCACGAATACCAGGTAGGCGGCGATGACCACCATGTAGTACCAGCCAAAGCTTTTCGAGAGCCAGGTCTGGGCGACTCCCAGCATTCTGCCGGCCTCTTGCGGGGCGATGATCAGAATGGCGGTCAACAGCAGGATCAGCGCGGTGGAGGTGTAGAACACCCAACCGTTGACCCGCACCTTTTCCGGTGGGGTCTTTATAAGAGAGGCAGAACTCATGGCACAGAGGCTCCGGGCAGTGCGAGAGGGGACACAAGGCAGCGCTTGACCCGCGCCATCGATTTTTCGGCAGTCGACGGACGGGTGTTATAAAGACATCCCGAAAATCCCCGCACCCCAGCGACGCGCTGTCATGGGCTGTTTCAAGGGTTTTTATGGATGTCAGATGTGCCTGCCGCCATGTAGGAAATACCTGTAGGCAGCGACCATTTGCCGCAGATCTTATTCTTTGTTGATTGAACGTTCAATCAAAACAAAATAGACTGGCCCTCAAGCCGACGAGCGTTTACGCCCGTCGGCAGGCCTAAGGAGAGGTGCTACATGCCCAAGGTCGGTATGCAACCCATACGCCGCCAGCAGTTGATCGAAGCCACATTGACGGCCATCGATCAGGTCGGGATGGGGGATGCCAGCATTGCGCTGATCGCCCGTCTGGCCGGTGTCTCGAACGGCATCATCAGTCACTACTTTCAGGACAAGAATGGCCTGATCGCCGCCACGATGCGGTACCTGATGAATGTGCTGATCGAGAACGTCCACGAACGCCGGCAGGCCTTGAAGGAAGACAGCCCACGGGCCCACCTTCAAGTGATTATCGGCGGCAACTTCGACGCCAGCCAGGTCAATGGCCCGGCAATGAAAACCTGGCTGGCCTTCTGGGCCACCAGCATGCACCACCCGTCTTTGCACAGGTTGCAGCGGATCAACGATCACCGCCTGTATTCCAACCTGTGCTGCCAGTTCCGCCGTGTGCTGCCGCTGGAAGATGCACGCAGCGCAGCCCGAGGCCTGGCGGCCCTGATCGACGGCTTGTGGTTGCGCGGCGCCCTGTCGGGAGACGCTTTCGACACGGAGCAAGCGCAACGGATCGCTTACGAATACATGGATTTCCAATTGGCCAAGCAGGTGAGTTAGAGCACACATAAACGCTCAACCCCTGAACGGCTACTGAGCGGGCTACGCCCCTTCAGTGGTTAACGCCAACCACTTATGCACTTGCGAGGACTTTATGGCCCGTTTCGACCTGCAAAAACTCTACATTGACGGCCGCTACAGCGACGCTGGCAGCGATGCCACCTTCGAGGCCATCAACCCGGCTAACGGTGAAGTTCTCGCCAATGTGCAACGCGCTACTTTTGAAGACGTTGAGCGTGCCGTGGTCAGCGCCGAAAAGGGCCAGAAAATCTGGGCCGCGATGACCGCCATGGAGCGTTCGCGCATCCTGCGTCGCGCCGTGGAAATCCTGCGCGAGCGCAACGATGAACTGGCCGCCCTGGAAACCCTGGACACCGGTAAATCCTTCTCCGAAACCAAGTACGTCGACATCGTCACCGGTGCCGACGTGCTGGAATACTACGCCGGCCTGGTGCCCGCCATCGAAGGCGAGCAGATCCCGCTGCGTACCACTTCGTTCGTCTACACCCGCCGCGAGCCGCTGGGCGTGGTCGCCGGTATCGGCGCGTGGAACTACCCGATCCAGATCGCCCTGTGGAAGTCTGCCCCAGCCCTGGCGGCCGGCAACGCCATGATCTTCAAGCCAAGTGAAGTGACGTCGCTGACCACCCTGAAACTGGCCGAGATCTACACCGAAGCCGGCGTACCGGATGGTGTGTTCAACGTCCTGACCGGCAGCGGCCGTGAAGTCGGCACCTGGCTGACCGAGCACCCACGCATCGAGAAAATCTCCTTCACCGGCGGCACCGACACCGGCAAGAAGGTCATGGCCAGCGCTTCGAGCTCCTCGCTCAAGGACGTGACCATGGAACTGGGCGGCAAGTCCCCGCTGATCATCTTCGACGACGCCGACCTGGATCGCGCCGCCGACACTGCGATGATGGCCAACTTCTACAGCTCCGGCCAGGTCTGCACCAACGGCACCCGTGTGTTTATTCCAAAGCACCTGCAGGCCGCCTTTGAAGCCAAGATCGTCGAGCGTGTTGCGCGCATCCGCGTCGGCAACCCAGAAGACGAAAACACCAACTTCGGCCCACTGGTCAGCTTCGCCCACATGGAAAGCGTGCTGGGCTACATCGCCAAGGGCAAGGAAGAAGGCGCACGCCTGCTGTGTGGCGGCGACCGCCTGACCACTGGCGACTTCGCCAAGGGCGCGTTCGTGGCACCGACGGTGTTCACTGACTGCACCGACGAAATGACCATCGTGCGTGAAGAAATCTTTGGCCCGGTGATGAGCATCCTCACCTACGAGACTGAAGAAGAAGTGATCCGTCGTGCCAACGACACCGACTTCGGCCTAGCCGCGGGCCTGGTCACCAAGGATCTGAACCGCGCCCACCGCGTGATTCACCAGCTCGAAGCGGGTATCTGCTGGATCAACGCCTGGGGCGAGTCCGACGCCAAGATGCCAGTGGGCGGCTACAAGCAGTCGGGTGTGGGCCGTGAAAACGGCATCAGTTCGCTGAACAACTTCACCCGCATCAAATCGGTACAGGTTGAGCTGGGCGACTACGCCTCGGTGTTCTAAACCCGGGTTCTGTATTGCCTGCCGGGCCGCCATCGCAGGCAAGCCAGCTCCCACATTGGAATGCGTTCCCCTGTGGGAGCGGGCTTGCCCGCGATGGGCCCCAACCTGACCAACTCCAAAGAGGGTGCATTTATGTCCCAAGAATACGACTACATCATTGTGGGTGCCGGCTCCGCCGGTAACACCCTGGCGACCCGTCTGACCGAAGACGAAGGCGTCACCGTTTTGCTGCTGGAAGCCGGCGGCCCGGACTACCGTTTCGATTTCCGTACCCAGATGCCGGCCGCCCTGGCGTTCCCGCTGCAAGGCCGCCGCTACAACTGGGCCTACGAAACCGATCCAGAGCCACATATGGACGGCCGCCGCATGGAATGTGGGCGCGGCAAGGGCCTGGGCGGCTCGTCGCTGATCAACGGCATGTGCTACATCCGTGGCAACGCCATGGACTATGACAACTGGTCGAAACTGCCAGGCCTGGAAAACTGGAGCTACCTCGACTGCCTGCCGTATTTCCGCAAGGCCGAAACCCGCGACATCGGCCCCAACGACTACCACGGTGGCGACGGCCCGGTCAGTGTGACCACGCCTAAAGCCGGGAATAACCCGCTGTTCCACGCCATGGTTGAAGCCGGCGTGCAGGCCGGTTACCCACGCACCGAAGACTTGAACGGCTACCAGCAGGAAGGCTTCGGCCCGATGGACCGTACCGTGACGCCCAAAGGCCGTCGCGCCAGTACCGCCCGTGGCTACCTGGACACCGCCAAACAGCGCTCCACGCTGACCATCGTCACCCATGCCCTCAGCGACAAAGTGCTGTTTGAAGGCAAGCGCGCAGTCGGCGTGCGTTACCTGATCGGCGCTGCCGAAGAGCGCGTTGAAGCCCGTGCTCGCAAGGAAGTCATCGTCTGCAGCGGCGCCATTGGTTCGCCGCAACTGCTGCAACGTTCCGGTGTGGGCCCGGCCAAACTCCTGGAAAGCCTCGACATCCCGGTGGTCCACGACCTGCCGGGCGTCGGTGAAAACCTGCAGGACCACCTGGAACTGTACCTGCAATACGCCTGCACCCAGCCGGTCTCGCTGTACCCGTCGCTGCTCTGGTACAACCAGCCGGCCATTGGTGCCGAATGGCTGTTCAACGGCACCGGCATCGGCGCCAGCAACCAGTTCGAGGCGGGCGGTTTTATCCGTACCCGTGAAGAATTCGAGTGGCCGAACATCCAGTACCACTTCCTGCCGGTAGCGATTAACTACAACGGCAGCAACGGTGTGAAAGAGCACGGTTTCCAGGCGCACATGGGCTCCATGCGCTCGCCGAGCCGTGGCCGCGTGCACGTGAAGTCGAAGAACCCACGGGACTACCCGAGCATCCTCTTCAACTACATGGCCACCGAGCAGGACTGGCAGGAATTTCGCGATGGCATCCGCCTAACCCGTGAAATCATGCAGCAGCCGGCACTGGACCCCTACCGTGGCCGCGAGATCAGCCCGGGCATCGAGGTGCAAACCGACGAGCAACTGGACAAGTTCATCCGCGAACACGCCGAAACCGCGTTCCACCCGTCCTGCTCGTGCAAGATGGGCACCGACGAGATGGCCGTGGTCGATGGCGAAGGCCGCGTGCATGGCATGCAGGGCCTGCGGGTGGTCGATGCGTCGATCATGCCGATCATCACCACCGGCAACCTGAACGCGCCCACCATCATGATCGCCGAGAAAATCGCCGACAAGATGCGTGGCCGCCAGTTGCCGCGCAGCACGGCGGACTACTACGTGGCTGGCGATGCGCCGGTGCGTGGCAAGCCGTTGCGTGAAGTGGGTCCTACCGCGCAGTAACCGTTACACCGCGGCGCTCCTATCGCAGGCAAGCCAGCTCCCACATTTGAATGTATTCACACAGCAAAATGTGGGAGGGGGCTTGCTCCCGATAAGGCCCGACCAGCCAACACACATCTTCCCAGACTCTTCCTACACCGCCCCGCCCTTGATCCCACCCCCCGCGCCGGCCTAATCTAGCCCCTCGCGCAAACGTTTCACCTTCCTACCGACACGCCGGCTTCTGCCTGGCCACGAGGCTTTCTCATGTTTGATGTCGTTTCTTCGAGCAAATGGCCTACCGGCTTCCTGATCAATCCAAACGTTGAACCGCTGGATCCGAAATGGCTGAAGGAATTCAGCAAGATCCCGGCTGCGGCCGTCAGCGATTGCCTGGGCCGTAACGTCGGTGGCCTGGGCCTGAAGGCCTTCCACGGCAATGCACCGATGCTCGGCAGCGCCCTGACCGTGCGGGTGCGCCCCGGTGACAACCTGATGATTCTCAAAGCCATGCAGATGGCCCGCCCGGGCGATGTGCTGGTGATCGACGGCAGCGCCGACCTGACCCGCGCCGTGTTCGGCGGCATCATGCGCGCCATGGCCCTGAAGGCCGGCATTGTGGGCGTGGTGATCAACGGCGCCCTGCGCGACCTCGACGAATGGCAGACCGGCGAACTGCCGGCCTACGCCATCGGCGGCGTACACCGTGGCCCGAGCACGGACGGCGGTGGCGAGATCAACGTACCGATCTCTTGCGCCGGCATGCTGGTTGCCCCTGGCGACCTGATGATCGGCGACGGCGACGGCGTGGTCGCCGCTTCGCGCAGCGAACTGCCGGAATTGCTGGTGCGCTGCCATGACCTGCTGGCCCGCGAGAAAGCCACACTGGCCGCCATCGAAGCCGGCACCCTGGACCCTGATCGCTTTGACGCCATCCTGCGCGCCAAGGGTTGCCCGGTCTAAAGCCAATAGCATCGCGAGCAAGCCCGCTCCCACATTTGGAATGCGTTCCCCCTGTGGGAGCGGGCTTGCCCGCGATGGGGCCCTCAAGGCCAACAAGGAGGTCCCCATGTTCGACAAACACCCGCAACTCAAACAACATTTCGCCGCCCTGCGCACCCGCGCCGAATTCTTCTCCCTGCGCTACGTGCGCGAGTCCGGCCAGTCCCTGTCGGTGCGCAAGAACGTCGCCGAACCGCCGCACCTGAGCCGTGATGAAGGCGCCATGCTCACCGTGCGCCTCAACGGTGTCGAAGCCTACGCGGCCACTCACGATATTTCCCTGGCCGGCCTGCAAGCCGCCCTGGAGCGCGCCGAACAGCAAGCACGGCGGATCAGGCCCCATGCCCTGCTCGACCTGCGCGACCAGCCGGTGTCCAGTGACATTGCCGACTACCTGTCGCCAGAGCTCGACCAACCCTTCCCGTCCCTGAGCGACTGCTACCAACTGCTCGGCGCCGAATCGGCCGCCGTGCCCAAGGACGAGCGCCTGGTGAGCTGGGAAGTCAGCCTGGGCACCACCCATGTTGAACAGATCTACCTCAACAGTGCCGGCGCCGAGTTGCGCCAGGCCCAACGCTTTATGTTCCCCGGCGTCAACGTGACCGCCTACGACGGCACCGACAGCCAGACCCGCACCCTGGGCGGCAGCAACTTTGGCCAGCAAGGCGGCTTTGATGTGATCAGCCGCTTCGGCCTGGTCGGCGCCGCGCCACGGGTGGCCGACGAGGCCCTGCAACTGCTGCTGGCCCCCAACACACCCCAGGGCCCGCGCGACCTGCTGCTGATGCCCGACCAGATGATCCTGCAGATCCACGAATCCATCGGCCACCCGCTGGAGCTGGACCGCATCCTCGGGGACGAGCGCAATTACGCCGGCACCAGCTTCGTCAAGGCCAGCGACTTCGGCCATCTGCAATACGGCTCCAATCTGCTGAACGTGACCTTCGACCCGGATATCCCCGAGCAACTGGCCAGTTACGCCCACGACGATGACGGCACCCCCGCCAGCAAGCAGTTCCTGATCCGTAACGGCCTGCTGCTCAGGCCCCTGGGCGGGGCGCTGTCGCAATACCGCTCGGGCCTGGGCGGCGTGGCCAACAGCCGTGCCAGCAGTTGGAACCGCGCCCCCATCGACCGCATGGCCAACCTCAATATCGAGGCTGGCGACCAGAGCCTGGCGCAACTGATCGGCGGCATCGAACACGGCATCCTGATGTCGACCAACCGTTCCTGGTCCATCGACGACGCCCGCAACAAGTTCCAGTTCGGCTGCGAATGGGGCCGGTTGATCGAGAACGGCGAGCTCAAGGGCGTGGTGAAGAACCCCAACTACCGGGCGATATCCGCGCAGTTCTGGCGCAAGCTCAGTGCCGTGGGCGATGCCAGTACCTTCAAGGTGCTGGGCACGCCCAACTGTGGCAAGGGCGAGCCGAACCAGGTGATCCGCGTCGGCCATGCATCGCCGGCGTGTGTCTTCAGCAATGTGGATGTGTTTGGAGGAGACGCCTGATGAAGGCTTTCAAGGACCTGGTGCAGTGGCTCCAGCAGGCCATCACCGACGAGGAACAGTTTCACCTGGGCTACGCGGCGGAGTCGTCCGAATTCGTGCGTTTCAACCACGCCAAAGTACGCCAGGCCGGCCAGGTGCAGCAGGCCGGCCTCAACCTCAAACTGATCAACGATGGCCGGCACGCCGACCTCGCTATCACCCTGGCTGGCACCCCCGAGGTGGACCGCCAGCGCCTGGCCGAGGGCCTGCAACAACTGCGCGACACCTTGCCGTTGCTGCCCAGGGATCCTTACCTGCTGCTCAACCGCACGGCCTGGCAAACCACCAGCGAGCAGGCCCAGGCACTGCCGGCCCTCGATCAGGTGCTGGCCGACATCAGCCAGGGCGCCCAAGGGCTCGATCTGGTCGGCATTTATGCCGCCGGGCCGATCAGCCGTGGGTTCGCCAGCTCAGCGGGGGCTTTTGGCTGGCACCAGGCCAATAGCTTCAACTTTGACTTCAGCCTGTTCCATGCCAATGGCGAGGCGGTCAAGGCCAGCTACGCCGGCGCTGCCTGGGACAGCGCGGCCTTTGCCCAGCGCTTGCAGCAAGCCCGCGAACAACTGGCGTTCCTTGGCCGGCCGTTACACCCCCTGGCGCCTGGCCAATACCGCGCCTACCTGGCACCGGCGGCCATGGAAGAAATCATCGGCCTGCTGGCCTGGGGTGGTTTTTCTGCACAGGCCATCGCCAGCAAGGGCAGCCCGTTGCAGCGCCTGTATGCCGGCGACCAGGCGCTAAGCCCGCTGGTGGGCCTGGGCGAACAGATCACGACCTCCCTGAGCCCGGCGTTTTCCCGGGACGGTTACCCGCGCAGCGACGTGACCTTGATCGCCAAGGGCCAGGCGCAAGGGCAACTGGTCAACTCGCGCAGCGCCGCCGAATACGGCTTGAGCACCAACGGCGCCAGCGGCGATGAGTCGCCCAGCGCCTTGCAGATGGCGGCCGGCAACCTGGCCCAGGCCGATATCCTCAAGCAACTGGGCACCGGCCTGTATATCAGCAACCTGTGGTACCTGAACTACTCCGACCAACCGGCGGCGCGCCTGACGGGCATGACCCGGTTCGCCACCTTCTGGGTGGAAGACGGCAAGATCAAGGCGCCGGTCAGCACCATGCGTTTTGATGACAGCGTGTATCACCTGTTGGGTTCGCAATTGGAAGCGCTGACGGCCGAGCGCGAGTTGCTGCTGTCGGCCAGTACCTATGGCGAGCGCAACACCTCGTCCAACTTGCTGCCCGGCGCGCTGGTAAAACGCCTCACGCTAACGTTGTAGGAGTAAGCGCCCTGCATCTTGATGAAAAATCCCATTGTCTGGCGGGCTGTTGTCGACACTCCAAAACCTCGTTATAAAGGTTAGTGGCATCCCGCCACTCTCAACCCATTTGTTCGCAAATGATGCATGACCTCGCCCGGGATAGGGCGAGCCGGAGCGTTGACATGTACCAAGGAAGTTTTGTCATTGATAAGTTGTTCAAGCACTACAACGTTCACGTAGAGCAACTGGGCAACGATCCGCAACGCAAGACCGTGCTGCTGGTCAACGGCGCGCTGTCCACCACCCGCTCATTCGCCCGCACCAGCAAGTGCCTGGCCGAGCACTTCAATGTGTTGATGTTCGACCTACCGTTTTCCGGCTATTCGCGCCATTACAACACCGACCTGGACCTGGTGACCAAGGACGACGAAGTCGAGATCCTGCGGGCGCTGGTGGAGCGCTTCCAGGTCAACCACCTGGTGTCGGCCTCCTGGGGCGGCATCTCGACCCTGCTGACCCTGGCGCGCAACCCGCCGTCCATCGAAAGCTCGGTGGTCATGGCCCTGGCGCCCAACCTCAACCCGGCGATGCTCGAATATGTGGAGCGCGTGCGGGTGCTGATCGAGGCCGATGACAAGTCCGCCGTCGGCCACTTGCTCAATGAGACGGTCGGCAAATTCCTCTCCAGCCGGCTCAAGCGCAATAACCATCGGCACTTGTCGACCATGGCCACCACCGAATACCGCCAGGCGCGCTTTCATATTCACCAGGTACTGGCCCTGGGTGATGGTAACTACCTGCCGCAATTGCGCCAGATCGAAACCCCGGTGCACTTTCTCAACGGCACCCTGGACGAATACACCCCGGCCAATGAAGCCCAACTGTTCAAGCAGTACGTGGGCCGCAGCAGCTTCGCCAGCGCCGAACACACCGGCCATTTGCTCGACCTGGAGTCGCGGGAGGCGGCGCTGGCGGTGCATCGGGCGCTGATCGACTTCCTGGTGGGCCAGGACGTGGCCATCGCCGATATAGACGAACCGCCAGTGGGAAAACCGGTAGAGGTTGGCGCATAATCGGCAACACATAGCCTGCTAACAAAAGGGATCCCATGCCCAATCGTGTCGTGCTCGATGCCAAGACCGCCCGCTGGTTACCCTGGGTGGTCGCGATTGCCTTCTTCATGCAATCGCTCGACGGCACGATTCTCAACACGGCACTGCCCGCCATGGCCGAAGACTTGGCAGAAAACCCGCTACGCATGCAGGGCGTGATCATCGCCTACATGCTTACCGTGGCTTTGCTGATCCCGGCCTCGGGCTGGATCGCCGACCGTTTCGGCACCAAGAAGATTTTCTTTGGCGCGATCATGCTGTTCAGCATCGGCTCGCTGCTGTGCGCCCTGTCCAGCAGCCTGAGCATGCTGGTGGGTGCACGGGTGATCCAGGGCCTGGGCGGTGCGCTGATGCTGCCGGTGGGCCGGCTGGTGGTGCTGCGCGCCTACCCGCGCTCAGAGCTGGTGCGGATCATGGGGTTTATCACCATTCCCGGCCTGCTCGGCCCCCTGCTCGGCCCGACCATGGGTGGCTGGATGGTGCAGTACCTGACCTGGCACTGGATCTTCCTGATCAACCTGCCGGTGGGCATGATCGGCTGCTACGCCGTGTGGAAATTCATCCCCGACCTGCGCGGCAGCGAGCGTACACGCTTCGACAGCCTGGGCTTTTTGCTGTTTGGCGCAGCGATGGTACTGATCACCATTGCCATGGAAGGCCTGGGCGAGCTGCACCTGCCGCACTTGCGCGTGATGTTGCTGCTGTTCGGCGGCATGGCGTGCCTGGCGGCCTACTGGCTGCGCGCCGGGCATGTCGACAACCCCTTGTTCTCGCCGGTGCTGTTCAAGACCCGCACCTTTGCCGTGGGCATTCTCGGCAACCTGTTCGCGCGCCTGGGCAGCGGCGCCCTGCCGTTCCTCGTGCCCTTGCTGCTGCAGATCGCCCTGGGCTACTCGCCGTCCCAGGCCGGGATGAGCATGCTGCCCCTGGCGGCGGCGGCGATGGTTGCCAAGTCCATCGCCCGGCCGCTGATCGAACGCCTGGGCTATCGCCTCGTGCTCACCGGCAACACCCTGGCGCTGGGCATCATGCTGGCGAGCATGGGCCTGGTCAGCGAACAGACGCCGTACCCGCTGCTGCTGGCGATGCTCGCCGTGCTGGGGGCGATCAACTCCCTGCAATTTACCGCGATGAACACCGTGACCCTGATCGACCTCGACGACGCCCAGGCCAGCAGCGGCAACAGCTTGCTGTCGGTGGTGGCACAACTGGCCCTGAGCCTGGGCGTGGCCTGTGCCGGCGCCCTGCTCGGCGGGTTTACTGCCCAAGCCGGTAACGATGGAGTCAATACGGTGCTTGAGGCCTTCCAGTTGACGTTCCTGACCGTGGGCATCATGGCGATGCTGGCGGCGGCGATCTTCCTGCAATTGTCGCCAAAAGATGGCAAACGGGTGGTCAGCCGCGAGCACGACATTGAGCCTTAAGCAGCGACTCGTCTAGAACTTGCAGGGAAATTCCCACGGGACTGGTACACTGCGCGACATTTTGTTTTGCAGAGCCAGTCCCGTGACCACCATCGCCACCGCTTTTAATACTTTGCCGCTCTCCGCCGCCATGCTGGCTAACCTCGACTCGCTGGGTTATACCGAGATGACGCAGATCCAGGCGCAAAGCTTGCCGGTGATCCTCAAGGGGCTGGACCTGATCGCCCAGGCCAAGACCGGCAGCGGCAAGACCGCCGCCTTCGGTATCGGCCTGCTGAACCCGATCAACCCGCGCTACTTCGGTTGCCAGGCCCTGGTGATGTGCCCGACCCGCGAGCTGGCTGACCAGGTGGCCAAGGAAATCCGCCGCCTGGCCCGCGCCGAAGACAACATCAAGGTGCTGACCCTGTGCGGCGGCGTGTCCCTGGGCCCGCAGATCGCCTCCCTGGAGCATGGCGCCCACGTTATCGTCGGCACCCCGGGCCGCATCCAGCAACACCTGCGCAAGGGTTCGCTGGTGCTGGACGGCTTGAACACGCTGATCCTCGATGAAGCCGACCGCATGCTCGACATGGGTTTCTACGACGCCATCGAAGACATCATCAGCAAGACCCCGGCCCGTCGCCAGACCCTGCTGTTCTCGGCCACCTACCCGGTGAGCATCAAGCAACTGGCCTCCAAATTCATGCGCGCGCCACAGCAGGTCAAGGCCGAAGCGTTCCACTCCGACGAGCAGATCGAGCAGCGTTTCTACGAAATCTCCCCGGATGAACGCATGGACGCGGTGACCAAGGTGCTGTCGCACTTCCGTCCCGCCTCTTGCGTGGCCTTCTGCTTTACCAAGCAGCAAGTGCAAGAAACCGTGGATCACCTGACCGCCAAGGGCATTTCTGCGGTCGGCCTGCATGGCGACCTGGAACAGCGCGACCGTGACCAGGTGCTGGCGATGTTTGCCAACCGCAGTACTTCGGTACTGGTGGCCACCGACGTGGCGGCCCGTGGCCTGGACATCGACTCGCTGGACATGGTGATCAACGTCGAACTGGCCCGCGACTCGGAAATCCACATCCACCGCGTGGGCCGTACCGGTCGTGCCGGTGAGACCGGGATCGCCATCAGCCTGGTGGCGCCGTCCGAGGCACACCGTGCCCAGGCCATCGAACTGCTGCAAAAGGCCCCGCTGAACTGGGACCAACTGAGCAACCTCAAATCCCAGGGCGGCGCGCCGCTGCTGCCGGTGATGAGCACGCTGTGCATTGCTGCCGGTCGTAAAGACAAGGTTCGCCCAGGCGACATCCTTGGCGCGCTGACCGGTGAAGCCGGGATCCCGGGCGCCCAGGTGGGCAAGATCGCGATCTTTGACTTCCAGGCCTACGTGGCAGTGGAGCGCAGCGTTGCCAAGCAGGCATTGCAGCGCTTGAACGACGGCAAGATCAAGGGCCGTTCGTTGCGCGTGCGGATCCTGTAAACACACCACTCCCGATCGCTCCCACGCTCTGCGTGGGAGCGCATCCCGTGACGCTCTGCGTCATCAAGCGGACGCAGAGCGTCCATGAGGCGTTCCCACGCAGAGCGTGGGAACGATCATCAGGTTTTTGTGAGGACATTGCTGTGCGCTCGACCGAAGTTGTGATCATTGGCGCTGGCGCCGCAGGCTTGATGTGCGCGCTGACCGCCGCCGGGCGTGGGCGCAAGGTGATGTTGATCGACCATGCGAACAAGGCCGGCAAGAAGATCCTGATGTCCGGCGGTGGCCGCTGTAACTTCACCAATATGTACACCGAGCCGGCCAACTTTCTCTCGCACAATGCGCACTTTTGCAAATCCGCCCTGGCCCGCTACACCCAGTGGGATTTCATCGGCCTGGTGGCCAAGCATGGCGTGCCGTACCACGAGAAAAAACTCGGCCAGCTGTTTTGCGATAACAAATCCAGCGACATCCTCGGCATGCTGCTCGACGAGTGCATCCAGACCGGCGTGAGCCTGCACCTGGACACCTCGATCCAGGCGATCAGCAAACTCGACAGCGGCTATCAGTTGCAGACCACCCTCGGCGAATTGCGCTGCGAGTCCCTGGTGATCGCCACCGGCGGCCTGTCGATTCCCACCCTGGGCGCCACCGGCTTTGGCTACCAGGTGGCCAAGCAGTTCGGCCATGAGCTGCTACCGACCCGCGCCGGGCTGGTGCCGTTTACCATCACCGATCAGCTCAAGGCGCTGTGTGGCGAGCTGTCCGGAACCTCAGTCGATTGCCTGGTCAGCTGTAATGGGCAGAGCTTTCGCGAGAACATTCTGTTTACCCATCGCGGCCTGAGCGGGCCGGCGATTTTGCAGATTTCCTCGTACTGGGAGCCCGGCGACACGGTAGAGATCAACCTGCTGCCCGACCACGACGCCCACGCCTGGCTGCAACAGCAACAGGCCGAGCGCCCCAACAGCGAGCTCAAGACCCTGCTGGGCGAGATCTTCACCAAGAAGATGGCCAACCTGCTGGCCGAGACGTGGTTTGTGTCCAAGCCGATGAAGCAGTACACCCACGCCGAACTGGCAGACATCGCCACCCAGCTGGGCAACTGGCAATTGGTCCCGGCCGGCACCGAAGGCTACCGCACCGCCGAAGTCACCCTGGGCGGGGTGGATACGCGGGAAGTGTCGTCCAAGACCATGGAATCGCTGAAAAGCCCCGGCCTGTATTTTATCGGCGAAGTGCTGGACGTGACCGGGCACCTGGGCGGGTTCAACTTCCAGTGGGCGTGGGCGTCGGGGTATGCGGCGGCGCAATACGCCTGATATCCACAGTTGGATTGTGGTGTGCCTGGGATATTTTTTGCTTATGAATGTGATCGCCACGCTTGCCGTAGCGTCATTACTGGCTCAATTTAGCGGCATCGTCCCGGAAGACCCCAGCCTTCATGTCCTCGACCTCGTTCAAGCAGTCCATGCGGCGCCTTTGGGCACTGGATAAGTTCAGTTACAGCGTACGGGTGTTTATCGCCCTCACCGGCAGCATGGCGCTGTGCTGGTATCAGGATGAAATGTCGCTGCTGATCCCGCTGTTCCTGGGGATTATCGCCAGCGCCCTGGCCGAGACCGATGACAGCTGGCAAGGCCGCCTCAATGCACTGGCGGTAACGCTGGTGTGTTTCAGCGTGGCGGCGCTGTCGGTGGAGTTGCTGTTTCCCTACCCGTGGATCTTTGCCATCGCCATTGCCCTGGCGAGTTTCTGCCTGACCATGCTCGGCGCCCTGGGCGAGCGCTATGGCGCGATTGCCTCGGCCACCTTGATCCTGTCGGTCTACACCATGATCGGCGTGGACCAGCGCGGTGGCGCCGTCACCGACTTCTGGCACGAGCCTTTGCTGCTGGTGGCCGGCGCCGCCTGGTATGGCGTGCTGTCGGTGCTGTGGCAGGCGCTGTTTTCCAACCAGCCGGTGCAACAGAGCCTGGCCCGGCTGTTTCGCGAACTGGGGCGTTACCTCAAGCTCAAGTCGTCGCTGTTCGAGCCCATTCGCCAACTGGACGTCGAAGCCCGTCGCCTGGAGCTGGCGCAACAAAATGGCCGGGTGGTGGCGGCGCTCAATGCGGCCAAGGAAATCATCCTGCACCGTGTCGGCAATGGCCGGCCGGGCTCCAAGGTCAGCCGCTACCTCAAGCTGTATTTCCTGGCCCAGGACATCCACGAACGCGCCAGTTCCTCCCACTACCCCTACAACGCCCTGGCCGAGGCGTTCTTCCACAGTGACGTGCTGTTCCGCTGCCAGCGCCTCTTGCGCCAGCAAGGCAAGGCCTGCCAGGCCCTCGCCGAGTCGATCCAGTTGCGCCAGCCGTTTGTCTATGACGATAGCTTCGCCGAGGCCCTGGGCGACCTGAATGCCTCCCTCGAACACCTGCGCATCCAGAGCAACCCGGCCTGGCGCGGCCTGCTGCGTTCGTTGCGCGCGCTGGCGGCCAACCTGTCGACCCTCGACCGCCTGCTCAGTGACGCCAGCAACCCCGACAGCCTGGCCGATGCCAGCGACAGCAGCCTGCTGGACCGTTCGCCGCGCAACCTCAAGGAAATGTGGACGCGCCTGCGTACCCAACTGACGCCGACTTCGCTGCTGTTCCGTCACGCCCTGCGCCTGCCCCTGGCGCTGAGTGTCGGCTACGGCATGGTGCATTTGATCCACCCGTCCCAGGGCTACTGGATCATCCTCACCACTCTGTTTGTCTGCCAGCCCAACTACGGCGCCACGCGGCGCAAGCTCGGCCAGCGGATCGTCGGCACAGCCATTGGCCTGACGGTGGCCTGGGCGCTGTTCGACCTGTTCCCCAGCCCCCTGGTGCAGTCGATGTTCGCCATCGCCGCCGGGCTGGTGTTCTTTATCAACCGCACCACCCGCTACACCCTGGCCACCGCCGCCATTACCCTGATGGTGCTGTTCTGCTTCAACCAGGTGGGCGATGGCTACGGGCTGTTCCTGCCGCGCCTGTTCGATACCTTGCTCGGCAGCCTGATCGCCGGGCTCGCGGTGTTCCTGTTCCTGCCAGACTGGCAAGGCCGGCGCCTGAACAAAGTGCTGGCCAACACCCTGACCTGCAACAGCATCTATTTACGCCAGATCATGCAGCAATATGCCGCCGGCAAGAGCGACGACCTGGCCTACCGCCTGGCCCGGCGCAATGCGCACAACGCCGACGCCGCGCTGTCCACCACCCTGGCCAATATGCTGATGGAGCCTGGGCACTTCCGTAAGGAAGCCGATGTGGGTTTCCGCTTCCTGGTGCTGTCCCACACCTTGCTCAGCTACCTGTCGGGGCTGGGTGCACACCGCGATACCCAACTGCCAGCGGACGTGCGCGAGCACCTGATCGAAGGCGCGGGCAAGACCCTGGCCAGCAGCATCGACGAAATCGCCACGGGGCTGGCGAACAAACAGCCGATTGCGGTGCAGAGCGATGCCGAGGAAGCGCTGGCGGTGGAGCTGGAGCAGATGCCGGATGAGATCGATGAGGCGCAAAGGCTGGTGCAGACGCAACTGGCGTTGATCTGTCGGCAGTTGGGGCCGCTGCGTACGTTGGCGGCGCATTTGATCAAGGAAACCAGCGCGGCCTAGGGCCCTATCGCGAGCAAGCCCGCTCCCACACTTGAAAGTATTCGCAGATCAAAATGTGGGAGCGGGCTTGCTCGCGATGGCGGCCTTAAGAACACTACATCCCATGTTGCTTAAGAAGACGCGCATAACTGCCATCCGCCTTCATCTTGCTGATCTCCCGATCAAACCCGGCAACAATCTGCTCATGCTTGGGGTTTTTCAGGCTGACCAGAATATGCAGGCTGTTCTCGCTCAAGGCCTTGGGCAAAAACTCCACCGCATTGCGTACCCTGGGTGACTCCCGTGCCAGGTAAAAACGCGCGACATACTCGTCCTCCACCGTCAGCCGCACCCGCTGGGCCGCCAGCATGCGCACGGCCATGGCGAAGTTATGCACCGGGACTTTGTGCAAATGGGGATCGGCATCAAAGTCTGCCGAATAGGCGTAGCCACGCACCACGGCGACAGGGTAGTCGTGCAATTGCTGCAGGTTCTGGAACTCGATGGGGTCATTGCGGCGCTTGATAAAACGCACGCGGTTGAGCAGGTACTCGGCGGAAAACTGCCCCAAGTGCGTGCGCGCCTCGTCGTACCAGGCATTGATCAGCACGTCATAACGCCCGTCACCCACCCCCATCAATGCCCGCGCCCACGGCACCTGCTCGAAATCACTGGCATAGCCGGCACGCGCCAGGGCGGTGCTGACAATATCAGTGGCCAGGCCACCATTGACCAGGCTCGCATCGGTAAACGGCGGCCACGCATCCGCCACCAGGCGCAAGCGTTCTGCGGCCACCGTGGGGGCCAGCAACAACAATACGATCAAAGCAACGGCACGAGACAATCGCAGCATGCTTAATGTCCTTGCACAACGGGCAGTTCCTTGCGGGCGATGGCGCCTGGCGGGAGGTCTTCCAGGTTCTGACTGTAGCTTATCGCTCGCGGTGTACCGCAGATTACACAAAGAACCCCACGGCGAAAGCACTCAATGATGGCAAATTGACGCCACTCACAAAAAACGCGGTTTTACCGGTGTTTGCACCGTCGCCCAAGACAGTCGCCGGCCAGGGCATTACTATCCGGGTCAGGTCTTTATGCGAGATGGAACAATGACTGTCGATTGGGTTTGCAAGCACCACAATGATCTGGGCAAGGAACAGCTCTACGCCATTTTGCGTCTGCGGGCAGCGGTGTTTGTGGTCGAGCAGAAATGCATCTACCAGGATATCGATGACCAGGACCTGGAAGGCGATACCCACCACCTGATGGCCTGGCAGGACAACCAACTGGTGGCCTACCTGCGCCTGCTGGACCCGGAGCTGCATGGCGGTGACGTGGTTATCGGCCGTGTGCTGGTGGCCGAGGTGGCCCGGGGCACCGGCCTGGGCCACCAGATGCTGGAGGAAACCCTCAAGCAGATCGACGATATCTGGCCGCAGACGCCGATCTTTCTCTCAGCCCAGGCGCATTTGCAGGGGTACTACGCCAGATATGGGTTCAAGGTCGAGGGGGAGGTGTATCTGGAGGATGATATTCCGCATATTGGGATGCGGCGCGCCTGAGGACGCCATCGCGGGCAAGCCCTAATGCCAGTCAGTTAAGCGGATTCTGCTTTCTGTAGGAGCGAGCTTGCTCGCGAAGGACGTCAACGATAACGCGTGTTTGCTAGGTAAACGCGGCGCTCTCAAGTTCTTCGCGAGCAAGCTCGCTCCTACAAAAAGGCTTAACTGACTGGCATTAGGGCAAGCCCGCTCCCACATGTGGCCGCAATCAACCTGTGGGAACGGGCTGCCCGCGATAGCGCCAGGCCTGTCACCGCGAACTCAGGGATAACCCAACACCTGCTTGACCTGCATCAGGTTGCGCTCAATCCAGCTGCGGTCAATCGCCCCCCAGTCGCGAATCCGATAGCGCCCGGCATGATTGCGGGCGCCATCTTCCTGCTCGAATTCACAGACGATATCCAGGTCCGCCAACGCGGCGATGGTGTCCTGGGCCGTGCGCCGGGGCATGCCGGTCGCTTCGGTCAATGCCGGGACGCTGCTGGCCAATTGGCTATCGATCAGATACGCCACATACAGGCGGCGGTAGAAACTGCTCTTGGTCTTGCTCACATCCATGCTCGCTTCCTCTTGGTTCAATCCCGCGCCGCACCCTGCAAGTCGCGGTAGGTCAGGTACACCCGCAGGTCGAACTCCACCTGATGGTAGCCGGGCATCATGTATTCGCAGAGTTTATAAAACGCTTTGTTGTGGTCCGATTCCTTGAAGTGCGCCAGTTCGTGGACGACGATCATCTTCAGGAACTGCGGCGCCGCGTCCTTGAACAACGCCGCGATGCGGATCTCTTTCTTGGCCTTGAGATTGCCACCCTGTACCCGCGAGATCGTGGTGTGCAGGCCCAGGGCGCGGTGGGTCAGGTCCAGGCGGTTGTCGAACAGCACTTTGTCGATGGCCGGCGCATTGCGCAGGTGCTCCTGCTTCAAGGCCAGGGCGTAGCTGTACAACGCCTTGTCACTCTGCACCCCATGGCGCTCGGGGTAACGCTGGTGCAGGTAGTCGCCCAGCTGATCCTTGGCGATCAATTGGCGCACTTGCTCTTGCAGGGCGGCGGGATAGGCCTGGAGGTATTTCAGCGCAGTCATGGGTTCAAACGGCAGGGGCGTGAGGCCGCCAGTGTAGCGAATTCAGCAGGGGCCTGCGCGCAGGGCAAACGACTGTGGCCAGTGGGCAATGTCCTCGGCGGTCAGGGACAGGGCCACCAGCGGCCCCTGGATGAATTGGCAGCCATTGGCCTGCAGCCAGTGGCATTGCTCAAGGGTTTCTACCCCTTCGGCAATCACCAGCAAACCGAAGTGCCCGCACAGCTCGATAATGCTGCGGGCCAGCGCCGCCTCCCGGGGCGAGCCAAGCACGCGGGCGACCAGGCCCGGGTCGAGCTTGAGTGTGTCGAACTCCAGGTCACGCAGGTGCGCCAGGGAGCAGTGGCCCGAGCCAAAGTCATCCAGGGCAATCCGAACGCCCAGGCGCCGTAGCTGCTTGAGCTGCTTGGTGGACTCTTCAATATTGTGCATCAGGCTTTCTTCGCCGATTGCCACTTCCAGTTGCCGCCCCTGCAGCCCATGTCGCTCCAGTGCCTGCTGCAGTTGGGTCGCCAGGTTGGGCATATTGAACTGGCTGCTGCTCAGGCTCACGCTCAGCACCCAGTCGTCGTGCATGACCGGTGCCCAGGCCTGTCGCGCCAGTGCCACCTGGTGGTAGATCCAACTGCTGAGTTGGCTGATCAGGCGCGTCTCTTCCAGCAAGGGCAGGAACAACCCAGGCGGCACATCGCCAACACTCGGGTGCTGCCAGCGCAACAAGGCCTCGACCCCGCGCAGGTGCCCATCCACCAGGGACACCTGGGGCTGGTACACCAACGTCACCTGCTTGTTGTCGATGGCCTCGCGCACACTGCTTTCAAGCAGCAGGCGCGAGCGGGCGCGGCCGTTCATTTCCTGATCGTAATAGCGATATTGCTGACGCCCCGCCCGCTTGGCTTCGTACATGGCGATATCGGCGGCGCGTAGCAGGCCCGTAAGATCGCGACCACAATCGGGGAAGGTGGCAATGCCGATACTGACCCCCAGCATCACCTCCAGGCCATCCACTTGCTGGCAGATCGACACCCGCTCGATCAACTGCTCGGCGAGCTTGGCGGCCTGTTCCGGGTATTGCAGTTCCAGCAACGCGACGAACTCATCCCCCCCAAGGCGGCCAAGAATGTCACAACTGCGCAGGCACAGCTCCAATTGCTCCGAGACCCAGCGCAACACCCGGTCGCCGGCGTCGTGCCCCACGCAATCGTTGACCCGCTTGAAGCCGTCCAGGTCCATGTACAGCAGCACCGTGGCCTGCTCGCTGCGCTCGTGGCGCAACAGGCTCGTTTCTACGGCCTGGTAGAACCCCCGCCGGTTGAGCAGGCCGGTGAGCGGGTCGGTGACGGCCTGGGATTCGAGTTGTTGATGCAGGTGCCGCACTTGCGACATGTCCTGCACGGTCACCACCATGGCCTTCTGCTCCCGGGGCAGCGGCGCACAGGACATCGCCACCGGCAGCTGCTGGCCGGGCGCGGTGCGCAGGATCGCGTCATGCAGGCGCCAGGTTTCGCCGCGGCGGTAAGCGGCGTACAGCTCGCAGCCGAACCAGTCAGGCATATGGGGCTTTTGCAGGAAGCCCAGGAGCGCCTGGCCTTGCAACTCGCCCACCGTGGCATTGAGCAAGCGCGAAATGGCCGGGTTGGCATAGCTGATCACCCCGTCTTCGCCCACCACCAGGATGCCCTCGGCGGCGTTGTCGAGCACCGAGGCATTGAAGGCCCGGGCCAGTTCCAGGTCATGACTCAAACGCTGCAAGGCCCGCCGGTTGCGCTGATGCTCCAGCAAGGCCTGGACCTTGGGCTTGAGGATATGCGGGTCGAAGGGCTTGAACAGGTAGTCGATGGCGCCGCTGGCATAGCCTTCCAGCACCGCGGCAGGCGATTGCTCATTGGCACTCAGGAAGATGATCGGGGTCATGCGGGTACGCTGGCTGCCGCGCATCAAGCGCGCCACTTCAAAGCCGTCCATGCCCGGCATCCGCACATCCAGCAGCACCAGGTCGACGTCACGTTCGAGCAACAGCCCCAGGGCTTCCTCGCCAGAGGCCGCCGTCACCACCTGCCAGTCGTCGCGCTGCAGGAGCGCACGCATGCTGATCAGGTTTTCCGGGTAGTCATCGACCACCAGGAGCACTGAACAGCCTTCGGCTGGGGTTGGAGCACCTTCCATGCGGACTCTCTTCCTTGAGGATTCATTCCGGTCATTTTTGTGACAAAACCGGACATTCTATGTGGAGTCACTCTAGCCCTGGATCCCATAAAGCAGAAGGCGCGACAGTGCCATCATTGCGCCAAAGACCACACAACCGACTAACGGTCAGCACCTACAGCCCACGGATTACGGGAAAGATGGCTTTTTGACAGACTATTGGCGCCAATAAATCGCCATAAAGTCATTAACAAACAGTGACCAGCCGCTTATAAAGAACGCGGCAACCCTTGGGCCAAAGCCTTTTGACCCCCTCTTTACGTACAGCAAAGGCGCACTCAATGATTGATCTGTCCACCTGGAACCTGAGCATCCCTGTCGGCACCCCACCCGCCACCATCGACACGCCCAAACTGCTCAGTGGTTTCAATGGCAAATACTTCCAGGCCGAAGGCAGCAGCGTGCAATTCTGGTCTCCCGTCACCGGCACCCGTACCGAAAACGCCATCTACCCGCGCAGCGAACTGCGAGAAACCTATGCCGACGGCCGACTGCGCAACTGGACCTACCCCGAAGCCGACAACTACCTGCGTGCCACCCTGGCCATCAACCAGGTGCCCTCTTCGGGCAAGATCGTGATCGGCCAGATTCACGCCTATGACAGCCAGAAACCGCTGGTCAAAGTCGAATACCAGTACAAGGAAAAAACCCGGACCGGCAACATCGTCGCCAAAGTGCGCATGCGCCCGGATGACAGCAAGGGCCGGGTGATTATCGTGGCCGAGAATGTGCCCCTGGAGCGCAACTTTACCTACGTCATCCACCTGAACAAGGCCGGGCTGCTGAGCATCGAGGCCGCCAGCGGGCAATGGAACGAACGCCTCGGCGCGGCCTGGGGCAAAAAGCCGCTGTACTTCAAGGCCGGGGTGTATGTGCAAGACAACAGTGGCGATAGCCAGGAAGGCGGCAAGGTGACGTTTGCCAAGCTGGATATCGATCACAACTGACAGTCTGATCCTTCTCACGACGCTTTAGGACAAAACTGCGACCCAGGGTCTCGACTTTTTTGTAGGACAATTCGAGTATGGCGCCGCGCACGCGCAATGCTTCCCTATAAGAAAGTCATGGAGACTCACAATGCCCTTCACTCGCACCCTACTCGCCCTGTCCATGGGCATGGTTCTGCTGCAAAACCCGGCCTTCGCTGCCCCGCCGCTGTCGATGACCGACGGGGTAGCCCAGGTCACTATCCAGGACAGCAACGCCTGGGTTGAGATCAGCAAAGCCGCGTTTGAACACAACATCCGTACCCTGCAAACCAGCCTCGCCGACAAGTCGAAAATCTGCGCGGTACTCAAGGCCGACGCCTACGGCCACGGCATTGGCCTGCTGATGCCCTCGGTGATCAAGCTCGGCGTGCCCTGCGTGGGCGTGGCCAGCAATGAAGAGGCCCGCGTGGTACGCGAAAGCGGCTTCAAGGGCCAACTGATCCGCGTACGCACCGCCGCCCTGAGCGAGCTGGAAGCCGCCCTGCCGTACAACGTCGAAGAACTGGTGGGCAACCTCGATTTCGCCGTGCGCGCCAGCCTGATCGCCGAGCATCATGGCCGCCCGCTGGTGGTGCACCTGGGCCTGAACTCCAGCGGCATGAGCCGCAATGGCGTGGAAATGACCACCGCCCAAGGCCGCCGCGACGCCGTCGCCATCACCCAGGTGCCCAACCTGGAGGTGAAGGCGATCATGACCCACTTCGCCGTCGAAGACGCCGCCGACGTGCGCACCGGCCTCAAGGCCTTCAACGAACAGGCCAACTGGCTGATCAACGTCGCCCAACTGGACCGCAGCAAAATCACCCTGCACGCCGCCAACTCCTTCGCCACCCTGGAAGTGCCCGAGTCGCGCCTGGACATGGTGCGCCCCGGCGGCCTGCTGTTCGGCGACACCGTGCCGTCGTTTACCGAATACAAACGGGTGATGCAGTTCAAATCCCACGTGGCCTCGGTCAACAGCTACCCCAAGGGCAACACCGTCGGCTACGACCGCACCTACACCCTGGCGCGGGACTCGAAACTGGCCAACGTCACCGTGGGCTATTCCGACGGCTATCGCCGGGCATTCACCAATAAAGGCATCGTGCTGATCAATGGGCATCGCGTGCCGGTGGTGGGCAAAGTGTCGATGAACACCCTGATGGTGGATGTGACCGACGTGCCGACCGTGAAGAGCGGCGATGAGGTGGTGTTGTTTGGCAAGCAGGGCAATGTGCAGACGACCCAGGCGGAGGTAGAGGATATTAATGGGGCGTTGTTGGCGGACCTGTATACGGTTTGGGGGAATTCAAACCCCAAAATACTGGTCGATAAATAAGCCGAACACCCTCCAAATGTGAAAGCGGGCTTGTCGGGTCGCCGCATCGCCGCGATGGCGGTGTATCAGTCAGCATTTTTAGTGACTGACCCGCCGCTATCGCGGGCAAGCCCACACATGAATGTATTTTCAAAGCCCAGCCACAAAAAAACCGCATCTCTGCGGTTTTTTTATTAACACCTGAGGTTTAGTTAGCCTTATTACTCACTTTAAAAAGCCCTTCAAATTTACCACCCTTACACAACTTACATTTCTAAATAACAGTCATTCCAAAAAATTCTAAAAAACTGTCATTTCTTACAGATGAAAGTAACAATCACCGCCCCTATCATTTTCCTCGCACCACCCAGGAAGGGTGAAGCTGAAACCGGGAGTTATCTGATTCGCCCATCAACTTTCTCTAATAAAGGAATATGAAATGGCCATTTCAATCAACTATGCACAAAGCACTTCAACCGGGACCATTACCGTCGGCGGCACAGGCGCCGCACCAAATACTGTTCTAAACTTACAGCAAGCCAACACCGGATATCTCTATGGGCAAATGACCTCAAGTTACGATGGCAGTTTTGCTGGAACATTTGCAGGTATCCCTTCAGGAACACGACAAGATTTGACGATCTACGATATAACCATCAGTCGATACACGCCTTACTATTATGTAGACGTCCGATAGACCAAGATTAATAATCTGAGATACCCCTCTGAACACTACAAAAGCAACCGAAGGAAGTTTGCTCAAACATCGCCACAAAAAAGCCCGCATCGCTGCGGGCTTTTTCAGTTAACGCTTCAGGTTTAATCAACCTTGGCGTTCAACTCACCCTTCAAGTACCGCTGATACATCGCTTCCAGCGAAACCCGCTTGATCTTAGGGTTAGAGGGCTGAATCGATCCGCCCCGCTTACCCCCCCTCACAAATAACAAAACTTTTGTTTACAACAACTATCGCAAAAAAAATATTAAAAACTGTGAATTATGACAGGTGCCCCACGCTCATTGAGGCTCTACTCTTTACACGAGCCCATATAACACCCTTATCTCTAAGATCGCACACTTATCTAACGGAGTAAAAATCATGAAAAACTTCACTCTTACGAAGCCACTTGACTTTAGAAAAACACTAACCACCGCTGCTCTCTTTGCATGCACACTTACCTTGCCACTATTAAGCTATGCAAAGGAGACAACATACATCTGCTATATTTCACTACCTCAAAACCCAACTCAAACTGTCACAGCCTCCTCGGCGAGTGAGGCAGCTGAAAAAGTAAAAAAAGACATAGCAGATACAGCCAAAAGAATCTATGGCATGACTTCCGTAGACGTTTCATGCATAGAGGAAAAGTGAAAAATTAACGTCCGATTTTCGCCATATCCAAATAGCCCTATTTATGAACCCTGTTCAAAAACATTCATCGACCCAAAGTAAAACTTTCAGATATAAAAAAACCCGCATCTCTGCGGGTTTTTTCAGTTAACGCTTCAGGCTTAGTTAACCTTGGCGTTCAACTCACCTTTCAAATACCGCTGATACATCGCTTCCAACGACACCGGCTTGATCTTCGACGCATTACCAGCAGTGCCGAACGCTTCGTAACGTGCGATACACACATCACGCATGGCCGTTACGGTGGCGCCGAAGAATTTACGCGGGTCGAACTCGCTCGGGTTGGTGGCCATCAGGCGACGCATCGCACCAGTGGAGGCCAGGCGCAGGTCGGTGTCGATGTTGACCTTGCGCACGCCGTGCTTGATGCCTTCGACGATTTCTTCAACCGGGACGCCGTAGGTTTCTTTGATGTCGCCGCCGTACTGGTTGATGATCGCCAGCCACTCTTGCGGTACCGAGGAAGAACCGTGCATCACCAGGTGGGTGTTGGGGATGCGTTTGTGGATTTCCTTGATCCGGTCGATGGCCAGTACGTCGCCGGTAGGCGGCTTGGTGAACTTGTAGGCGCCGTGGCTGGTGCCGATGGCGATGGCCAGGGCGTCGACCTGGGTGCGCTTGACGAAGTCAGCGGCTTCTTCCGGGTCGGTCAGCATCTGGCTGTGATCCAGCACGCCTTCGGCGCCGATGCCGTCTTCTTCACCGGCCATGCCGGTTTCCAGGGAACCCAGGCAGCCCAGCTCGCCTTCTACCGAAACACCGCAGGCGTGAGCCAGGGCGACGGTTTGTTGGGTAACACGCACGTTGTAGTCGTAGTCGGTCGGGGTCTTGCCGTCTTCGCCCAGGGAGCCGTCCATCATCACCGAGCTGAAGCCCAGTTGGATCGAGCGCTGGCACACGTCAGGGCTGGTGCCGTGGTCCTGGTGCATGCACACCGGGATGTGTGGGAATTCTTCGATCGCGGCGAGGATCAGGTGACGCAGGAACGGGGCGCCGGCGTATTTACGCGCACCGGCCGAAGCCTGGACGATCACTGGGGAGTCAGTCTTGTCAGCGGCTTCCATGATGGCGCGCATCTGCTCAAGGTTGTTGACGTTAAAGGCTGGGACGCCGTAGCCGAATTCGGCTGCGTGGTCCAGCATTTGACGCATGCTGATAAGTGCCATTGTGTTGTCTCTCCCGGTCGAGGGTCGTTAATCGTGCAAGCCTGCCGTAGCGGCGGCTGCTATTCAAGTTATTGCAGATCAAGGGGTTGAGCCTTGGCCTGCTGAATCGTTATTGCAGGGTGCGGTTCGCAATCTTTGTCGAATTGGAACC
Organism: Pseudomonas sp. ICMP 8385; assembly: GCF_002699915.1. Taxonomy (NCBI): domain Bacteria; kingdom Pseudomonadati; phylum Pseudomonadota; class Gammaproteobacteria; order Pseudomonadales; family Pseudomonadaceae; genus Pseudomonas; species Pseudomonas sp. ICMP 8385. The sequence continues at coordinate 203,687 of NZ_LKBY01000091.1, read as the reverse complement.
GGATCCCATGTGCTCTGTATTACTGGGCCTTGCAACCCCGGCCGATCAAATCATCGGTGGCAACCCAGTAAACCAGGCCTTCCTCACCTTTTGTGTGAAACGCCAGCTGCTCATTGCTGTACAGCGCGCCGGAGGCCGCCACGTCTTGCTTGAGGCGATACACCTGGTCGGAGCCGCCAAGGCGCACATCCACCTGCTTGCGGTCGCTGCCGACAAACCGCCAGTTCACCTGGGCCTGGCTGTCACAGACCCAGGTGGTCCAGGTGTCTTGCTGCGGCTGTGCCTTGTTGAACATGTTCAGGTTGGCACAACCGGCCAATAGAGCCAGTGCTGCCAGGGCGATAACGCCTTTCATTGCCAATCCTCGAACGGCGGCCTGGGGCCGCCATTGCTGTCGGTTAGTGAGTCAGACCCATCAAGGGCAACCCTGTTCCTTACCTTTGGGCGGGGAGTCGTATTTCTCCAGCCTGTCAGGCCCTATGCGCTTGCTGATCACCGGCATGGTCTCAGCCTGCCAGTCGGCCTGGTAGCAGCCCGTGTGCGGCGCAGCCCCTGGTGCCTCTGGCGACGCCTTGGGCGCGCTGCCGCAGCCGGCCAACAGGCCCGCGGCAATCACCAGCGCGAATGGCTTGATCATGGGAACGCTCCTTTTCCAGACCGAGGGGCTCAGCCCTTGGCTCGACTTTCCAGCACTTCAACGGCTGGTAGCACCTTGCCTTCGACAAACTCAAGGAACGCGCCGCCACCGGTAGAAATGTAGGAGATCTGCTCAGCAACGCCATATTTATCGATGGCCGCCAGGGTGTCGCCACCACCGGCAATGGAGAATGCCGAGCTTTCGGCAATCGCCTTGGCCAGCACTTGGGTGCCGTTGCCGAACTGGTCGAACTCGAACACGCCGACCGGGCCGTTCCACAGGATAGTGCGGGAGGCTTTCAGCAGTTCGGCGAAGTTGGCTGCAGTTTGCGGGCCGATATCCAGGATCATGTCGTCAGCCGCCACGTCGGCGATCAGCTTGACGGTGGCTTCGGCGCTTTCGGCAAACTCCTTGGCCACTACCACGTCCACCGGCAGCGGCACGCTGACCTTGGCCGCGATGGCCCGGGCAGTGTCCAGCAGGTCCGGCTCGTACAGGGACTTGCCTACCGGGTGGCCAGCAGCGGCCAGGAAGGTGTTGGCAATACCGCCGCCAACGATCAGTTGGTTGCAGATCTGGCTCAGGCTGTTGAGCACGTCCAGCTTGGTCGACACCTTGGAGCCGGCCACGATGGCGGCCATTGGCTGGGCCGGTGCACCCAGGGCCTTGCCCAGGGCATCCAGCTCGGCAGCCAGCAACGGGCCCGCAGCGGCCACCTTGGCGAACTTGGCCACGCCATGGGTCGAACCCTCGGCGCGGTGCGCGGTGCCGAAGGCATCCATCACGAACACGTCGCACAGCGCCGCATATTGCTGGGCCAGTTCGTCGCTGTTCTTTTTCTCACCCTTGTTGAAGCGCACGTTTTCAAACAGCACGATGTCGCCGGCCTTGACGTCGACGCCGCCCAGGTAGTCAGCCACCAGCGGCACTTCGCGGCCCAGGGCCTTGCTTAGGTAATCGGCTACAGGCTTGAGGCTGTTTTCGGCGGAGAACTCACCTTCGGTCGGACGACCCAGGTGGGAGCAGACCATCACGGCCGCGCCTTTTTCCAGGGCCAGCTTGATGGTCGGCAGCGAGGCCAGGATTCGCGCATCGCTGGTGACTACACCGTCCTTGACTGGGACGTTGAGGTCTTCGCGGATCAGTACGCGCTTACCTTGCAGATCGAGGTCGGTCATCTTCAACACGGTCATGGGTCGCAGTTCCTGAATTACTGTTGAGGTTGTTTAGAGGCGATGTGCAGATAATGTTCCGCCACATCCAGCATGCGGTTGGCAAAGCCCCATTCGTTATCGAACCAGGCCAGGATATTCACCAGCCTTGGCCCGGAAACACGGGTCTGGCTGGCATCCACAATGGCCGAATGCGGGTCGTGGTTGAAATCACAACTGGCGTGCGGCAACTCGGTGTAGGCCAGCAAACCCTTGAGCGGGCCGCTGGTGGCGGCGTCGCGCAGGATCCGGTTGACCTCGCCGGCGTCGGTGTCGCTGACGGTCTGCATGGTGATATCCAGGCACGACACGTTCACCGTCGGCACACGCACGGCTTTGGCCTGGATTCGCCCGGCAAGCTCCGGCAGCAGGCGTTCGATACCACGGGCCAGGCCGGTGGACACCGGGATCACCGACTGGAACGCCGAGCGGGTGCGGCGCAGGTCTTCATGGTGGTAGGCATCGATCACCGGCTGGTCGTTCATCGCCGAGTGAATGGTGGTGATCGACACATACTCCAGGCCAATCGCCTGGTCCAGCAGGCGCAACAACGGCACGCCGCAGTTGGTGGTGCAGGAGGCGTTGGACACCAGCAACTCGTCACCGGTCAGGCAGTCCTGGTTGACGCCATAGACGATAGTGGCATCCACATCCGCCTCGCTGGCCATCGGCTGGGAAAACAGCACGCGCGGCGCACCGGCGTCGAGGAAGCGCTGGCCATCGGCACGGGTGTGGTAGGCACCGGAGCATTCCAGCACCAGGTCGACGCCCAGCGCCGCCCAGTCGATGCCCTCGGGCGTGGCACTGCGCAAAACCTTCACGCAGTTGCCATTGATATGCAGACAATCGCCGTCGATCCGCACTTCGCCGGGGAACCGGCCGTGGGTGGAGTCGAAGCGTGTCAGGTATTCGATGCTGGCCATGTCGGCCAGATCGTTGATGGCGACGATTTCAAACCCGGCCGCCGCCCCTCGCTCGAACAGCGCACGCAAGACGCAACGACCAATCCGGCCGTAGCCGTTGAGTGCAACTTTGTAGGGACGGGGTTCAGGCATGGGGTTCTCGATCAATGTTCGTTCAGTGTTGAATGTTCCATCGCTATCGCGGGCAAGCCCGCTCCCACATTAGACCGCGATCCAAATGTGGGAGCGGGCTTGCCCGCGATGGCGCCAGTACAGACAACGTAGACTGACTTAGTCTTCCAGCAGCTCTTCAGCCTGACCCAGGATGTTTTCCAGGGTGAAACCGAACTCTTCGAACAACGCTGGCGCTGGCGCCGACTCACCGTAGGTGGTCATGCCGATCACGCGGCCTTCCAGGCCCACGTACTTGTACCAGTAGTCGGCGTGAGCCGCTTCGATGGCGATACGCGCACTGACCTGCAACGGCAGGACCGATTGCTTGTAGTCCGCGTCCTGGGCTTCAAACACGCTAGTGCACGGCATGGACACAACGCGCACGTTACGGCCTTGGGCGGTCAGCTTGTCGTAGGCCTGGACGGTCAGGCCCACTTCGGAACCGGTGGAGATCAGGATCAGCTCCGGCTCGCCGATGCAATCCTTGAGCACGTAGCCACCACGGCTGATCGCGGCGATCTGCGCGTCGGTACGCACCTGGTGTTGCAGGTTCTGGCGCGAGAAGATCAGCGCCGATGGGCCATCCTTGCGCTCGATCGCGTGTTTCCAGGCCACGGCCGATTCGACCGCGTCCGCTGGGCGCCAGCAATCCAGGTTCGGCGTGGTGCGCAGGCTGGTCAGTTGCTCGACTGGCTGGTGCGTCGGGCCGTCTTCGCCCAGGCCGATGGAGTCGTGGGTGTACACGTGGATCACGCGCTTCTTCATCAGCGCGGCCATGCGCACGGCATTGCGTGCGTATTCCATGAACATCAGGAAGGTCGCGCCGTAAGGCACCAGGCCGCCGTGCAGGGCAACGCCGTTCATGATGGCACTCATGCCGAACTCGCGCACGCCGTAGTACATGTAGTTGCCGCTGGCGTCTTCAGCCGAGACACCTTTGCAACCTTTCCACAGGGTCAGGTTGGAACCGGCCAGGTCAGCCGAACCACCGAACAGCTCAGGCAGCAGTGGGCCGTAGGCATTCAGCGCATTCTGGCTGGCTTTGCGGCTGGCAATGGTTTCGCCTTTGGCGGCCACTTCGGCGATGTACTCGTCAGCCTTGGCCGAGAAGTCCAGCGGCAGGTCGCCATTGAGGCGGCTCATCAGCTCATTGGCCAATGCCGGGAATTGGGCGGCGTAGGCTTCAAAACGCTGGTCCCACTCGGCTTCAGCGGCGCGGCCGGCTTCCTTGGCGTCCCACTCGGCGTAGATATCCGCCGGGATTTCAAACGGGCCATGGTTCCACTTCAGTGCTTCGCGGGTCAGGGCGATTTCCGCGTCACCCAACGGGGCGCCGTGGCAGTCTTCCTTGCCTTGCTTGTTCGGCGAACCGAAGCCGATGGTGGTCTTGCAGCAGATCAGGGTCGGCTGCTCGCTTTTACGCGCCGTTTCAATAGCAGTCTTGATCTCTTCTGGATCGTGGCCGTCGACATTGCGGATCACCTGCCAGTTATAGGCCTCGAAACGCTTGGGCGTATCGTCGGTGAACCAGCCTTCGACTTCGCCGTCGATGGAGATACCGTTGTCATCGTAGAAAGCAATCAGCTTGCCCAGGCCCAGGGTGCCGGCCAGGGAGCTGACTTCGTGGGAAATGCCTTCCATCATGCAGCCATCACCCAGGAACACGTAGGTGTGGTGATCGACAACGTTGTGGCCGGGACGGTTGAACTGCGCCGCCAGGACTTTTTCCGCCAGGGCAAAGCCCACGGCATTGGCCAGACCCTGGCCCAGGGGACCGGTGGTGGTCTCCACGCCTGGGGTGTAGCCGAATTCCGGGTGGCCCGGGGTGCGGCTGTGCAGTTGGCGGAACTGCTTGAGATCGTCGATGGACAGGTCGTAGCCGGTCAGGTGCAGCAACGAATAGATCAACATCGAGCCATGGCCGTTGGACAGCACGAAGCGGTCGCGGTCGGCGAACGATGGGTTGCTCGGGTTGTGTTTCAGGTAGTCACGCCAAAGTACCTCGGCGATATCCGCCATGCCCATCGGGGCACCGGGATGGCCGCTGTTGGCTTTTTGCACGGCATCCATGCTGAGGGCACGAATGGCGTTGGCACGCTCACGACGGCTGGGCATCGCTGTTCTCCTGAGGGTTGAATAAAAGAAACGGAAAAAAGGACCGGCATTTTCCCTCAGCCAACGCCTTCGGGGCAATGACAGATACCGACTTATGTAGGTTTTTCCTGTGGTTTGGACTGCATTGGCGGCCAGAACACTTCCCGCCGTTCGTCTAAAGGTTATAGCGCCTGCTTATAACCACCGATTATCGACCAATATCAAAACTTTTTGATATTGGCCTTGCGAGGATTTGACCTCATCACTAGACTGCTGGCCTTATGAACTTACCTGCGCCTTCCATTCGCCCCGACGATTGTGATGAGCTGGCCGCCCTGTGCAAGGCCGGCGGCGATCCGCTGCGCCTGAATGTACTGCGCGCCCTGGCCAACGATTCGTTTGGCGTGCTGGAACTGGCGCGGATCTTTGCCATTGGCCAGTCCGGCATGAGCCACCACTTGAAAGTGCTGGCCCAGGCCGACCTGGTGGCCACCCGCCGTGAAGGCAATGCGATTTTTTACCGTCGCGCCCTGCCCCACACCGATTTGCTGGGGGGCAAGCTGCACGCAGCCTTGCTGGAAGAAGTAGACAACCTGGCCCTGCCGGCTGACGTGCAGTCGCGGATCGCTCAGGTCCACGGGCAACGCGCCGCGGCCAGCCAGGATTTTTTCTCACGGGTGGCGGACAAGTTCCGCGCCCAGCAGGACCTGATTGCCGGGCTGCCCCAATACCGCGAAAGCGTGCTGGCGCTGCTCGACAAACTGGGCTTCGACCAAGGCGCCACGGCGCTGGAAGTCGGCCCGGGCGACGGCGGGTTCCTACCGGACCTGGCACGCCGCTTCCACCAGGTGACGGCGCTGGACAACAGCCCGGCCATGCTGGAGCTGGCGCGCCAGCTGTGCGAGCGCGAGCACTTGGGCAACGTCAGCCTGCGGCTGGCCGATGCCTTGGATGATGTAGGGCTACAAGCCGATTGCGTGGTGTTGAACATGGTCTTGCACCATTTCGCCGCTCCGGCCGACGCCCTCAAACAAATGGCCGGTTTGCTGCAACCGGGCGGCAGTCTTTTGGTAACCGATTTATGCAGCCACAACCAGAGTTGGGCCAGGGAGGCCTGCGGTGATCTCTGGTTGGGGTTTGAACAGGACGATCTGGCCCGTTGGGCCACTGCTGCGGGACTCGTTCCCGGGGAAAGCCTGTATGTAGGCTTACGTAATGGTTTCCAGATTCAGGTCCGCCACTTTCAGCGGCCAACTGGCGACACTCACCATCGGTAAATATCAGGAAAACATCGAGATGAGCGAATATTCCCTTTTCACCTCCGAGTCCGTGTCTGAAGGGCATCCGGACAAAATCGCCGACCAGATTTCTGATGCGGTGCTGGACGCCATCATTGCTGAAGACAAGTTCGCCCGCGTGGCGTGCGAGACGCTGGTGAAAACGGGCGTAGCGATCATCGCCGGTGAAGTCACCACGTCGGCCTGGGTCGACCTGGAGCAGATCGTCCGTGACGTGATCACCGACATCGGCTACACCAGCTCCGACGTCGGCTTCGACGGCGCGACCTGCGGCGTGATGAACATCATCGGCAAGCAGTCGCCCGACATCAACCAGGGGGTCGACCGCGCCAAGCCGGAAGACCAGGGCGCCGGCGACCAGGGCCTGATGTTCGGCTACGCCAGCAACGAAACCGACGTGCTGATGCCGGCGCCGATCACCTTCTCGCACCAGTTGGTCAAGCGCCAGGCCGAGGCCCGCAAATCCGGCCTGCTGCCTTGGCTGCGCCCGGATGCCAAGTCCCAGGTCACCTGCCGTTACGAAGGCGGCAAAGTGGTGGGGATCGACGCCGTGGTGCTGTCGACCCAGCACAACCCGGAAGTCTCCTACAAAGACCTGCGCGAAGGCGTGATGGAGCTGATCGTCAAGCACGTGCTGCCTGCCGAGCTGCTGACCAAGGACACCCAGTTCCACATCAACCCGACCGGCCAGTTCATCATTGGTGGCCCGGTGGGCGACTGCGGCCTGACCGGGCGCAAGATCATCGTCGACAGCTACGGCGGCATGGCCCGTCACGGCGGTGGCGCGTTCTCCGGCAAGGATCCATCCAAGGTTGACCGTTCGGCCGCCTACGCCGGTCGCTATGTGGCCAAGAACATCGTCGCGGCCGGCCTGGCCGAGCGTTGCGAGATCCAGGTGTCCTACGCCATTGGTGTGGCCCAGCCTACATCGATCTCGCTGAACACCTTCGGTACCGGCAAGATCAGCGATGACAAGATCGTCAAGCTGGTGCGTGAGATCTTCGACCTGCGTCCGTACGCAATCACCACCATGCTCGACCTGCTGCACCCGATGTACCAGGAAACCGCGGCCTACGGCCACTTCGGTCGTACCCCTGAACAGAAGACCGTCGGCGACGACACCTTCACCACGTTCACCTGGGAAAAAACCGACCGCGCCGACGACCTGCGTACCGCCGCCGGCCTGTAATCGCTGTATGCAACACCCAAGGCCCTGCCGGGTTTTCCCGGCGGGGCTTTTTGTTGCACTTTTTTGCCGGCCCGATTGGCTCGCGCTGGCGGGCTTGGCAAATAGTTCACATTTATTGGATCCAACCCTTGCAGGCCAAATGATGGCCCACTAAAATCCGCGCCCTCCCGAGCATTCACCCCACCTGGATATTGCATTGCGCCTGCTCGGGACAGCCAAGTGCGCAGGCAATCGAACATTGAGGTTTTTCATGCGTATTTCCACGCTCGCCCCTGCCGCCCTGCTGCTCAGCCTGTTCACCCTGTCCGCGCAAGCTGCTGACCTGAGCGGCCTGACTGGCGCCCTGACCTCCCAACTGGGCGGTGCTACCGGCAACTGCGAAAAACAGAGCCAGGAACTGCAAGCCAAGGTCGATGCGGCCAAAGCCAATGGCGAAGACCTGAAAGTGAAAGCCATGCAGGCTGCACTGGACCAGGTAAACAAAGGTTGCAAAAAAGTCGGCGAGTCCCAGGGCAAGCTCGACGAAGCCTCGCAAAAGCAGCAAGCCAAGGCTGACAGCAATGACACCGTGAAAGCCCTGGGCGGTCTGTTCAAGTAAGCAGAAACACCCAGTAAAAAGCCTCGCGCCTGCGGGGCTTTTTTATGGGCGTTTGCTTGTTTTAGGCTGGGCGCCCCTTCAGAGCAAGGATGCTCATGATGACGCCACGCCTGCTGACCTACCTGCTGTTGATGCTCTTTCCCCTCGCCCCTTGGGCGCAGGGCTGCCCGGACTGGCCAGCCGACAAGGCCCGGGACGAAATCACCGCCCTGCAACGGCAAATCAGCCTGTGGGACGACAGCTACCATCGCCTCGGCCAATCCCTGATCAGCGACGAACTCTACGACCAGGCCCGCTGGCGCCTGGAGCAATGGCGGGGCTGTTTTGCCCAGGCGCCGTCAGCGGCCGACAATCCCCTGTCCAGCGCACGGGGCAGCGTCGCCCATCCAGTCCCGCACACGGGTCTTGAGAAGCGGGTCAATGACCGCGCCGTGGCAGACTGGATCCAGGCCCGCAGCGACCTGTGGATACAACCCAAGGTCGATGGCGTGGCCGTGACCCTGGTCTATCGCGCGGGGCGCCTGGCCCAGGTCATCAGCCGCGGCGATGGCCTGTTCGGCCAGGACTGGACCGCCTCGGCCCGCAAGATCCCTGGCATTGTGCAACAACTGCCCGAGGCCATCGACTTGCTCTTGCAAGGCGAGTTGTACTGGCGCCTGGAGGCCCATATCCAAGGGGAAACGGGCGGCCTGAATGCCCGCAGCAAAATCTCCGGGCTGATGAACCGCCAACAACTGAGTGATGCCGACGCCGCCGGTATCGGTCTGTTCGTCTGGGCCTGGCCACAAGGGCCGGCGGACATCAGGCAGCAATTGGACAGCCTCGCTCACTGGGGCTTTGTCGACAGCCAGCGCTACAGCCAGCCTATCGGCACCTTTGAACAGGCGCGTTACTGGCGCGCTTTCTGGCTTGGGCATCCATTGCCCTTCGCCACGGATGGCGTGGTGCTGCACCAAAGCCAACGTGCCCCGGCCAGTCGCTGGCAAGCCAGTGCGCCGTACTGGGCCGTCGCCTGGAAATACCCGGTCATCAAAGCCCTGGCCCATGTTCGCCAGGTGCGGTTCAAGATCGGCCGCACCGGCCGTATCACACCGATCCTGGAACTGGACCCGGTGCTGCTCGACGATCGCCAGATCAAACGCGTCAGCATCGGCTCGCTGAAACGCTGGCAAGCCCTGGATATCCGCCCCGGCGACCAGGTGTCCATCAGCCTTGCCGGCCAGGTGATCCCACGGCTCGACCAGGTCATCCTGCGCAGTTATCCACGGGTCGATGTCGCGGTACCGCTAGCCAGCGATTTCCATCACCTGAGCTGCTGGCGGCTGGCCCCGGCCTGCGAGGAGCAACTGCTGGCCCGGCTGACCTGGCTCAGTGGCAAGCAGGGCCTGGATCTGCCACACATTGGCCGCGAGACCTGGAGCAACTTGATCCAGGCCGGGCAAATCAACGGTTTGGTGGATTGGTTGAACCTTGATGAGACAGAGCTTGCTACCATTGACGGATTCGGCGAGCGCAGCAGTGCACGCCTGCTTGCGAGCCTGCGCAGTGCGCGCCAGCGGCCGTTCGCCCAGTGGTTGACGGCGCTGGGCGTTCCACCCACTGCGCGCAACAACCTGGCCGGCGGCTGGCACGCCCTGGCCGCCCGAGACACGCAAGCATGGCAGGCCGAGGCGGGAATCGGCCCGGGGCGAGCGGCGCAGTTGAGCGCTTTTTTTCGCGACCCCCAGGTGGTGGCCATGAGCGAAACACTGCGGGCGGCCGGGATAGACGGCTTTTAGTCCCGCCCCGCGACATTAACCGGTGCCAGCAGAAATCACCCTGCCCACCTGACAACGATCTTGTTGATTTTGGAGTTTTTATGAAGTTTCTTGCACCGCTTGCCCTGCTGACCCTCACCAGTTTCCTGGCCACGCCATTGCTGGCGACCGAGACAGCCGCGCAACTGACCGGTTGCGCCGCCAAGCGCCAGGCCATCAGCCAGCAGATCGAACAAGCCAAGGCCCACGGCAACAGCGAGCAACAAGCCGGCCTGGAAAAAGCCTTGAGCGAAGTCACCGAGCACTGCACCGACGCCGCCCTGAAAAAGGAACGCGAGAACAAGGTGCTGGATGCCAAGCACGAAGTCAGCCGCCGTCAGGCCGACCTCGATAAAGCCATGAAAAAGGGCGACTCCGAGAAGATCAACAAGCGTAAGGACAAGCTCGCCGAATCGCGCAAAGAACTGCAGCAAGCCCTCGACGATCTGGACAAGTAAGACCCATAAGACCGAACCTCAATGGTCGCGAAACTGCTTATGACAGGCGCTGCAGGCATCTTCGACTTTCTGCACGGCCGGCCCCAGGTTACTGGCCTTGTAAGGCTGCACCTGGCTGGCGATCACCAATTCACCGGTGGCCGCCTCAAGGTTGCGCGCCAGTTCCTGGAACTGGGCCTGTTTCTGCCATACGTCGTCCTTGGCGCTGGTGTGGTCTTCTTCGCGCACCGTTGGAAAGTGCTGCCACGGCTCATGGGACAGGGCGTCGAGCTTGACCGCACCCTCGGCAAATTTCGCCCCGTCGAACGGGATGCGACCACGCAGCATGCCACCCAGGTCTTCGCCGGTCTTGAGCATCTGCTTGAAAATGGCCTTGCGCTGGCCCAGCGGCGAGTTCGGGTCCACGCCACCGCAGGCGGTCAGCGTCAGGCAGGCCAGCAATACAACAGTCAGTTTTTTAAAAGTCATGGTGGCTCAGGGTCACGGGAAACGGCGGCCAGTATCCTCGCCCCACCCGTAAAGGCCAATAGCCCTATTAATAATATGGATGCTTGCGCGGTAACGTGCGTGGGCAATCGCCTTGGGAATTACTTGCATGAATAACCTGTTCAACCCCTGGAGCCGCCGGCTGGCCTGGGCTCTGCCGATGATCGCGCTGCTGGCCGGATGCGACGGCGGCAATGCTCCGGCCCCCAAGCCCGAGCCGGAAAAACCCCACGCCGTAGCGACCTATGTCAGCGCCACCTGGGAAGCCCTGCCGACGGTCTCGGACAACGACCTGCTAGCCGGCTTCGAGTCCTGGCGCAGTGCCTGCCAACGCCTGAAAAACGACCCGGTATGGGGCACCACCTGCGCTGCAGCCGCCAATGTGCCGGGCAACGCCAGCGATATCCGTGGCTTCCTCAAGCAACAGCTGGACGTGTATGGCTTGCGCTCGGCGGACAATACCCCCAATGGCCTGATCACCGGCTACTACGAACCGGTCTACCCGGGCAGCCTCACCGAGACCAAGACCGCCCATGTGCCCGTGTTTGGCGTGCCGGACGACCTGATCATCGTCAACCTGGAAAGCATCTACCCCGAACTCAAGGGCAAACGCCTGCGCGGGCGCCTGGAAGGCCGGGTGCTCAAGCCCTATGACGATGCGGGCACCATCAACCAGCAAGGCTCCAGTGCCAAGCCCATCGCCTGGCTGACCCAGCCGATGGACCTGCAATTCCTGCAGATCCAGGGTTCGGGCCGTATCCAACTGGCGAACGGGCGCCAACTGCGCGTGGGCTATGCCGACCAGAACGGCTTCCCTTATCGCCCTATCGGCCGCTGGCTGGTGGAGCAAGACGAGCTGAAGAAAGACGAAGTGAGCATGGGCGCGATCAGTGCCTGGGCCAAGGCCCATCCTGAACGGATCCCGGAACTGTTGGCGAGCAACCCAAGCTACGTCTTCTTCAGCACCCGCCCCGACAGCAATGAAGGCCCACGCGGCTCGCTGAACGTGCCGCTGACCGCCGGTTACAGCGTGGCCGTGGACCGCAAGGTCATCCCACTGGGCAGCCTGTTGTGGTTGTCGACGACCCGTCCCGATGGCGCGCCGATCGTACGACCGGTAGCGGCCCAGGATACAGGGGGGGCGATTGTCGGTGAGGTGCGTGCGGACTTGTTCTGGGGCACGGGTGATGCAGCGGGTGAATTGGCCGGGAATATGAAGCAGCAAGGCCAGATCTGGATGCTGTGGCCCAAGGGCGCGGCACTGCCTAAAGTGCCGGACGCCCCGACAGGAAGCTAAGATGCAAATGTAGGAGCGGGCCTGTGTGGGAGCGGGCTTGCCCGCGATTGCGGTGGGTCAGCCAACCAATCTGTCGCTGATACTCCGCTATCGCGAGCAAGCCCGCTCCCACACGGGATCTACGGTGGGCTTTACATCGAGACGAAGAAGAAGCTCGCAATCAACGCCATGCCCACGAACCACACCAGCGAACGCAAGATCGCCCAGTCCGCCAGGTAGCAGATGATGTACAGCAGGCGGCTGGTGATAAACAGCACCGCCAGTACGTTGATGGTCACCAGTTCCGCGTTGCCGGCCAGGTGGGCAATGATCACCGCAGCGGCAAACGCCGGGGTCACTTCAAAGCTGTTGAGCTGTGCACTATGGGCGCGCTTAGCGAAGCCTTCGAGGGTTTCGAGGAAGGCCCGGGGGTCATGGTTCTGCCGGGGGCCGAACTTGCCACCACTGAACTTGGCCACGCCGGTATACAGGTAAGGCAGAAAAATTGCGATCAACACACACCAGAAAGCGACAGTCATCACTCATTCCTTTTTTGGTTTTATCGGCTGGTTAGAGTTTCATCACGAACATGCCGATCAGCACCAACCCACAGGCTAAGAGCCGGGAGCGGCCGAAAGGTTCTTTCAGGTAACGCATACCGAACAACACCACCAGGATCACGCTGACTTCCCGCAGCGCGGCGGCCTCGGCAATCGAGCCCAACTGCATGGCCCAAAGTACCAGAGCGTAGCTCAACAACACGCACAATCCCACGCTCAACCCCAACCGCCACTGGGTGCGCCAGAACAGGCTGAACGCCGCGCGCTTGCGCACCATGGCCAGCAAGGGAAAGGGCCAGGCGCTAATCAGGGTCAGCCAGACCAGGTAGTCCAACGGGTGCGACCAGCGTCGCAGCGCCTGCCCATCAAGGAAGGTATAGCAGCCAATGCACAGGCCGATCAGCGCCACCACCGGTAACATCGACCAGGGCAACCGATCCCCGCCACCGCCTTGCCACAACAGGCACAACATGCCGAACGGGATCAGCAGGATGCCGACAATCTGCTGGGTACTGAGGACTTCCCCGGCAAACACCAGGGTCAACGCCAGCACCACCAGCGGCGACAAACCACGCATCAGTGGATACACCAAGCCCAGGTCGCCGACGCGGTAGGCCTGGATCAGCAGGTAACGGTAGAGCAACTCGAACAGGGCCGACGCGATGATCCACGGCCAGATTTCCAGGGGCGGCAGCGTCACAAACCCTACCGCCAATAGCACAAACAGCAGCGCAACGCTGTCCATGCAGGCGATCACCAACAGGCGTTCGCCGCTGAATTTGATCAAGGTGTTCCACGTCGCATGCAACAGTGCGGCTATCAGTACCAGGACTGTCGCAAGCAATGGAACCTCCTGTAAGTGATTCGTGATGTGTCAGCACATACATATACCAAATACCGCGCTGGCGCACCCTGGCCTCACTGATCCTTGTCGGTCCGCTGCGGATGCCTGGGGGCCGCCGCCTTTTTGCCCGGCAGGCTGCATTCGCTGCGAATCTGCGCATGGCTGATCAGCGCGAAGATAAAACTGCCGCCGATGATATTGCCGGCCAGGGTCGGCCCGGCAAACACCAGCCAGAAGTCCTTCCACGGCAGTTCGCCGGCAAATACCAGGTAGGACACCTCTGCCGAACCGACGACGATGTGGGTAAAGTCGCCCAGCGCCATCAGGTAGGTGATCAGGATAATGATCCACATCTTGGCGCTTTCCATGGACGGGATCATCCACACCATGGTGGCGATCATCCAGCCGGAAACGATGCCCTTGGCGAACATCTGGCCCGTGTCGTTTTCCATGATCTTACGCCCGATTTCGAGGAAGGCCTGGTCGGTCCTGGTGTCGAAGATCGGCAGGTGCAACATCACATAGGCCACCAGCAACGTGCCGCACAGGTTGCCCACCAGCACCACCGTCCACAGCCGCACCAGGCGCCCGGCATTGCCCAGGGTCGGCTTGCTCATCACCGGCAGCACGGCGGTCAGGGTGTTTTCGGTGAACAGTTGCTGGCGTGCGAGGATCACCGCGAGAAAGCCCGCGCAGTAGCCAAAGCTGGCGATCACCTTGAAGGCTTCGCCGTCGGGCAGACGGGAATTGAGCAACCCCATGGCCATCAATGACAGGCCCATGGTCAGGCCGGCGGCCAGCGCCGACCACCATAGCGCCGCGACGCTGCGCTCCAGCTCCTGGTCGCCCTGGGTGCGGATGATTTCATGCAACACCGCCGCCCGGGGTGGCTGGTTCTTGTCCACATCCTGCTGCTCTGCCTGCGACAGGTTGGGAGTCTTGCCGTCTTCTTGCGTGGCCATGGGCGTACCTGAACGTTGGGTGACGATGTTCAGGTACGACCTACCAGCCATCACCAGCGTTCAATGGCCACTTACTGACAAGGAAGGTTACTCGCTGTCGTCCTTGAACTGGTCTTTGACGTACTTGATCTCGGTACGACCATGGGGGGCCGGCAGGCCGTCTTCGCCGAGGTTGACGAAGACCATTTTTTCCACAGTCAGGATGCTCTTGCGCGTGATCTTGTTGCGCACTTCACAGGTCAGGGTGATGGAGGTGCGGCCAAACTCGGTGGCGGTGATGCCCAGTTCGATGATGTCGCCCTGGCGCGAAGCGCTGACAAAGTTGATCTCGGAGATGTACTTGGTCACCACCCGCTGGTTGCCCAGTTGAACGATGGCGTAGATCGCGGCCTCTTCGTCGATCCAGCGCAGCAGGCTGCCACCGAACAGGGTGCCGTTGGGGTTGAGGTCTTCGGGTTTTACCCATTTGCGGGTGTGGAAGTTCATGTTCACTCCAAAGCGTCTTGCCGAATGATGGCCGACATCATGGCAGAGCGCCGGCCCAAGCTCTACGAGCCATTACCTATCAGCGCCATGAGCGATCTTCATGAGCCCGACAGAAAGGCTTGGGAAGTCAGGCGCAGGCAGCTATAATCGCCACCGCTTCAAACGGTCATCGGTGATCGATACCGTTCTCCCGCCACCTGTCCGAGGGGCGCTGCAGCAGGCCCTGGCCTGTCAGGCTCGGATGGGGCGTTGCCCCGCCGGGTTGTCCTGGCTGGATACTAAACGCACAACGGCGCCCATTCGCACACTACGAATGGAGGCTCTTCATGAGCGCTGTAATCACGCCTGCAGGTTTTACCGACTACAAAGTCGCCGATATGTCCCTCGCTGCCTGGGGCCGTCGCGAAACCTTTATCGCCGAATCCGAAATGCCTGCCCTGATGGGTCTGCGCCGCAAGTACGCCGCCGAGCAGCCGCTCAAGGGCGCGAAGATCCTCGGCTGTATCCACATGACCATCCAGACTGCCGTGCTGATCGAGACCCTGGTTGCCCTGGGTGCCGAAGTGCGCTGGTCGTCCTGCAACATCTTCTCGACCCAGGACCAGGCCGCTGCCGCCATCGCCGCTGCCGGTATCCCGGTGTTCGCCTGGAAAGGCGAGACCGAAGAAGAGTACGAGTGGTGCCTGGAGCAAACCATCCTGAAAGATGGCGCGCCTTGGGATGCCAACATGATCCTCGACGACGGCGGCGACCTGACCGAGCTGCTGCACAAGAAGTACCCGGCCATCCTCGACCGTGTCCACGGCGTGACCGAAGAAACCACCACCGGCGTGCACCGCCTGCTGGACATGCTGGCCAAGGGCGAGCTGAAAATCCCGGCCATCAACGTCAACGACTCGGTGACCAAGAGCAAGAACGACAACAAGTACGGCTGCCGTCACAGCCTCAACGATGCGATCAAGCGCGGCACCGACCACCTGCTGTCGGGCAAGCAAGCCCTGGTGATCGGTTACGGTGACGTGGGCAAGGGTTCGTCCCAGTCCCTGCGCCAGGAAGGCATGATCGTCAAGGTTTCCGAAGTCGACCCGATCTGCGCCATGCAAGCGTGCATGGACGGTTTTGAAGTGGTCTCGCCGTTCATCGACGGCCAGAACGACGGCACCGAAGCCAGCATCGACAAGGCCCTGCTGGGCAAGATCGACCTGATCGTGACCACCACCGGTAACGTCAATGTCTGCGATGCCAACATGCTCAAGGCCCTGAAAAAGCGCGCCGTGGTGTGCAACATCGGTCACTTCGACAACGAAATCGACACCGCTTTCATGCGCAAGCACTGGGCATGGGAAGAAGTCAAACCTCAGGTGCACAAGGTTCACCGTACCGGTGCTGGCAGCTTTGATCCGCAGAACGACGACTACCTGATCCTGCTGGCCGAAGGCCGCCTGGTTAACCTGGGCAACGCCACCGGCCACCCAAGCCGCATCATGGATGGCTCGTTCGCCAACCAGGTACTGGCGCAGATCTTCCTGTTCGGCCAAAAATACGCCGACCTGTCGCCTGCCCAGAAAGCCGAGCGCCTGACCGTGGAAGTACTGCCGAAGAAACTCGACGAAGAAGTGGCCCTGGAAATGGTCCGCGGCTTCGGCGGCGTGGTGACGCAACTGACCAAGACCCAGGCCAACTACATCGGCGTGACGGTTGAAGGTCCGTTCAAGCCGCACGCCTACCGCTACTGATCGGCCCTGCCGGCGCCGGCTCCTCTGTGGGAGCCGGGCTTGCCCGCGATGCAGGTACCACGGTATTCCAGCAATACCGCGCTGATGCTATCGCAGGCAAGCCAGCTCCCACAGAAAGCCCGGCACCCGCATCGATTGTGTATGCCTTCCAGGTTTTTGAGTTTCCAAGGGTATTACCATGTCCCAAGACCGTCGCTACAGCTTCGAGTTCTTCCCGACCAAGACCGATGCTGGGCATGAAAAACTAATGGCGACTGCCAAGCAGTTGGCCAGCTACAACCCCGATTTTTTCTCCTGCACCTACGGCGCAGGCGGCTCGACCCGTGATCGCACGATCAACACCGTGCTGCAACTGGAAAGCGAAGCCAAGGTGCCCGCCGCGCCGCACCTGTCGTGCGTGGGCGACAGCAAGGCCGACCTGCGTGGCCTGCTGAGCCAATACAAGGCCGCCGGCATCAAGCGTATCGTTGCCCTGCGTGGCGACCTGCCGTCCGGCATGGGCATGGCCAGCGGCGAATTGCGCTACGCCAATGACCTGGTGAGCTTCATTCGTGAGGAAACCGGTGATCACTTCCATATCGAAGTGGCCGCCTACCCGGAAATGCACCCGCAGGCACGCAACTTTGAGGACGATCTCAACAACTTCGTGCGCAAGGCCAATGCCGGCGCCAACAGTGCGATCACCCAGTACTTCTTCAACGCCGACAGCTACTTCTACTTTGTCGAGCGCGTGCAGGCCATGGGTGTGAATATCCCGATCGTGCCGGGCATCATGCCGATCACCAACTACAGCAAGCTGGCGCGCTTCTCTGACGCCTGCGGTGCAGAAATCCCACGCTGGGTACGCAAGCAGCTGGAAGCCTATGGCGATGACGTCAAGAGCATCCAGGCCTTTGGCGAGCAGGTCATCAGTGACATGTGCGAGACCTTGCTGCAAGGTGGCGCACCGGGGCTGCACTTCTACACCCTGAACCAGGCCGACCCGAGCCTGGCGATCTGGAACAACCTCAAGCTGCCACGCTGAGGCTGCCCTCCCGTACCGCCGACCCGGACTCCTTCCCGGCTCGGCGGCACAATAAAAGTTCAGGTTTGCGGCCTGAAGATCCCCGATCCAGAGCTTCTCTTTACCCTGAGACAGTCGTAACCTCAGGGTATGCCCGTCATTCTCCAGTTGTTGACCGCTGTCCTTTTCACTTGCCTGAGCCTGGCCGCCCACGGCGAGAAACTACGCATTGTCACCGAGCCCTGGGCACCTTACGTCTACGAAGAAAACGGCCAGATGCGCGGGCTCGACTACGAGACCACCGTCATCGTGTTCCAGCGCCTGGGGATCGAGGTGCAATGGCAGTTCCTGCCCTGGAAACGTTGCCTGGCCATGCTCGACCAGGGCCTGGCCGATGGCGCGCTGGATATTTTCCACAGCCACGAACGCGACGCTGCGCTGCTTTACCCCAGCGAACCGCTGTCCAAGGTTGAGTTTGTGATGTTCTACGCCAACGAACGCCCGCATCCATTCCAGACCCTGAATGACCTCAAGGGGCTGACCATCGGCACCTCCCCTGGCTACCTGTATAGCGCCGGGTTCAGCGAATCCACCCTGTTTACCCGGGAACCGGCGCCCAGCCATGAGGCCAACTTCGGCAAGCTGGCCCGTGGTCGGATTGACCTGGTGATCACCGACCGCCGGGTTGGCCAACATGTGCTCAAGGCGTTGGGCCTGGAACACCAGGTCACACAGGCGTCACCAGTGATCAGCAGCCAGAAGCAATTCCTCGCCGTGCGCCGTGGCGCGGGCATGGACCTGCTGGTGCAGCGTTTTGCTGCCGAACTCAAGCGCTTCAAGCAAGAGCCGGCCTACGCAGCCCTGAGTGCGAAATATGCCGGTATCCATGCGAAAATAGCGCCCTCGCCGCGGCTGGACGACACCGTTGAGCAGCAGGAAAGCAGCGCGCAGTGATTGCTCTGTTATACTCCGGCCTTTCCGCCAGGCTTACGCCCGGCCGCTGTGGTCGTCTAACAGGCATCCAACCCCGCTACTGCGCAGCTTTGCAGCCCGCGCGAGCTGTTGGAGTGCGTGCCAGCCCCAGCAGGACCGGACGGGGTTGCGTTCCTCTAAACGCGATTCGCGCCCGGCAAGATTATCCCTTTGGGCCAAGCCCTAACTACAAACAGGATTACTCATGTCCTTTGCTTCCCTCGGTCTCTCCGAGGCTTTAGTCCGCGCCATCGAGGCAGCGGGCTATACCGAGCCTACTCCGGTGCAACAGCGGGCTATTCCCGCCGTGTTGCAAGGTCGCGACCTGATGGTCGCGGCTCAGACAGG
Source organism: Pseudomonas sp. ICMP 8385 (assembly GCF_002699915.1). Taxonomy (NCBI): domain Bacteria; kingdom Pseudomonadati; phylum Pseudomonadota; class Gammaproteobacteria; order Pseudomonadales; family Pseudomonadaceae; genus Pseudomonas; species Pseudomonas sp. ICMP 8385. The sequence goes on along the minus strand of NZ_LKBY01000091.1, from coordinate 184,657 downwards.
TACTGGTAAAACCGGCGGCTTCGCCCTCCCGATTCTGGAGCGGTTGTTCCCCAACGGTCACCCGGACAAATCCCAACGTCACGGCCCGCGCCAACCCCGCGTACTGGTCCTGACCCCCACCCGCGAACTCGCCGCCCAAGTGCATGACAGCTTCAAGCTCTATGCCCGCGACCTGAAGTTCGTCAGCGCCTGCATCTTCGGCGGCGTCGGCATGAACCCTCAGGTTCAGGCCATGTCCCGCGGGGTTGACGTGCTGGTCGCCTGCCCAGGTCGCTTGCTCGACCTGTGCGGCCAAGGCAGCGTCGATCTGTCCCACGTGGAAATCCTCGTGCTGGACGAAGCCGACCGCATGCTCGACATGGGCTTTGTGCATGACGTGAAGAAAGTCCTCGCGCGCCTGCCGGCCAAACGCCAGAACCTGCTGTTCTCGGCAACGTTCTCCAACGACATCACCGCCCTGGCCGGCAAGCTGCTGCACAACCCCGAGCGCATCGAAGTCACGCCGCCCAACACCACGGTCGAGCGTATCGAGCAACGGGTGTTCCGCCTGCCTGCCAGCCACAAGCGTTCGCTGCTGGCCCACCTGATCACCGCCGGTGCCTGGGAACAGGTCCTGGTGTTCACCCGCACCAAGCACGGCGCCAACCGCCTGGCCGAGTACCTGGACAAGCACGGCCTGACCGCCGTCGCCATCCACGGCAACAAGAGCCAGAACGCGCGGACCAAGGCCCTGGCCGACTTCAAGGCCGGCTCCGTACGGATCCTGGTCGCCACCGATATCGCCGCCCGTGGCCTGGATATCGACCAACTGCCGCACGTGGTCAACTTCGAGCTGCCAAACGTCGATGAAGACTACGTGCACCGTATCGGCCGTACGGGCCGGGCCGGTCGTTCGGGCGAGGCCATTTCCCTGGTCGCCCCGGATGAAGAAAAACTGCTGAAAAGCATCGAGCGCATGACCAAGCAGAAAATTGCCGACGGCGACCTGATGGGCTTCGATGCCAGCACCGTGGAAGCCGAGAAACCGGAAGTGCGCGAGCGCCCGGACGTGCGTAACCCACGCAACCCACGCGGTCCCAAGGGCGATGGCCCGAACGGCGGCGGCGGTGGCGGTGGTCGTCGCGACAAAGGCAAGGACAAGGGCGGCAAGGACAAGGCGCCCACCAACGGCCGTGGCGAACGCCCAGCCCGTGAGCAGAAGCCCCGCGAAGGCACCCCGGCCCGTGAACAGCGCCAGCCGAGCCAGCCGCCACGCGCCGCAGCCGACCGCGCACCGGATGAGTTCCTCGACGATGACGTGGATAACTTCGGTAACCGCGTAGACTACGTGCCCCAGGCCAAACCGGCCCAGGGTCGTGGTCGTCGCCCGGGTGCCCCGGCACCGGGTGCAGGTGCTCCGCGCACCGGCGGCCAGCCACAGGGTCGCCAGAACGCTCCGCGCAGCAGCAACGGCGCCACCACCGGCACCCCACCGGCCAAGCGCAATGGTCCGCGTAACGGCGCACCACGTGACGGCCAGGCCCGTCGCGAAGAGTCGCGCAACCGCCGCCCCGCCCGTGATGAGCAGCCACGCTCCTCCGAGCCAGCCGTGCAGAACCCGCGCAGCGGCACCACGCCGAAGATCATCCACAAGGAGTCGAAAAGCGATCGCTTCCCGACACCTGAGCAGTTGGATCAACTGCCAGGCCGCCCTCGTGGTGAAAAACCAGCGTTGCTGACCCGCAACCGCTAAGTTGCTGGCATAAAAAACGCCCCGTATCTTGCGATACGGGGCGTTTTTTTATGCCTTCAAACTACTGTAGGAGCAAGCTTGCTCGCTCCTACAGACAAAGCATTACTTCGCTTTTACACCTTCAAAGGTGATGTACAGCTCAACCTTGTCGGACTGTGGACCTACATCCATACCATCCTTGTTGAACTCTTTGCGGCTGATGCTGGTGGTGCCTTCAAAGCCGGCACGGTAGCCACCCCATGGATCCTTGCCTTCACCCAGGAACGTAGCCTTGACCACGATTGGCTTGGTGACCCCGTGGAAAGTCAGGTCGCCAGTGACATCGGCAGTCAGCTTGCCATCGGCATTCTTGCCGGTTGGCTTGACGCTGGTGGAGACAAACTTGGCATCCGGGAATTTGCCCGACTCCAGAAAGTCCTTGCTGTTAACGTGCTTGTCGCGCTCGGCATGGTTGCTGAAGATACTGGCGGTGCGCACATTCACTTCGATCTTGGCATCTTCAGGCTTGGCAGCGTCAAAGCTGAACTTGCCGTCCAGGTCCTTGAAAGTACCGGTGATGAAGCTGTAGCCCAAGTGGCTGATCTTGAAATCGACGAAGGCGTGCTGGCCTTCTTTGTCGATCACGTAGTCAGCCGCCATCGCCGAACCAGCAGACAGCAGGGCAGAACCAATTGCCAGAGCGGCGAGAGTTTTTTTCAACATGCTTTCTATTCCTTGTGAGTCGAGGTTGAACATCAGGCTTTGCGCCCCAGCATACGGACCAGGGTTGCATCACGATCAATGAAGTGGTGTTTCAAGGCAGCCACGCCATGCAGGCCGGCAAAGACCACCAGCACCCAGGCCAGGTACAAATGCACCAGCCCGGCTACATCTGCCTGGTCCGGTAGACCGGAAACCACGGCAGGAATTTCAAACAAACCAAACACCGGGATCCCGACACCATCTGCGGTGGAAATCAGATAGCCGGCAATCATCACCGCAAACAGCCCCAGATACAGGAACCCGTGGCCGAATGCGGCACCGATACGGGTCAGACGACTATAGCTGGCCAGCGCTGGCGGCGGCGGGCTGAGCAGGCGCCAGACAATGCGCACCAACATGACCGCAAACAACGTAAGGCCAATGCTTTTGTGCAAATCCGGCGCGTCTTTACGCCAGGCGCTGTAATAGTCGAGACCGACCATCCACAAGCCCAGCGCAAACAGACCGAACACCACCAGTGCCACGCCCCAATGAATCACAATGCTGACCCAGCCGTAGCGGGTCGATGAGTTTCGTAGTTGCATTAACCAAATCCCGTAAGAGCCGTGCTCAAGACTAGCGTTTTACTTATCGATATAAAGCGGAAAATTTCGCTATGAAACATCGAAAAAAACGATCTTAAAGAGTACACAGATTAAGTTAACGATGGATTAACGACTATTCCTAAGATACGTGACAGACCGTCCTGCATTTATCGCGAATTATCCTACAAACGCTCAATTGGGTTGTGACACCGCCCGCCATTGCATAGGCTTGCGCGATTGTTTTGCCTGCGCGGGTCACGGCAGCGCTTCGAGGAGACGAAAAGATGGGCTTGAATAACCAGTGGATGCAACGCGACCTGGCGGTGCTGTGGCATCCCTGCACCCAGATGAAAGACCACCAGCAGCTGCCGCTGGTGCCAATCAAGCGCGGTGAAGGCGTGTGGCTGGAAGACTTTGAAGGCAAGCGCTACCTCGATGCTGTCAGCTCCTGGTGGGTCAACGTGTTCGGCCACGCCAACCAGCGTATCAACCAGCGTATCAAGGATCAGGTGGACCAACTGGAGCACGTGATCCTCGCCGGCTTCAGCCACCAGCCGGTGATCGAGCTGTCCGAGCGCCTGGTCAAGCTCACCCCCGAAGGCCTGACCCGCTGCTTCTACGCCGACAATGGCTCGTCATGCATCGAAGTCGCGCTGAAAATGAGCTTTCACTATTGGCTCAACCGCGGCCAGCCGAACAAAAAGCGCTTTGTCACCCTGACCAACAGCTACCACGGCGAAACCATCGCCGCGATGTCGGTTGGCGATGTGCCGCTGTTCACCGAGACCTACAAGGCCTTGCTGCTGGACACCCTCAAGGTGCCAAGCCCGGACTGCTACCTGCGCCCCGATGGCATGAGTTGGGAAGAACATTCGCGCAACATGTTCCAGGCCATGGAACAAACCCTGGCGGATAACCACGCCAGCGTCGCCGCCGTGATCGTCGAGCCGCTGATCCAGGGCGCCGGTGGCATGCGCATGTACCACCCGGTGTACCTCAAGCTGCTGCGCGAAGCCTGCGACCGGTATGGCGTGCACCTGATCCACGACGAAATCGCCGTGGGCTTCGGCCGCACCGGCAGCATGTTCGCCTGTGAACAGGCGGGTATCCGCCCGGACTTCCTGTGCCTGTCCAAGGCCCTGACCGGCGGCTACCTGCCCCTGGCCGCCGTGGTCACCACCGAGGATGTGTACAGCGCCTTCTACGACGACTACCCAACCCTGCGCGCCTTCCTGCATTCCCACAGCTACACCGGCAACCCGCTGGCGTGTGCGGCGGCCCTGGCGACCCTGGATATCTTTGAAGAAGACAACGTCATCGAACACAACAAGGCCCTGGCCCAGCGCATGGCCACCGCCACCGCACACCTGGTGGACCATCCCCATGTGTCGGAAGTGCGCCAGACTGGCATGGTGCTGGCCATCGAGATGGTCCAGGACAAGGCCACCAAGGCCGCCTACCCGTGGCAGGAACGGCGCGGCCTGAAAGTGTTCGAGCACGCCCTGGAGCGCGGCGCGTTGTTGCGGCCCTTGGGCAGCGTGGTGTATTTCCTGCCGCCGTATGTGATCACCCCGGAGCAGATCGACTTTTTGGCCGAAGTGGCCACTGAAGGCATTGATATCGCCACTAACAGCACAGTCAGCGTGGCCGTGCCCAAGGACTTCCACCCAGGCTTTCGCGACCCCGGCTGATTGAACCCAGCCTATTAATCTGGCGCCTGGCCTGCCGCATCGCGGGCAAGCCCGGCTCCCACAGGTTTTGCATTTTCCCGAGAACAGAAATGAGACTGTCGCGTTTTTTCACCGATACCCCGCTGAGCCTTGGCGACCACGAACTGCCCGAAGCCCAGGCGCATTACATCAGCCGCGTGCTGCGCATGAATGAAGGCGATGCCGTGCAACTGTTCGACGGTTCTGGCCAGGAATTTCGCGGCAGCCTGCTGGAAGTCGGGAAAAAACGTGTGACGGTGCAACTCACCGAAGCCTTCGCCGGCCAGGTCGAATCACCGCTGCACATTCATCTGGGCCAGGGCCTGTCCCGGGGCGAGCGTATGGATTGGGCCATCCAGAAAGCCACCGAGCTTGGGGTCAACGCCATCACGCCGATCTTCAGCGAGCGTTGCGAAGTACGCCTCAAGGACGAACGTGCCGACAAACGCCTGCTGCACTGGCGCCAGGTCACAATCAGCGCCTGCGAGCAATGCGGGCGCTCCACGGTGCCGGTGATTCACCCACCGTTGTTACTGGCCGATTGGTTGCAACAGGCCGAGGCGGATTTGAAGCTGGTGCTGCACCCGGTGGCCGAGCCACTGGTGAGCCATGCCAAACCGTCGAGCCTGGCGTTTTTGATCGGCCCGGAGGGAGGCTTGACCGATGGCGAAGTCCAGACCGCGCAAGGCGCTGGCTTCCACGCCGCACGGCTGGGGCCGCGGGTGTTGCGCACCGAGACCGCGCCGGTGGTGGCGCTGGCGGTTGCACAACAGCTGTGGGGCGACTTCTAACCCCACCTTGCAAACCCAATCAAAAATGTGGGAGCAAGCTCCCACATTGGGATTGGTGGTTTATTCCACCGGATCGCTGACCGGCTTGGCAATAATCGCCTTCAGCTCGCTGGTCATGGGGAATTCCAGGTTCAAGCCCTTCGGCGGGATCGGCTGTTCAAACCAGCGCTGGTAGATCCCGTTGATTTCCCCCGAGCTGTACAGCTCGCCCAGGGTCTCGTTGACCACCGCCAGAAACTGCGGGTCGTCCTTGCGCACCATGCAGCTGTAGATTTCCCGCGACTGCTCCTCGCCCACCACCACCCACTTGTGCGGGTCTTGGGCCTTGGCGCGCTCGCCGTAGAGCAATGCGTCGTCCATATAGAACGCCACGGCCCGGCCCGATTGCAGCATCTGGAACGCCTCGCCGTGATCCTTGGCGCTGATCACCGACATATCCAGCTTGTGCTCGTGGTTGTAGCTCTTGAGGAACCGTTCGTTGGTGGTGCCGGCGGTGGTCACCACGTTCTTGCCGCGCAGGTCGGCGAAGCGCTGGATGCCGCTGTCGTTGGCGGTAAGCAACTGGCCCTTCACATAGATAAAGCCATAGGAAAACGCCACCTGCTTCTGCCGCTCGGCCGTCACCCCGGTGGAGCCGCACTCCAGGTCCACGGTGCCGTTGATCACCAACGGGATGCGCGTCTGCGAGGTGACCAGGTTGTACTTCACGTTGAGCTGGGGCACGCCGGTCTTCTGCTGGATGCGCTCGACTATCTTGCTCGCCAGGTCCACCGAATAGCCCATGGGCTTGCCAGTGTGGTCACCGACATAGGAAAACGGCACCGACGCATCGCGATAGCCCAAGGTGATGCTCTTAGCATTCGCGATCTTGGCCAGGGTGCCTGTCAGCGGCGCTTCATTGGCCTGGGCCTGGGCCGCCAGTAACAGCCCGAGGGCCGTGCCGATCAACGTGATTTTTTGCATTGTTATTCTCCGTTGGTTTTCTTGTTATGGGCGGCGTACAGCGATAACGCTGATTTCCACCAGCACACCGGGGCGTGCCAGTTCCGCCTGCAGGGTGGTGCGGGTCGGTGCCTGGCCGGGCGTGAGCCAGGCGGACCAGACATCATTCATCGGCGCAAAGCCCTCCTGGATATTCTTCAGGTAAATGGTCGCGTTGAGCAGATGATCCTTGTCGCTGCCGGCTTCGGCCAGCAGCGCATCAATTTTGGCCAGCACCTCTTGGGTCTGGGTGGTCACGTCCTGGCCGTCGCCCGGCACCTGGCCAGACAGGAAGACCAGCTCCTGGAAGGCCACGGCGCCCGACAGGCGATTATTGCTGTTGATCCGGGTGATGGTCATTGCAGTGTCCTAAGCGGCGCGGGGCGCGAGGCCCTGCATATCAATGGAAGTGGTGTGCTGGCCGATCAACTCCGCCAACAGCTGGCCGCTGCCACAGGCCAGGGTAAAGCCCAGGGCGCCGTGGCCAAGGTTGAGCCACAGGTTGCGGTACACACTGGCGCCAATCAACGGCACGCCACTGGGGGTGGCCGGGCGCATGCCGGCCCATTCGATGGCCTGGCTGTAGTCGCCGGCCAGGGGGAAGGTCTCACTGGCCTGGCGCTTGATCAGGGCCAGGCGCTTGGGCTCAAGGCCGGTATCAAAGCCGACGATGTCGACCATCGCCGCCACCCGCAATTGCTCGCCGATCCGTGCGTAGACGATCTTGCGGTCATAGTCGGTGATGCTGATTTTTGGCGCGGCGTGCTGCGCGCCAATCGGTACGCTCAGGCTGTAGCCCTTGAGCGGGTACAGCGGCAGCACGATGCCCGGCAAGGCCAGCTCGGGGCTGCGGACTCCGGCCGCCAGCACCAGATGCTGCACCGGCATCACCTCGCCGCCCAACTCAATCCCCTGCACCGTGCCGTTGGCCTGGCGGATGCCCGTGACTTTGCGCCCCAGCACAAACCGGCAACGGCCCGACGCTTCCAGGCGTGCCGCCAATTGCTGACAGAAGCCATGACAATCCGCCACTTCTTCATTGGGTGTGTAGATGCCCCCGACAAAATCCGTGGCCCCCAGGGTCGGTTCCAGGCGCGTGCAATCGGCCGCCGACAGCACCTGCTGTTGCAGGCGATCGAGCACCTTATTGCGAGCGTGTTCAAAGCTGTGGTGGCTGCGAAACGTCACCAGCTTGCCATTGCGTTTCCAGTCGAAGCCGTCCAGCCCGTCTTCTTCGCGCCACTGCTGCAAGGTGCCCTGGCTCAAGGTGGCCAGGCGCAACAAGTGGCCGGCATTGCGCTTGTTGACCGAGGCCCGGCAGGCACCGAGGAACGCGGCCATCCAGCGCCATTGCGCCGGGTCCAGGCGCGGGCGCAGCTTTAACGGCGAGTCGCCGCGCAACAGCCAGCCAATGGCTTGCAACGGCACGCCTTTGTCCGCCAGCGGCGCAACGTAGCGATAGGACAACTGGCCGCCATTGGCAAAACTGGTCTCGCTGCCCAGGCTGTCGCGGGCTTCGACCACCGTCACGTCCATGCCAGCGCGCACCAGGGCATAGGCGCTCGCCAGACCGATGACCCCACCGCCAATGATGCAAACCTGCTGAGCCATGTCGATTCCCGAGCGTTGTAATGAGCACCAAGATTAGGGCCAGGTGACAGGCGCCGGACAATGAATAAAGATGGGCCACCTATAAACAAAGGTTATGGACTTGTCATGCGCTTGCGTCATATCGAAATCTTCCAGGCCATCCGCCAGACCGGCTCGGTCAGCGCCGCCGCGCAGTTGCTGCACGTCTCACAACCGGCGGTGACCAAGGTGCTGCAACATGCCGAGCTGCAGTTGGGTTTCCCGCTGTTCCTGCGCATACGCGGCAAGCTGCAGCCAACCCCGGAGGCCCTGGCTCTGGAACGTGAAGTCGATAAGGTCAGCGAAAGCCTGCAAGGCGTGCGGCGCCTGGCCCAGAACCTGCGGCGCGCACCCGGCCAAAGCCTGCGCATCGGCGCCACGCCGGCCCTGGCCTTGTCGTTGTTGCCACCGGCGATTGGCGAATGGACCCAGCGCTACCCGGACATCGCCTGCGAACTATCCAGCGCCCACAGCCGCGAACTGGTGCAAAACCTGCTGATGCGCGAGATGGATGTGGCGCTGACCCTCAAGTCCCCGGACCATCCCGGGCTCAAGGCCCAGGCATTGGCCCACGGCGTGCTGGTGGCCCTGGCGCCACGGGGTTTCTGGCCGGCGGCGGAGCTGGGCAAACCCTTGCCGTTGATGGCCCTGGCGGGCGCGCCGTTGATTGGCTTGTCCAGTGCCGACCCACTCTCGGCGCGGCTCGACAGCTACCTCGAAGCGGTCGAGCCGCCGCCCAGGGTGCGGATCTCGGTACAGACCTATTCCCTGGCCCGCGCCATGGTGGAATCCGGCGCCGGCCTGGCGGTGATCGACCCCTTCACGGCGCTGGGCGCGTCCACCGACAGCACCTGCATCCGCCCCCTGGCCCCGCCGCTGCCCATCACCTTATATGCCCTGACCCGTGCCGACGAGCCACCGCCGCATATGTTGGCGAGCCTGCTGGAGATCTTTGGCAGCCGTGCCCAGGAGCAGTTGGACCGCCTGTAAAACACCAAAAAATCCATGTGGGAGCTCCCACACAAGCCAGCGCCTACAGCTTCAGAGCACGTAGCGCATGATCGCCACAAAATGCAGCAGGCTGCCGCCAATTACAAACAAGTGCCAGATCCCATGGGAATGCCTTAACCGGTGTTCCAGGGCAAAAAAGATAATCCCCACCGTGTACAACACCCCGCCCGACGCCAGCCAGATAAACCCATGCGTACCCAGCGCCGCGATCAACGGCTTGACCGCCACCAACACAATCCAGCCCATCACCGCATAAATCACAATCGACAAAATCCGCGCCTCCGAGCGCGGCTTGATCTCCTGCAGGATGCCGATCACCGCCAGCCCCCAGACAATCCCGAACAGCGTCCAGCCCCACGCCCCGTTCAGGGTCACCAGGCAAAACGGCGTATAGCTGCCGGCGATCAGCAGGTAGATCGAAAAGTGGTCGACCTTCTGCATGATCGCTTTCTTGCGCCCGCGCACGCTGTGATACACCGTCGAGGCGCTGTACAGCACCAGCAGGGTAAAACCATAGATCGCCACGCTGACGATCTTCCACGGGCTGCCGTCCAGGCTCGCCACCACCAGCATCCACACCGCGCCGATAAAGGCCGCCACGGCGCCGAGCAAATGGCTCCAGGCGTTGAATCGTTCGCCGTGATACATACCTCATCCACCTCCAAAACGGCTGCACGTCCCCGTAAGGCTCATGCCTGACAGGCGAGAGTGCAAGACCGTTATGACGGTTGCGGTGCTTTAAGGGCACAATCGAGCGCATTCCAATAAGAGCCACCGCCATGCTGATCGACGAAGAATTCACCCTCAAGAAACTGGAAATCTTCCTGGCCTTCATGCGCACCGGCAACCTGGCCCGCGCCGCCGCCGAATTGCACACCAGCAATGTCAGCGTGCACCGCGCCATCCACTCCCTGGAAAACGCCCTGCGCTGCCCGCTGTTCAAGCACGAAGGGCGCAACCTCACCCCGCTGGAAAGCGCCTACGTGCTCGAAGAACGCGCGCAAAAGCTGGTGCAAGACGTGGTCGACAGCGTGCGCCTGACCCGCGAAGCCGCCGGGTTCTCCGCCGAGCGCTTCAAGCTCGGCGCCCTGTATTCACTGACGGTCAAGACCGTGCCGCAACTGATCATGGGCCTGAAAATCAGGCGTAGCGAGCTCAATATCGACCTGATCCTGGGCTCCAACGTCGACCTGATGTACAAGCTCAAGAACATGGAAGTGGATGCGATCCTGATCTCCCTCGACGACCAGGCCGTCGAGCCGGACTGCGCGCAGATCCAGCTGTTTTCCGACGATATCTTCCTCGCCACCCCCGCCGATTCGCCCCTGGACCGCGAACAGGAAATCGACCTGGCCCAGGTGCGCGACGCCACCTTCATCACCCTGACCCAAGGCTTCGCCACCCACCAGGACGGCGCACGGGTGTTCAAACAGGCGGGTTTCGAGCCGAAGGTGGCGATGCAGGTCAACGACATCTTTACCCTGCTGAGCATGGTCAGCTCGGGCGTTGGCTATGCGCTGCTGCCGGGGAGGATTGCGGCGGTGTATGAGAACCGGGTCAAGCTGATCCCGTTGCAGCCACGCTACCGGTTGCAGCAGCACATAGGCGTGGTGTTCTTGAAAGCCAAGGAGCGCGATCCGAATTTGCTGGCGTTGTTGGCGGAGTGTCGGATGTATGCCAATCGGCAGGTTTGAAACCGCCATCGCAGGCCCTATCTTTCAATAACGATCTACGCCCTAGCCCACCAACCCCCGCATCAGCAAAAACAACAACGAAGGCCCCAACAAACACCCCAGCGCCGTATAAAACGCCGCTGTCAGGCAACCATAAGGCACCAGCTTCGGGTCAGTCGCCGCCAACCCGCCCGCCACACCACTGGACGTGCCCATCAACCCGCCAAAGATCACCGCACTGCGCGGGCTGTTCAGGCCGATCAGCGGCGCGACGAACGGGGTCATGACCATCACCAAAATGGCCTTGATCAACCCTGCGGCAATGGACAGCGCCATCACCTCGGAACTGGCGCCAATCGCCGCGCCGGTCACTGGCCCGACGATGTAGGTCACAGCCCCGGCGCCGATGGTGGTCAGGCTCACTGCATCGGTATAACCAAACGCCATGGCCACCCCAACGCCGGCGATAAATGACGAGCCAACGCCGACAAACAATGCCAGCACCCCCACATACCCGGCGCGCTTGAGCTCATCGACACTCACCCCGAACGCGGTGGCGACGATGGCAAAGTCGCGCAGCATCGCCCCGCCCAGCAGGCCGATGCCCGACAGCAGCGGGATATCCACCACGCCCTTGGCCCCGCCGGTAAACGCACCGCCCACATAGGACAGGAGCAGCCCCAGCAGGATTGCGATGGCCGAACCATGCAGGCGGCCTTTGGTGAAGGTGTCGCTGATCCAGTAGGACACCCACATGGTCAGGCCGATCACCGCAAAACCACTGATCAGGCCGTAGCCGGTGATGACTTTCATCAAGGATTCATACATGGCGCTCACCCTGCCGACTTGGGAGTGACGACCGCATCCGGCTCACGCTTGCCGATGCGTACCAGCACCGGCACCAGGGCAAATGCCACCAGCACCGCGCAGGTGCCGGCAAGGATCGCCATGGGGCCGCCACTGATGGCGCCATACACGTTTTGCTGGGCGGCCATGGCCACCACAATCGGGATATACACCGCCGCCCAGAAGCTCACACCCTGCTCCGACTTGCCGGTAAACAGGCCACGCTTGCCCAGGTAGCTGCCCAGGCCGATCAGCAGCAACATCGCGATCCCCACCCCGCCGACGTTGGCCGGGATGCCCATCCATTGGCCCAGCAGCTCGCCGACAAACAGGCCTGCCAGGGTACACAGGGCCAGAAACGCCACACCGTAAATAATCATGCTGGTAGTCCTCTTGATGCTTGATCGAAATTGTTGTTTTTGTGCTTCGACAGCCAAGGTCATGCTTTATCGATGGTGGCGGCCCTCCTGTTCCAGCAAGGCCTGCAAGGTGTCCAGGCGCGCGCCCTCGAAGGCGATCACCGTGCCTTGCTCAAATACCCGCCGCGCAAGGCCGGTGAGGACCGCACCCGGGGGCAGTTCGATATGCAGGCGCACGCCGCGCTCATAAGCGCTTTGCACGGTGCCGCGCCAATCGACGAGGCGACACATGTTGAACGCCAGGTCGTCGCGCAACTGCGCGGGATCACGAATTGGCCGCGCCCGGGTGCTGCTCAGGTAGGTGATGGCCGGCGCCTTGAGCGTGACCTTGGCGAACGCCTCGGCCAGTGTTTGCGCAGGCGTATCCAGCAACGCGCAATGGGACGGCACGCTGACGGCCAGGCGCTTGGCCACGCCCTGGCCTTTGACGCGATCCGCGACCCGTTGCATGGCTGCGTCGCTGCCGGCAATCACGCACTGGTTGTCGGCATTGATATTGGCCAGGTACACCGGTGAACCGGGGCCATGGACTTCGGCCAGCACATTTTCGACGGTGGATAACTCCACGCCGATAAGCGCGGTCATGCCGTAACCCTGTGGATAAGCGCGCTGCATCAGCTCGCCGCGCAGGCTGACCAGCCGCAGCGCATCGGCAAACGCCAGGGCGCCGGCAATCACCGCCGCCGGATACGCGCCGATGGACAGGCCCGCCACGTAGTCCGGCGTGTGTTGCAACTGACGGGCATGGGCCACGCCGGCGATCAGCAGGCACAGTTGCACAGCGCGGGTGCTGGCCAGGGCCTGCGCCGAATCGAGCTGGCGTACATCTTCGCCCAACACGTCACTGGCCTCATCGAGGACGCTGGCGGGCAGTTGCTGGAGCATGCCCGGGCGTTGGGCGCCCTGCCCCGGAAACACCAGGAGGCTGCTCATGCCACGGCCTGCCAAGGGTCGCTGACCAGTTGCGCACCGCTGGCGGTTTTCAGCAGCACCCGCCGCGCTGGGCCGGCCCATTCACGCAAGGCGACGGCGCCGTAAGGGGTTTGCAATTGCAGGTCCACGGCACACGGCGCGGTGTCCAGAATCGCCAGCAGAGCCTCGGCCTCGCCACGCTCAAGACGCTCGGGAGTGCGCAGCAGCAAATCCAGGTCGCTCTGGGCATGCAGTGCCTCAATGCCCGTGGCCAACTCGAAACCCGCGCTGCCGGTAACCCCCCAAACCTTGCGCGCCAGCACCGGGCGCAATTGATCGAGGGCGCACAATGCCGGTAAATCCCGGGGCGAAATCACCCCGCGCAGCGCCTCCGGCGTCACCCGCCTTTGCACTGCCGCCTGGGGCATCACGGCCGCAAAACGCTGCTCACGCAAACGCCCGCGCACACCCACCGCCACATAGCCCGGCTCGGCCAGCGCCCGGCGCACCACCACCGGGTGTGCCGCAGCGATCACCGCCCGTACCCAAGCCGGTGCGTCAGCCGGCAGGTGCGCCAGGGTCATGCCCCAGAGCAAGTCGTGGGCGTTCACCATTGTTCCCGCAGCAGCTGGCGTACATGGCTGGACGCGGCACGGTTGGCGGCGCCCAGGCGCCCGCGCAAATCCCGCACGCCGCTGTTCTGCACCTCCTCGATCGCCTGCACCAGGCAATCCCTGACCTGCGCCAGGTCGGCGGCGGTTGGTTGTTCAATCTGGCTGACCGTCAGGGTTTCCCAGAGCAAGCCGAGGCTGGCATAGCTGTCGATGTCATAGGCCATGGGCGGCACGCTGGCAGCCAGGGCTTCCAGTTCTTCGACGCTGCGCAGAGTGACTCGCGCCGCCGAGGCCTTGCCCATGGCGTGCACCATCACCCCAGGGTCGCGCAGGGCAATCAGGCGATTGGCCTGGTAGCCATGGGCGAGAAACGCCCCGGACATGGCCTTGCCCACCAGCAACCCGATCACCGGGTGCCCGGCCAGGCGCGCACGGGCATAACTGTCCGCTGCCGCCGCCAGGGCCTGATGAATGCCCAGAGCTTCTTCGCGGCGCCCATAGGCCTGGCTCGGCACGTCGACGATGGCAATGATCGGGCGCTGATCGCCGCAGGCGATGGCTTCATCCACCGCCTTGGCCAGGCCCCAGCCTTCCAGCAGGCCGACTTCGCCCTGGCGAGCGCGGGGGAAGCGGTTGGCGGCATCCGGCACCACCGCGATAAAGCGCACGGCCTGCTCGCCGAGCAGGCCATCGGCGACTTTCAACGATGCCGGCAAACCCGCCACAGGCGCTGTGCCGGCGCTTAATGCGTTGAACCACTGCAAGCCTCTCATGGGCGTTCTCCCTGATACAGGTCACGAACCGTGGCCGGCTCGATCTGCGGCTCGGCATCCAGCGCAGCCAGGCGCGCCAGGTAATAGTCGGCCTGGCGACTGCGTTGCGAGGCCGGCAAACCTTGCTGCAACAGTTCACTGATCTGCTGGCGGATCTGCGCCACATCGTCCGCCACATAGCGGTCGGCCAAACCCGTGTTGAAGCGCTGCTCGCCGCCGGTCAGGCTCCAGATAAAGGGTCGGTCGCGGGAGTCGTATTCTTCCAGGCCGGCTTCCTGCTCGATCACTTGCGGGCCGTTCAGGCCCAGGCGCGCTTCGCGGGTCACCAACAGGTAGCTGCACAGGCCTGCGGCAATCGACATGCCGCCAAAGCAGCCAACGCTACCGGCCACCACGCCGATCACCGGTTGGTACTGGCGTAGGTCGACAATCGCCGCGTGGATATCGGCAATCGCCGCCAGCCCGAGGTTGGCTTCCTGCAAGCGCACGCCGCCGGTTTCCAGCAGCAGCACCGCACGCGTCGGGATGCCGTTGCGGTTGTCTTCGGCGGCCAGTTCCAGGGCGCCGGCGATTTTTGCCCCGCCCACTTCACCCAGGCTGCCGCCCTGGAAATTGCCTTCGATGGCGGCGATCACCAGCGCCAGGCCGTCGAGCGTGCCCTTGGCAATCACCACCCCATCGTCGGCCTGCGGCACCACGCCCTGGCGGCTCAACCACGGCGACATCACACGCTGGAACGGGTCGATCAGTTCGCGGTAGCTGCCGGCATCGAGCAAGGCCTTGGCCCGCTGGCGGGCGCCGAGTTCGACGAAGCTGTGCCGGTTGAGTAAATCAGTCATGGCCAAGCTCCTCGAAACCTTGCTCCAGGCGCAAACGCACCACGCCGGGGGTGGCGCCAAAATCGTGGATCTGGATGTTCAGCGCCGGTGGCGTCTGCTCCTGGAAGAGCCGCTGGAACAGATGCTGCCAGCGTTGCTCGGCGCCATTGACCGAGGTGTGCACCTGGATGCTCAAGGTGCCCGCCGTGCCCGGTTCCAGCAGCACTTCAAGGTCGCCGGAACCGACGCAGCCCACCAGTGCGCGGCCTTTGGGTGGCTGACCGGCGGGGAATTCAAAGGATAGGGTTTCCATCAAAACGCTCCGTCGCAAGACTCGATGCGGTCGATAAACAGGCAGGCAGCCAACAGGTCGGCGGCGCCACCGGGGGAGGCATTCAGCGCCAGCAGTTGCTGGTCCAATTCATTGAGGCGACGCCGCCCCGCCAGGCTCGCGCTGCCGCCCGCATCCAGCACGGCCTGGGCGCCCCGTTGCATGGCCTGCAAGCCATCGGTGCCGGCGCGGTAGAGCACGCAGGTGTCGGCCAGTTGGGTCATGATCGCCAGCAGCGCATCGAGGCGCGCGTTCTGCTCGCCGTGTTGTTGCAAACGGCTTGCGCGCAGTTGCGGCAGGCCCCGTTGCAACACCGCGGGGAAGCCCAGTTGCGCCTCTTCGCGGGCGCCACGTACGCCATAGCGTTGCGCGACCTGCGCGCCATGGCTCAACGGTTGCGGGGCAAAACGGTCATTGAGCAGGGCCAGGCGCGCAGCCCTTAAAGTCAGCGCATTGGCCGTGCGCGAAGCAGGCGCCAGCGCGGCGGCGGCCACTAGCAAGCCGAGGGCCCAGATCGCGCCACGGTGGGTATTCACGCCCTGGGTAGTGGCGAGCATCGCCTGCTCGCCTTCGCGGCCAATCCGGCCCAGGGCTTCGCGCAGCGGCAGGTCGATCTCGCCCAGGGCAATCGCCGCTTCGGCCATTTCCTTGA
This sequence comes from Pseudomonas sp. ICMP 8385, assembly GCF_002699915.1. Taxonomy (NCBI): domain Bacteria; kingdom Pseudomonadati; phylum Pseudomonadota; class Gammaproteobacteria; order Pseudomonadales; family Pseudomonadaceae; genus Pseudomonas; species Pseudomonas sp. ICMP 8385. The sequence continues at coordinate 168,480 of NZ_LKBY01000091.1, read as the reverse complement.
AGGCCGGCCACAAGGACAGCGCCGAGGCGTGCATCAGGCCCAGGTGCAAATCCTGATGGGCGCCATTGCCGCGCCGATCCACCAGCGCCGGCTTGGGCGACAGGTCCGCTTCGTCGATCAGTGCATCGACCGCCAGGTCCGCCAGTTGCTCGGCCAGGGTCAGTGTGTGCAGTTTGAGTGCGTGCATTTACCAGCTCCTGAACTTGGCAGGCGGGTTGTACAGGCCACCGGACCAGTCCACCAGGTCGGCCACGCTTTTGGCCGCCAGCAGTTCGCGGGTGGCGTCGGTGCGGCGGATCCCGAGGTCTTCGGGCCAGGCGATCAGGCCTTCGCGGCGCATGCGCGCGGTGTCCTTGGGGTTGTGGCGCAGGCCGATGGCGGTCACCCCGGCCACTGCGGCGATCATCGCCTGGCGCTCTTCCAGGGAGCGTGCCTTGTATAGATAGGCAATGCCTTCTTCGGTGAGCAAGTGGGTCACGTCGTCGCCGTAGATCATGATCGGCGCCAGGGGCATGCCGCTTTTGCGCGCCACTTCCACCGCATCCAGGGTCTCGACGAAGGTCGGTTTGCCGCCCTCCTGGAAGGTCTCGACCATTTGCACGACGAGTTTTTTACCGCGCTCCAGCAGGGCTTCGGGGGCATCGTCGTGGCGCATATCGAGCCAGGCCGGGGTGCCGTGGCGGCGCCCGCGTGGGTCGTGGCCCATGTTCGGCGCGCCGCCAAACCCGGCGAGCCGGCCACGGGTCACGGTGGACGAATGACCGTCGCCATCCACCTGCAACGTGGCGCCGATAAACAGGTCCACCGCGTATTGCCCCGCCAGTTGGCAGAACATCCGGTTGGAGCGCAACGAGCCGTCGCGGCCGGTGAAGAACACATCCGGGCGCGCGGCGATGTAGTTTTCCATGCCCAGTTCGGTGCCGAAACAATGCACGCTTTCAACCCAGCCGCTTTCGATGGCGGGGATCAGCGTGGGGTGCGGGTTGAGGGTCCAGTTGCGGCAGATCTTGCCTTTAAGGCCCAGGGACTCACCGTAGGTCGGCAGGATCAGTTCAATCGCGGCGGTGTTGAAGCCAATGCCATGGTTCAGCGACTGCACGTTGTGTTTTTCGTAGATGCCACGGATCGCCATCATCGCCATCAACACATGCACCGGCTTGATATGCCGGGGGTCGCGGGTGAACAGCGGCTCGATATAGAAAGGCTTATCGGCCACCACCACGAAATCCACCCAACTGGCCGGGATATCCACCCGGGGCAAGTCGCTGACGTCGTCCACCAATTGGTTGACCTGCACGATGACGATGCCATCGCTGAAGGCCGCCGGCTCGATCAGCGCCGGGGTGTCTTCGGTGCTGGGGCCGGTGTAGATATTGCCGGCGCGGTCGGCCATAAAGCCGGCGGACAGCACCACGTTGGGGATCAGGTCCACCACCAGCCGTGCATAGAGTTCGATGTAGGTGTGGATCGCGCCGACTTCCAGCAGGCCGTCTTCGAGCAACTGGCTGATGCGCAGGGATTGGGTGCCGGCAAACGAGAAATCGAGCTTGCGCGCGATGCCCTTTTCAAACAGGTCCAGGTGCTCGGCGCGCCCGACGCTGGGCATGATCATGTGCAAGTCGTGGAGCACGGCCGGGTCGGCCTTGGCCAGGGAGCGCGAGAGAAAGTCGGCCTGCTTCTGGTTATTGCCTTCCAGCACCACACGGTCGCCGGGCAGGATCAGGGCTTGCAGGGCCTCGACGATCCGGTCGCTGGGCAGCACGGCCCCGTCGGCAAACGCCTGGACCAGCCCAAGCCGCCGCTGCTTCTCGTCGCGGCGCCGCGTCCAGCGCGAGTCGGGGGTTATGGTTGTTGTCATGGTCGCTCCACGGGTTCGCTGTCGTGGGGCTCACCATAGGAGTGAATCGGGGGGGTATCAATCAAGCTCGGTGGTGGACTGTTACGGTTGGAGTAACGGTCAGGAGCGCCGCCATTCCATGCGCTGGCGCCACACGGTCCAGCCCATGGCAATGCCCGCCACGCCATGGAACCCCAGCACCGCCGCCAGACTCCAGCTCACCAGCCCCCAAATCGCCTGCACATACACGGGCAGCAGAAACAGCATCAGCCCAAACAACACAGCCACGCCCAGCTGTTCCCACTTCATCAACCGACGCAGATAGGAGACGATCGCACAGCCCGACGCTGCGCCTAGGAAAGCCAGCAACAGGCCAGTGACTTCCTGCCCCGACACCACGGGCCAATCCAGGAGCCACAAGGGCAGGCAGATAGCAACCAACACCAGTGAACACACCAGGATAAACACGAACACGTCTTCAAAGACCGTCAGGCCCCAGTTCCGGATGCTTGCGCGGGTCTGTTCAATTTCGGCCTTGCTCGGCCCTTCCGATATGGCCACCGCAAGCAGGCCCGAACCCAAACCGCCCAGGCTCATGACCACCAGGTTTTTCACAACATCCTTGATTTCTTTGCCTGTGTCGCTGAGCACGAGGGTTTCCAGGTACCCCAGAATAAACACCGCGCCCACCACCGAAATCCCGAAGCCTGCGAGCTTGCCACGTCGTGTCGGGTACTTCATCGTCGCGCTGGCAGTGAGCACCAACACTAGGAACCACAACAATAAAACGCCGGTAAACGGGGTGAGGTTGTACAGCCAGGCAAACACGTCAAATAGCCACATTGGGTTGTTGCTTCCACCGAAAGACTCGTCGGGTTATCGGCGGGTTTACGTGGGGCTTTACCCGAGCAGGCATCAGTCCCAAAAAGGGAACGAACGGTCCCTTTCTGGGACTGATCAAGTTTTACGCAGCGACCGCAGGCGATATCTGCTCCAGCGCGCGCTCGACCAGCAGTTGGCCCAGTTCGGTCATTTGTTGGATGGCCAGGAGTACGCCGCGCTGGGCGCCGTTCAGCTCAAAGGCCAGGCCGCAGGTCAGGGCGTTGAGGGAGGCGAGGGTTTCGCTGGCGTTGACCAGCAGGGTTTCGGTGTTCTGGTGCGGGTTGACGGTGAAGATACTGGATGAGGTAGGTGGGTTGGGGGTGGGTTTGATCATGGTGAACATCTCCGATATGTGAAGGAGACTGACACCGCTTGCTTGCACGCAAATCGGGTGGCAGCTGTGCGCAGGTGTGCAAGACCGGGCATATCGGACCCCGGCAGACCCGAAGGTCTCCCACGCACAGCCGCCATAACAAACACAGCAAGCATAAAAAACGCCCGTTGAATGGCTATGGGCGTTGGTGCGCCGATATGTAACCGGACTTGCACGTCCGTGTCACCGTTTTTTGCGATGACCGACCAAGCCTAGGGGCGAAGGCGGCGAGCGACAAGTTCATGGGAGGCGCGAAAACGTGCGGGAAAAATCTGAAGGCATCATACCGCACGATCATTCCTACAGATTTTTAGGGTTGTTGCTCGGATGGCACCTCTCTAGCCTTTGGAATTTGAATCATCTCACCAGCAGAACATTATGAATCTGACCCTAAAACCCGATACAAGGCCATTGCAGAGCGTGATGTCTCACATCACAATCCATCCATGATCGTCAGTTGGAAACACAAGGGGCTCCAGAGCTTTTATGAAACAGGATCAACCAAAGGCATCAACGCGGGTCATGCGAAACGCTTGCGTCGTGTGCTGCTGATTCTGGATAGCGCAGGACACCCGGGCGAATTGAATCTCCCAGGATGGCGTTTTCATCGACTCAAAGGCGATCTGCTCGACTACTGCTCCGTCAGCATTAGCGGTAACTGGCGCATCATTTTTCGTATGCTTGATGATCACGTCGAACTGGTTGATTACCTTGACTACCATTGAACAGGGGCACGTACATGGGTATGCACAACCCGCCACATCCCGGCGAAATCCTGCTTGAGGATGTGATGCCCAGCTTGGGCATCACCATTACCGAAATGGCCCGGCGGCTCGGCTTTGCCAGGGAAACATTCTCCAGGATCCTGCATGGTCACGCGCCAGTCAGCCCAGACCTTGCCGTGAGGTTGGAGCGGGCAGGCATCAGCAAAGCGCGGTTATGGTTGTCGATGCAAAGTACCTACGATCTTTGGCAAGCAGAGCACCGTGAACAACCGGTCATTGAGCGTTTTGCGCAGATTAAGTAAGGTTTGGCGCCAAGCGCAATCCAATATGGGAGCTTGCCTGCGATACAGACGCTTCGGTGTGTCAGTTAAACCGAGGGGATGCTATCGCAGGCAAGCCAGCTCCCACACAAGCCAGCTCCCACATTGGGTTTTCAGAGGTGCTGAGTACGGGTGTTCAGGCCAACCCAGCCTCGACCAGTAGCGCTTCCAGCCCCATCAGGTCCGGCACTTTCGCCACATGCTCGCCGACCTGTACCGCCGCCAGTTCCAGCGGCGACAGGGGGACGTCCACATAGCTCAACTGGCTGTCGAGCTTGTACGAGCGGGGAATGCCCTGGATCACCAGCGCGATAAATTTCAACGTCGGCCGCCCGCCCAGGGCGTTGAGCACGACGATCCGTGCACGTTCGCTGACAACGCTGGTGCCACCGCAGGCGGCTTCAAAGCTGATCAGGGGCAGTTGCTGGTCGCGCCAGGTCACGGGCCGCAGGTACCACGGCGGGGCGTCGCTGGCCGGTTCGCCGCGCTGGAAGTCGATCAGTTCGGCCACCGCCACGTTGGGCAGCAGCAGGTGACGATCGGCCAAGGGCAGCAGCAAGCCGGTGAGTTGGCTGGTGCGGTGGTCAAGCATGTTTCGGGCTCCAGTAGGCGATGCTTTCGAGCAACACCGACTCTTGATAGGGCTTGCCAAGGTAGTCGTTGACGCCAATCGCCATGGCCCGGTCGCGGTGTTTCTGGCCGGTGCGCGAAGTGATCATGATGATCGGCAGGCGCGCAAGCCGTGGGTCGTTGCGCACCTGGATCGCCACTTCAAAGCCATCCATGCGCGGCATTTCGATATCCAGCAACATCAGGTCGGGGGTGTGTTCTTCCAGCAAGGTGATGGCGTCGATGCCGTCCTTGGCGGTCAGCACGTTCATGCCGTTGCGTTCCAGCAGGCGGCTGGTGACTTTGCGCACGGTCACCGAGTCGTCCACCACCAGCACCAGCAACCGCTGTTTTTTCTGCGGTTCGTTGACCGCCAATGCCGTGTCCGCCGCTTGGGCCGGCAAGGCCGGGGCCAGGGCGCGGATATGCGCCAGCAGGTCGATGATCAACACCACGCGGCCATCGCCGAGGATGGTCGCCCCCGACAGCCCCTGCACCGCCGCAAACTGCGGGCCCAAGCCCTTGACCACGATTTCCCGGGTGCCGGCCATGTCGTCCACCTGCACCGCAATATGCCGGTCGTTGCACTGCATCAGCAGCACCGGCAGCGGCTGGTTTTGCCCCAGCAGCTTGGGCCGGGCCACGGTGTGCAGCAGCTCGCCCAGGTAATACAACTCGTAGCGCTGACCGGCGTATTCATACACCGGCGGATCCAGTTGGTAATGCCCTTCCAGCTCGTTGGGCAATACGCGCACCAGACCCTGGATGGTGTTCAGCGGAATCGCGTATTGGTCATCAAAACACTGCACCATCAATGCCCGGTTGACCGACACGGTAAACGGCAGGCGAATGCGAAAGTGCACGCCCAGCCCCGGCATGGAGTCGATCACCATGCTGCCGCCCAACTGGCGCACTTCTTCATGCACCACGTCCATGCCCACGCCGCGCCCGGAGATCTGGGTGATTTTTTCGGCGGTGGAAAAACCCGGCTGCAAGATGAACTGCAACACGTCGCGGTCGCTGATCTCCGTAGCCGGGTCCAACAGGCCACGCTTGATCGCCTTACGCCGCACCGCATCCAATGGCACGCCGGCGCCGTCGTCGCGCATGTCGAAGATGATGTCGCCGCCTTCGTGGCTCAGGTCCAGGGTGATCCGACCTTTCTCCGGCTTGCCCGCCAACAGCCGTGCATCCCGCGATTCCAGGCCGTGGTCGACGGCGTTGCGCAGCATATGTTCCAGGGGCGCGGCCATGCGCTCCAGCACGTTGCGGTCCATCTCGCCCTCGGCATTGCCGACCACGAATTCCACATCCTTGCCCAGCTCACCGGCTACTTGCCGCACGATACGCTTGAGGCGCGGCAGCATGCGCTCGAAGGGCACCATGCGCGTGCGCATCAGGCCTTCTTGCAGCTCGGTGTTGATTCGCGCCTGTTGCTGCAACAGGTTTTGCGCGTCCTGGTTGCGCTGGTCGAGGGTTTCCTTGAGGTCCAACAGGTCCGAGGCCGACTCGGACAACGCGCGGGACAGCTGTTGCAACTGGGAATGGCGATCCATTTCCAGCGGGTCGAATTCTTCGTAGCCCAGGCGCTCGGTCTCGGCGTGCTGGCGGCTGAGGATGCGCCCCTGGGTTTCGGTATCGAGGCGCCGCAGTTGGTCGCGCATGCGCTCGATGGTGGTTTCCACCTCGCTGAGGGCGGCGCGGGCATCGTTGACCTGCTGCTCGATGCGCCCACGGAAAATCGAGGTTTCGCCGGCAAGGTTGACCAGGTCATCCAGCAGCTCGGCAGAGATCTTCACCATGTCCGCGCCCGGCTCGCTGGCGGCCGGGGCTTCGGGTTTGCCGGTGGCCATGGCGACCGGTGCGGCCTGCTCTTCGCTAGGCTGGACCAGGCTTTTGATGCGCTCGATCAGGCGCTCCACCGAACCGACCGGCAACCCCGCCGCCACCGCCTCGACCATCTGCGCCAGGCGGTCGTGACAGCCCTGTAGCAGCGCAAACAGTTCGCTGGTGGGCGCCAACAAGCCCGCCGACAAGCCTTCGTAGAGAAACTCCAGCTCATGGGCCAGGTCGCCGATCGGGCCGATCTCGACCATGCGCGCGCCGCCCTTGAGGGTGTGCAGGTCGCGCAGCAGGGTCTCGACTTCCTGGCGGCCCTGGGGCTCGGCCTGCCAGCGCAACAGCGCGGCGCCAGAGCTGTCGAGGATGTCGGCGGCTTCTTCAAGGAAGATATCCAGCAGCTCGGGATCACTGCCGGCCCCCTGCACCTCGGGCGGCGCAGGCGCCGCCAGGGGCACGGCGTTCTGGCGCACTTCGCGCAAGCGGCTGATCAGGGTGCTGGAGTCGCTCAACGGTTGCTGCTCTTGCAACTGCTCCAACTGCAAGGCCAGGTGTTCGTGGCTGTCCATCAACACTTGCGCTATTTCACCGGAGTAGCTGTAGCGCCGGTCCACCAGGCCCTCGTAAAGGCTTTCCAGTTCCTGGGCCAGATCGCCCACCGGGCCGATTTCGGCCATGCGCGCGCCCCCGCGCAGGGTGTGCAGGTCGCGTTGCAGGGACGACAGTGGCGCCACACTGTCGGGCTCCAGCAACCAGCGCTTGAGGGCCTGCCCGGCGCTGTCGAGGATATCCACTGCTTCCTCAAGGAAGATCTCGACAATCTCATCGTCCACCGCCCAGTCCTGTTGCAACTGCGTGGTGGCCGTGCCCAGTTCGGCAATGCTCAGGGCGCGGCTGCCATCGGTCTTGATCAGGCCGGTGGCGCTGGGGTCGAGCCCTTCATCGAGCAACTCGCGCAAGGCCCTCATGCGCGCCGGCGCCGGGCTGACTTCCTGGCCGGCAGCCAGTTGGTCGAGCATGTTGATCAGGGCTTCATGGGCCTGTTCGGCCTCCTGGAAAAATCGCTCGCCGACCGCCAGGCTGCTCTCTTCCACCGCGCCATACAGGTCAAGCAAGGCTTCGCACAGCTCATCCATCGGGTGCAGGTCGGCCAGGTGCGCGCCCTCGCCCAGGGTGGTCAGTTCATCCAGCAACGCACTGAGTTCCTGGCGCTCGCCCGGGTGTTGCTGCCAGCGGCGCAAGAGGCTTTCGGCGTCGAGCAGGATGTCCATGCCCTGGGCCAGGAAGTTGCTGATCAACTGTGGATCGCGCTTGACCCGCAGACCCGTGCTCGGCGCATTGAGGAAGGCTTCGAGCTGGCTGTCGAGACGCGCCTGGGTGCGCTCGATCAAGGACGGCGCGCCGTCGATGGGCGCCAGGGGGTCATTGTCCAACTGGCGCAGGCCGCGCTGGAACAGGGCTTCGCCCTCCAGCAGCAGGTCGATTTCCTCCAGGTCCAGGGCCAGGCGATGGGCCTTGTACTCGCGGGTCAGGTGGTCCAGCGGCCGCGCCAGTTCGGCGATGGGCAAGACGCCCGCCATGTAGGCACTGCCCTTGAGGGTATGCAGGGCACGTTGCAGTTCATCGCTGACCGGCAGCGGTATCTGTTTGGTGGCCTGGTGCAAAAAGCGATTGAGGCTGTCCAGGTGGCTCAGCGCTTCGTTGCGGAAGATCTCCAGCAGCAGCGGGTCAAGCGCGCTGTCATCCTGGGCCGCGGCCGGCGGTAACGACGCGCCACTGGCCAGGGCATGGGCACGTGCGGCAAGGTGGTCGACATCATCGCGCTGGCGCTGGGTGTCGGCGGCGAATTCGGCGATCAAGGCCGGCAGCAGCACCAGCACGTCATCCAGCACCGCCTGGACCTCGGCGCCCGGCGCGACCACCCGCTCCAGCACGCGGTTGAGCAGGTTTTCCACGGCCCACGCCAGTTCCGCCAGCACCAGGGCACGCACCATGCGCCCGCTGCCCTTGAGGGTATGGAAGGCGCGGCGCATATCGCTCAGGGCGGTCTTGTCTTGCAGGCTGGTGGCGCCTTGGGGCACCCGGCGCTGCAATACGTCCAGCACTTCGGCGGTTTCTTCCAGGAACACTTCGCGCAGTTCATCGTCCACCGGCTCTTCGTCAGCCGGCGGCGGCAGCAGGCTGCCCGGGCGTTGCAGGGCCGGTGGGTTGAGACGTGGGGTCGGGCTGGCCAGGGCCTGCGCCAGGGTCTGGGAATCGACCGGCAATTCATCGTGCGGTGCCGAGGGTTCCTGGCGCCAGGCTTGCTGCGCGGGCACTGGCGCATAACCTAGCGCCGCGAGCCCTTCAAAAGCGATATCCAACACCCGCTCGCCCGGTGCATCCGGGTCCTGCAGCATGCGCTCCAGGTAGTGTTCCAGGCTGGTGAGCACATCGGCGCAATGCTCCAGCTGCGCCGCCGGCGGCGCGGTGTCATGGCCCATCCACTGTTCATCGACGTAAATCTTGAAGCCCCGCACCAGGCTCGCCGCGCGCGGCAGCGGGATCATCGCCAGGGCGCCACGCACCTGGGTCAGCAATTGCGGCAGGGACTCCAGGCGCTGCGTATCCCATTGCGCCTCAAGGCAGTCAATCACCAGCTCTCGCGCTTGCTTGAGGCATTGGCATGACTCCTTGATCACCAATTGGTGGATCTGGGTCAGGTCGGTGGTGGGCAGGCGGCTGTCTTCACGGTTTTGCGGTTCGACGGTGCCGACCATCCCGGCCAGGGTCGCTTCGACATACAGCAACGCCCCGGCCACATCCATCAACACCGCATCATTGGGCTCGCGCTGCCCCTGGGCCAGGCCCTGGACCACCGCCAACTGGTCGATGATCACTTTGCGCGGCTGGCCAAACCCCAATACTGCCAGGGTATCGGCGATCTGCCGCAACGGCGCCAGCAGGCTGTCCAGGCCGCCGATGTGCTGGCGGTCGCTGCGCACAAACAGGTCCAGGCGCTCCTTGACCCGCACCAACTCCTCACACAACGCACCGAGCACCGAGCCCATGGCGTTGCGGTCCGGCCCGGCCAGGCGCGCGCGCTCGGCATCGACCACGGTGCTGTCGGGCAAGGCTTCATCCAGGCCGTAGCGTTCCTTGAGGCTTTGCATGCGCGGCGTCGGCCGGGTGACTTTGGCGATGTAGAACAGCAGGCTCTTGAGCAACTGGTCCGGCGCCGGGGTATTGATCCCCTCGATGCCCTGGATTTGCAGGCGCTTGAGCACCTTGTCGCAGCTCTTGAGCAGGCTGCGCAACGCCGGGCTATTGGCGATGACGCCGGTGAGCATGCCTTCGGCCAGTGCCGAGGTGACTTGCCACAACGCCAGCAACGGCGCGCCATGGCACAGCGCTTCCAGTTGCGCGAAGACCCGCGCCATGTCTTCGAGGTTGCTCGGGCCGTGGTCTTCACGCAGTAGCCCGGCCAAGCCCTGTTGCAGCATTTGCCGCCATTGCTGCAGTTGCTCGGCAAAATCGGCCGGCGCTCGTTGGGCCAGGGCGTCCTCGGGCAGCGGTGCGATCACCAGCAGTTGCGGGCTGAACAGGCTGGTTTCCGAGAGCAGGCTTTTGCCATGCACGCTGCGCAGGTCGTTGAGCAGCGGCAACACCACCAGGGGCAGGTCGCGCCGCGCGCTGTGCACACGCTCCAGGTACAACGGCAGTTGCCCGAGGGCCTGTTGCAGCAGGCGGATGACTTCTTCGCGCTGGCTGACCTGCCCGGCCTGCAGGGCCTGGGCCAGGTGCTCCATTTCTTCTGCGAGCAGTGCCGCGCCGTAGAATTCGACCATTTGCAGGGCGCCATGGACCTGGTGAATGCCTTCCAGGCACTGCGCCAGGGCTTGCTCGCGGGCGTCGTCGGCAAAGGCGTCCAGCGCCGCACGGGCCTGCTTCAGGGTTTCGGCGATCTCGCCCTTGACCCATTCGAGGGCGACGTAGTCGTGCCGGTCAACCATAACGACTCCCGAGTGAGTTAACACCGCAATGGAAAGGTGGGAGCTGGCTTGCCTGCGATAGCGGTGGGGCAGTCGATATACATTGCGACTGCCCCACCGCTATCGCAGGCAAGCCAGCTCCCACAGGGGGTTTGTGCAGGTTTTGGGGGGGCATGTCATTCATTGGTCTTGCGCACGGCCGGCAAGGTGAAGCCCGATACCGAGCGGCGCAACTGGCTGGCCATTTTGGCCAGGTTGCCAATGCTCTCGGCGGTGGCCGTGGAGCCCGATGAGGTCTGGCTGGTGATCTGCTGGATCACGTTCATGGTCAGGGAGATCTGCCCCGCCGACGAGGTTTGCTGCTGCGCGGCGTTGGAGATGCTCTGGATCAGCGCGGCCAGGGTCTTGGACACCCCTTCGATTTCTTCCAGGGCCACCCCGGCGTCCTGGGCCAGGCGTGCGCCGCGCACCACTTCGGTGGTGGTCTGCTCCATGGAGATCACGGCTTCGTTGGTGTCGGTCTGGATCGCCCGCACCAGGTTCTCGATCTGCCGGGTGGCGGCCGATGAGCGTTCGGCCAGGCGCTGCACTTCGTCGGCCACCACCGCAAACCCGCGCCCGGCATCACCGGCCATGCTCGCCTGGATCGCCGCGTTGAGGGCCAGGATGTTGGTCTGCTCGGCAATGTCGTCGATCAGGCTGACAATATCGCCAATTTCCTGGGACGACTCCCCCAGGCGCTTGATGCGCTTGGCAGTGTCCTGGATCTGCTCGCGGATGTTATCCATGCCGTGGATGGTGTTGTGCACCACCTCGTTGCCCTTGTTGGCGATTTCCACCGAGCGCTCGGCCACCGCCGAAGACTCGGCGGCGTTGGCCGAAACCTGGTCGATGGACTGCGCCATCTGGTTGATCGCCGTCGAGGCTTCGGCGATCTGCTGGGCCTGGTGCTCCGAGGCCTGAGCCAGGTGCATGGCGGTGGCCTGGGTCTCCTGTACGGCGCCGGCCACTTCACCGGCAGTCAGGTTGATGGTCGCCACCAGGTCGCGCAACTGGTCCACCGAATAGTTGATGGAGTCGGCGATGGTGCCGGTAAAGTCTTCGGTCACCGAGGCGGTCACGGTGAGGTCGCCGTCGGCCAGGTCTTCGATCTCGTCGAGCAAGCGCATGATCGCGTTCTGGTTGCGTTCGTTTTTCTCGGCGGTTTCGCGCAACTGGCGATTGGTCTCGCGCACCATCACCAGGCCGATCAGGATGATTGACGCCAGCGCCAGCAAGCCCAGGACATAGCCGCCGATGGTGTCGAGGGTGCGCCCGCCGGCCAGGTTTTCAAAACCGGTGGCCAGGTGCGAGGCTTCATCGAGCAGGGTTTGCGACAGGCTGAAGATATGGCTCGCCGAGGCGCGCACCTGGAACAGTTGCGGTGAGGTTTCGAGAATCTCATCCACGGAGCCGGAGACAAACTCGAACAGCTCGGCAATCTCCGCCAGGCGCGCGCGGGCGTCCGGGTCTTGCACCTCGCTGATCGTCAAGCCAGCGCTGCCCTGGAGCATGCCGGCCAGGACCTGGCCAAAGCGGTTGGCATCGCGGCCAAAGGCGTCGGCAGCCTTGACCGCCGTGTCATCCCCCGCCAGCACGGTATTGACCGCCCCCAGGATACGCTCGGCCAACAACGACTGACGCTGGGCCACTGCCACCTGGCTGGCGGGTGCGCCGCGTTGCAGCAGGATCTCGACGACTTTCTCCGACTCCAGCTGCAATTGCGGCACGGTTTCGGCCAGGGTCGCCGCCACTTGATGCAGGGACAGCACCGTCTGCTCGCTGGCCAGGATCACGTCGGTGTTCTTGAGCAAGGCTTCCCAGTCATGCTGCACCGCACGCATTTCGCTACGCACCGCGCTGGGCGCGGCGGGCAGGCCGGTGGCCGGGTCGCCTTTTTTCAGGTAGCTCCAGCGCTGGGCAAAATCATTGCGCGCCTCGCTCAGCAGCTTGAACGCGGCGGCCTTGCCGGCGGCGGCCTCGGTGGCGTTCTTGGCAATGCGCTGGGACAGCACCCGCAGCTCGCCGGCGTGGCCGATGTACTGCTTGTCGTAGGTGGACTGGGTGTTGAGGTACGCGAAGTTGGCGAACAGCAGCATGATGAAGATGATCAGCGCGATAAACAGCACGATGATCTGCGAACGGCTACGGGAGGCTTCCTGCGGTTTGACGGGCGTGGCGGTGCTCATGCGGCAACATCCAGAAAGCCCGGGGCCTGAGCCAGGGCGAAGGGGCTGAAGACCTGCCACGGCGGGTCGCCGCTGAACTGGCCTTGGATAAACGCGGCGCTGGCCGCGGGCACGCTGGCCGATACCGGGCGCAGCTGGTCCTGGGCGAAGTGCTGCAGGCCGACCACCTCATCCACCAGCAAGCCGACGAAGGTGTCTTCGTGCTCGATCACCAGCACCCGGCGCTGCTTGCGCGCCGCCGACAGCTCATAGCCGAAGAACCCACACAGGTTGATCACCGGCAGCAAGCGCCCGCGCAGGTTGGCCACGCCCCTGACCCAGGGCTTGACCCCGGGCATCAGGGTGCAGCGCGGCTCGTGCAGCACTTCGGCGACTTCGCCCATGGGCGCCACATACCAATGCCCGCCCAGGCGAAAGCCGATGCCGCTCCAACTGTGCGAGCGGGTTTCCTGGGACGGCAAATCAGCGGCCAGCAGACGGCAGCGGCGGTCGATGTCCAGCAGCAGCTCAAAGGCGGTTTGCGACTCGGTCATGGGAACGTGCCGTCAGGGCTTGAGCACCGAGTTCAGGACTTCGATCAGCTTGTCTTCTTCCACCGGCTTGGTCAGGTACGCCTTGGCGCCCTGGCGTGCGCCCCAGATCTTGTCGGTTTCCTGGTCCTTGGTGGTGACGATGATGATCGGGATACCGTTGGTTTCGGGCTCCTTGGACAACTGGCGCGTGGCCTGGAAGCCATTGAGGCCGGGCATGACGATATCCATCAGGACGGCATCGGGCTTTTCCTGGCGGGCCAGGGCCACGCCATCGGCGCCATTCTCGGCCTTGAGGACCTGGTGGCCGTGCTTTTCCAGCATGCCGGTCAGTTTGTACATTTCAGTCGGCGAATCGTCGACGATCAGAACACGTGCCATGGTTTTCCCCACTACATTGGTCGACGCAAGCCCCGGGGGCTGGGTCAATGTGCTTGTTCTACTGCGGCGAAACCCGGCACATAGGCCTTGATCGCACTCAGCAGTTCTTCCTTGCTGAAAGGCTTGGTCAAAAATTGATCGACGCCGACAATGCGCCCCTTGGCCTTGTCGAACAGACCGTCCCTGGACGACAGCATGATCACCGGGATGGCCTTGAACGCCGGGTTGTTCTTGACCAGGGCGCAGGTCTGATAGCCATCCAGGCGCGGCATCATGATGTCGACAAAGATAATGTGCGGGTGATGGTCAACGATCCTGGCCAGGGCATCAAAACCGTCGATGGCCGTGATGACGTCGCACCCTACGTTCTTCAACAGCGTTTCAGCGGTGCGGCGAATCGTCTTCGAGTCGTCGATCACCATCACTTTCAAGGCGTTGGAATGCTGTTCCATATCTGCTCTACCATCGCCACAGCGAATCGGTTTTCGGTGTGTACTGCCGGGCACTGCCTGGGACGAGCGCCAAAACCCTTGCCGTGCAAGGGCCGACACGCCATGGCAGCCTTTTTAGCACAGACTGGGGAGGCAATCTATCGGCCGACCGGCAAGGTGGTTTTTCCTTGACCCACAACAGCCACAGCGCCACTCTGACGCCACTTTTATGCGCCCTTATTTGCTAGAGGAATTCCCCATGAGCGTTCGCGTCGGCATTGTCATGGACCCTATCGCCAGCATCTCCTATAAAAAGGACAGCTCCCTGGCCATGCTGCTGGCCGCCCAGGCCCGTGGCTGGACCTTGTTCTATATGGAACAGCGCGACCTGTACCAGGGCGACGGCGAGGCGCGGGCGCGGATGCGCCCCTTGCAGGTATTCGCCAACCCAGAGAAGTGGTTCGAGCTGCAAGACGAGGTCGACAGCCCCTTGAGCGACCTGGACGTGATCCTGATGCGCAAGGATCCGCCGTTCGACATGGAGTTCGTCTACTCCACCTACCTGCTGGAGCAGGCCGAGCGCGCCGGCGTGCTGATCGTCAACAAGCCGCAGAGCCTGCGCGACTGCAACGAAAAGCTGTTCGCCACGCTGTTCCCACAGTGCACGCCGCCCACCGTGGTCAGCCGCCGCGCCGACGTGCTGCGTGAATTTGCCGCCAAGCACGGCGATGTGATCCTCAAGCCGCTGGACGGCATGGGCGGCACCTCGATCTTCCGTCACCGTGCGGGCGACCCGAACCTGTCGGTGATCCTGGAGACCCTGACCGCCCTGGGCACCCAGCAGATCATGGGCCAGGCCTACTTGCCGGCGATCAAGGACGGCGACAAGCGCATCCTGATGATCGACGGCGAGCCGGTGGACTACTGCCTGGCGCGTATCCCGGCGGCCGGCGAGACCCGTGGCAACCTCGCGGCCGGTGGCCGTGGCGAAGCCCGCCCGCTGAGCGACAAGGACCGCTGGATCGCCGCCCAGGTTGGCCCGACCCTGCGGGAAAAAGGCCTGCTGTTTGTAGGCCTTGACGTAATTGGCGAGCACCTGACCGAAATCAACGTGACCAGTCCCACCTGTATCCGCGAAATAGACAACGCGTTCGGCACCAATATCGGCGAAATGCTCATGGCGGCGATTGCCGACAAGCTACAAGCCAAGTGACATAGAACAGCCGGATGTAAACCAACATTGCGCTATCATGCGCCACCTGTGAAACGCGCGATGTTGGTTTTCCTGTTATGACGCTTCCGTCCGACCTGCCCCCCGAATTCCGCCACAGCAGCGTACGCCCGGCTGATCGGCTCGGGTTTACCCTGTTCCTGGCAGCGCTGATTCACTTGGCGTTGATCCTCGGCCTGGGCTTCACCTTCGTCGAACCCCAGCAAATCAGCAAAACCCTGGAAATCACCCTCGCCACCTTCAAAAGTGAGAAAAAGCCCGAAAAAGCCGACTTTCTGGCGCAGGACAATCAGCAGGGCAGCGGCACCCTGGATAAAAAGGCAGTGCCCAAGACCACCGAAGTGGCGCCCTTCCAGGACAACAAGATCAATAAGGTCACCCCGCCCCCAGTGGCCAGGCCCGAGGTCAAGCAGGCCGCGCCCAAGGCCGCCGTCGCCACCGTCGCGCCAAAACCCCAGAAGGCCGTGACCCAGCGCGAAGCCGTGAAGACTGAGCCCGCGCCAAGCAAACCCGCCCCCACATTTGACAGCTCGCAGCTTTCCAGCGAAATCTCCAGCCTGGAGGCCGAACTGGCCAACGAGCAACAGCTGTACGCCAAGCGTCCGCGCATCTACCGGCTCAACGCCGCCTCCACCATGCGCGACAAAGGCGCCTGGTATAAGGACGAATGGCGCAAGAAGGTCGAGCGCATCGGCAACCTGAACTACCCGGACGAGGCCCGGCGCCAGCAGATCTACGGCAATTTGCGCCTGCTGGTGTCGATCAACCGCGACGGCTCCCTGTATGAAGTGTTGGTGCTGGAGTCGTCCGGCCAGCCGTTGCTGGACCAGGCGGCGCAACGCATCGTGCGCCTGGCCGCCCCGTTTGCCCCGTTTACTGGCGACCTGGCCGATATCGACCGCCTGGAAATCATCCGCACCTGGCGTTTTGCCAAGGGCGACCGGCTTTCCAGCAACTGACCCGCGCCCTCGCTCCTACATGGGGAACATATCCGCTAACCGTATTCCTACACATCCCCAGCTTGTCAGTTCGCCCCTCCAACGCCACACTAGCGGACATGAAAAATGTCAGCCCGACTTACCTCAAGCACCAATTCCTGATCGCCATGCCCCATATGGCCGACCCGAACTTTGCGCACACCTTGACCTATATCGTCGAGCACACGGCCAATGGCGCCATGGGGCTGGTGGTCAACCGCCCGCAGGACCTGAACCTGGCGGATATCCTTGAGCAACTGCGCCCGGAGATCGAGCCACCGGCCAGTTGCCAGGCGGTGCCGATCTATTTCGGCGGCCCGGTGCAGACTGACCGGGGCTTCGTACTGCATCCCAGCGGCCCGACGTTCCAGGCCACTGTCGACCTGGAGGGCGTGTCCCTGTCCACCTCCCAGGACGTGCTATTTGCCATCGCCGATGGCGTCGGCCCGCAGCAGAGCCTGATTACCCTGGGCTACGCGGGCTGGGACGCCGGGCAACTGGAAGAAGAGCTGGCCAACAACGCGTGGCTGACTTGCCCGTTCGATGCCGACATTCTGTTCAATACCGCCAGCGAGCTGCGTCTTAACGCCGCGGCCAAGCAGTTGGGGGTCAACCTCAACCTGCTGACCAGCCAGGCGGGGCACGCCTGATGGCCTTGCGACTGATCCTCGGGTTTGACTACGGCACCAAACAGATCGGCGTGGCCGTGGGCCAGGTCATCACCGGCCAGGCCCGCGAGCTGTGTACCTTGAAGGCGCAGAACGGCATCCCGGACTGGAATCAGGTCGAAGCCCTGATCAAGGAATGGAAGCCCGACGCGGTAGTGGTCGGCCTGCCGCTGAACATGGACGGCACCCCCAGCGACATGTGCCTGCGCGCCGAAAAGTTCGCCCGCCGCCTCAATGGCCGCTACAACCTGCCCTTCTATACCCACGATGAACGCCTGACCACCTTCGAGGCCAAGGGTGAGCGTCGCGACCGTGGCGGGCAAAAAGGCAGCTACCGCGACAACCCGGTCGACGCCATTGCCGCCGCCTTGCTGCTGCAGGGCTGGCTGGATGAAAACACCGCTTTATTTGAATCCTGACTGACGCGGCTTGCCGCGTCTTCTTACGTTTGAGCCCGGACTTTGTCGGCACCACGCTGCCCAAGCCCCTGAAGGAGCCACCATGAGCCTGCCCAATCCCGCCGAACTGATCCGTCAGATGGCGACGAGCCTCACGACCCACCTGCAACAGCGCGCCATCAGCGAGCCGCGTTTCATCGGCATCCGCACCGGTGGCGTGTGGGTCGCCCAGGCGTTGCTGCAAGAGCTGGGCAGTGACTCGCCCCTGGGCACCCTGGACGTGTCCTTCTACCGCGATGACTTCAGCCAGAACGGCCTGCACCCGCAAGTGCGCCCATCTGCCCTGCCCTTCGAGATCGAAGGCCAGCATCTGGTGCTGATCGATGACGTGCTGATGAGCGGCCGCACCATCCGTGCCGCCATGAACGAGCTGTTCGACTACGGCCGCCCGGCCAGCATCACCCTGGTCTGTTTGCTCGACCTTGAGGCGGGCGAACTGCCGATCAGCCCGGATGTGGTGGGTGCCACCCTGTCGCTTTCAGCCCAACAGCGGGTAAAATTGTCCGGTCCCACGCCGCTCGAACTCGAACTGCAAGACCTCGCCCTTTAAACCGCCTTGTAAAGAGTCCCCGCGATGACGCCTCTAGATGCCAAGCGCCCGCTGCAGCTCAACGCTCAGGGCCAGCTGCAACACTTCCTGTCCCTCGACGGCCTGCCCCGCGAATTGCTCACCGAAATCCTCGACACGGCCGACTCGTTCCTTGAAGTCGGCGGCCGGGCGGTGAAAAAAGTCCCGCTGCTGCGCGGCAAAACCATTTGCAACGTGTTCTTCGAGAACTCGACGCGCACCCGCACCACCTTCGAGCTGGCGGCCCAGCGCCTGTCAGCCGACGTGATCACCCTGAACGTCTCCACCTCATCGGCGAGCAAGGGCGAAACCCTGCTCGACACCCTGCGCAACCTGGAGGCCATGGCCGCCGATATGTTCGTGGTGCGCCATGGCGACTCGGGCGCGGCGCACTTTATCGCCGAGCACGTGTGCCCGCAGGTGGCGATCATCAACGGCGGCGATGGCCGCCACGCCCACCCGACCCAGGGCATGCTCGACATGCTTACCATCCGCCGGCACAAGGGCGGCTTTGAAAACCTCTCGGTGGCCATCGTCGGCGATATCCTGCATTCGCGGGTAGCGCGCTCGAACATGCTGGCCCTAAAAACCCTGGGCTGCCCGGATATCCGCGTGATCGCGCCAAAAACCCTGCTGCCGGTAGGCATCGAGCAATACGGGGTGAAGGTCTACACCGACATGGCCGAGGGCCTGAAGGATGTCGACGTGGTGATCATGCTGCGCCTGCAACGCGAGCGCATGGCCGGTGGCCTGCTGCCCAGCGAAGGCGAGTTCTACCGCCTGTTCGGCCTGACCACCGCGCGCCTGGCCGGCGCCAAGCCGGATGCGATTGTCATGCACCCCGGCCCGATCAACCGGGGGGTGGAGATTGAGTCGGCGGTGGCCGACGGGCCGCATTCGGTGATTCTCAACCAGGTCACCTACGGTATCGCCGTACGCATGGCCGTGCTGTCCATGGCCATGAGCGGGCAAACGGCCCAACGTCAATTCGAGCAGGAGAACGCCCAGTGAAGCTCAGCATTCTCGGCGCCCGAGTCATCGATCCGGCCAGCGGCCTGGATCAAGTCACTGATCTGCACCTGGAAGCCGGCAAGATCATTGCCATCGGCGGCGCCCCCAGCGGTTTCAGCCCGGTTCAAAGCATCGACGCCAAAGGCCTGGTGGCCGCGCCCGGCCTGGTGGACCTGAACGTCGCCCTGCGCGAGCCGGGCTACAGCCGCAAAGGCAGCATCGCCAGCGAAACCCGCGCCGCGGCGGCTGGCGGTGTCACCAGCCTGTGCTGCCCACCGCAGACCAAACCGGTGCTGGACACCTCGGCCGTGGCCGAGCTGATCCTCGACCGCGCCCGCGAGGCCGGCAATTGCAAAGTGTTCCCCATTGGCGCCCTGAGCAAAGGCCTGGATGGCGAGCAACTGGCCGAACTGATTGCCCTGCGCGACGCCGGTTGCGTGGCCTTCGGCAATGGCCTGGAGAGTTTTCGCAGCACCCGCACCCTGTGCCGTGCCCTGGAATACGCGGCCACCTTCGACCTGACGGTGATCTTCCACTCCCAGGACCACGACCTGGCCGAAGGCGGCCTGGCCCACGAAGGCCCCACCGCCAGTTTCCTCGGCCTAGCAGGCATCCCGGAAACCGCAGAAACCGTAGCCCTGGCCCGTGACCTGCTGCTGGTGGAACAAAGCGGCGTACGCGCGCACTTCAGCCAACTGACCAGCGCCCGCGGCGTGGCCCTGATTGCCCAGGCCCAGGCCCGTGGGTTGCCGGTGACCGCCGATGTGGCGTTGTACCAGTTGATCCTGACCGATGAGGCGCTGATCGACTTCTCCAGCCTGTACCACGTACAACCGCCACTGCGCACCCGCGCCGACCGTGACGGTTTGCGTGCGGCGGTGAAATCCGGGGTGGTGTCGGCAATCTCCAGCCACCACCAGCCCCACGAACGGGATGCCAAGCTGGCACCGTTTGGCGCGACAGAGCCTGGGATCAGCAGCGTCGAGCTGCTGCTGCCACTGGCAATGACCCTGGTGGAGGATGGGTTGCTGGACCTGCCAACACTGCTGGCACGCCTGGGCTCAGGCCCGGCCGAGGCGCTACGCCTACCGGCGGGCAAGCTGGCGGTGGGTGCGGCGGCGGACCTGGTGCTGTTTGATCCGGCCAGCTCCACCGTGGCGGGCGAGCAGTGGCTGTCTCGGGGTGAGAACTGCCCGTTCATCGGCCATAGTTTGCCGGCGACCGTGCGCTACACCCTGGTGGATGGGCGGATCAGCTACCAGGCCTGATCCGCTAAAGAGTGGGAACAGGCTTGTGTGGGAGCTGGCTTGCCTGCGATTGCATCACCTCAGTGTCACTGACATACCGAGGTGCCCGCATCGCAGGCAAGCCAGCTCCCACATGAACCTAGCTATGCTTACCGACCGCCCAACCGCTCGGCATTGCGAATCGAAACCTGCGTATTCAGTGTCCAGAAGTCATACAGCACACCCACCAGGAACAAGCCACCCGTCACCAGGTACAACAGGCCGGTGAGCCATTTGCCCTGGTACATGCGGTGCAAGCCAAACACCCCAAGAAACGTCAGAAGAATCCAGGCCACGTTGTATTCAATGGGCCCGGCGGTAAAGCGCAGGTCGGCTTCGCGGTCCATTGCCGGGATCAAAAACAGGTCGATCAGCCAGCCAATCCCCAGCAACCCGAAGGTAAAGAACCAGATCGTCCCGGTCACCGGCTTGCCGTAATAGAAGCGGTGCGCCCCGGTAAAACCGAAGATCCAGAGCAGGTAACCGATCACCTTGCTATGGGTGTCCTGTTGCGAAACATCCTGTCGATAGGTGTTCATGAATAACCTCTTTTGCCTCGATAGATAAATATTTCTGGTTTCTTTGTGACTTTTTTACAGGCACCCGACGTACGGCAAATGCTATCGTCGCTTCCCTCAAAGCCTTATGCCGCCTGACTTGTGTAGGACAATTGCGACAGTTCGTCGCGGATTTCCTGATTTTGACGTCAAGGTTCAGTCGACAAACGGCCTGAGAAAGACACTAAAAGCTGTTATAAAGTTGCGCGCAAACCAACAAGAGCCTGCCTAATGCGACCATTTTTAAAGACATGGCTAACCATTTGCCTATTAATGCCACTGGCCGCCCACGCCACCAATCGTGAGCAACGACTTCCGAACGTTAATGGTTTCACCCCTAAAGCCCACGCCACTACCAGCTCCGCCAAATCGGTAAAACTCACGGTCAAGCGCCCGACTCAACCGGGCAAGTCCAACGTTAAAGCAGTTCCCGGCCTGGTAGCGAGCAATAACCAGCAAAGCAGCAAAGTCTTGAGCCGTGCGGTCAACGTGCTCGGCACTCCTTATCGTTGGGGCGGTAGCAGCCCAAGTAAAGGCTTTGATTGCAGCGGCCTGGTGAAATACGCCTTCAATGATGTGGCCGCAGTGGATTTGCCACGCACCTCCAATGCCATGGCCAGCGGCCACGGGCAAAAGGTTGATCGCAAAGACCTGAAGCCTGGCGACCTGTTGTTCTTCAAGCTCAAGAGCCGCCAGGTCAACCATGTAGCCATTTACCTGGGCAACGACCGTTTTATCCACGCACCGCGCCGTGGCAAGTCGGTCAGCATCGACACCCTGAAAAAGCCGTTCTGGAACAAGAACTACGTGATTGCCAAGCGCGTGCTGCCTAAAGAGCAGAGCAACCTGCAGCTTGTGCAACGCTGACAGCGAATGCAAATGCGAATGCTGGCTTGTGTGGGAGCTGGCTTGCCTGCGATAGCATCACCTCAGTGTGACTGACACACCGGGTTGCCTGCATCGCAGGCAAGCCAGCTCCCACATCCTATATATCTGCTGGTACCCGCGCCTGCCCCCGCGCCTCTTCGCGATTAATCAGCCCCTGACCGACCAACCCCTTCAAGCTCATATCCAACGTTTTCATCCCCAACGCCCCACCCGTCTGGATTGCCGAGTACAACTGCGCCACCTTGTCCTCGCGGATCAGGTTACGGATCGCCGGTGTGCCGAGCATGATTTCATGGGCCGCCACGCGCCCGCCGCCCACCTTCTTCAACAACACCTGGGACACCACCGCCTGCAGCGATTGCGAGAGCATCGAGCGGATCATGGCCTTTTCCCCCGCCGGGAACACATCCACCAGCCGATCCACGGTTTTCGCCGCCGAACTGGTGTGCAGGGTGCCAAACACCAGGTGCCCGGTTTCTGCCGCCGTCAGGGCCAGGCGGATGGTGTCCAGGTCGCGCAATTCGCCGACCAGGATCACATCCGGGTCCTCGCGCAGCGCCGAACGCAGGGCCGTCGGAAAGCTGTGGGTATCGCGATACACCTGGCGCTGGCTGATCAACGCCTTGCGCGGCTCATGGACAAACTCGATGGGATCCTCAAGGGTCAGGATGTGTTGCTGGCGGGTGTTGTTGAGGTAATCGACCATCGCCGCCAGGGTGGTGGACTTGCCCGAGCCCGTGGCGCCGGTCACCAGCACCAGCCCCCTGGGCAGCTCGGCGATGCGCCGGAATATATCGCCCAGCCCCAGGGTTTCCAGGCTCTGGACCCGGGTGGGGATCACGCGAAACACCGCACCCATCCCCCGATGCTGCTGGAACACATTGGCGCGAAAGCGCGCGACGCCAGGCAACTCGAAGGAAAAATCCGTTTCAAGAGATGTTTCGAAATCCTTTTGTTGATGTTGATTGAGGATCGGGCTGAGCAAGTCCGCTACTTGCGTAGCGCTCAGTACCGGCCAATCCAGTGGCAGTACTTCGCCATCGACGCGCATCCTCGGCGCCAGCCCTGCCGATAGATGCAGGTCGGAGGCGCCCTGGCTGACGCTTGCCGCCAGCAGTTCAGTGATGTCCATAGGGCTATCCATTTCCAGTAGAATGCCGCGGACTCCATATCCGCGGGCGCAACTTTAATGTCGAACATAGCAGACAATATCGGCCTGGTTACCGAGCGAATCCGTGCCGCAGCCCGGGCCGTGCAACGCAATGAAACCAGCGTGCACTTGCTGGCCGTGAGCAAGACCAAACCCGCGCAAGCCGTGCGCGAAGCCTATGCCGCCGGAATGCGCGACTTTGGCGAGAACTACTTACAGGAAGCCCTCGGCAAACAGGCCGATTTAACCGACTTGCCCTTGAGTTGGCACTTTATCGGCCCCATTCAATCGAACAAGACGCGCGCTATCGCCGAGAACTTCGCCTGGGTGCACTCCGTGGACCGCCTGAAAATTGCCCAACGCCTGTCCGAGCAACGCCCGGCCGACCTGCCGCCGCTCAATATCTGCATTCAGGTCAATGTCAGTGGCGAAGCCAGCAAATCCGGCTGTACGCCCGCCGACTTGCCGGCGCTGGCCACGGCGATCCAGGCCCTGCCCCGCTTGACGCTGCGGGGCCTGATGGCGATCCCCGAGCCCACCGACGACCGTGCGGCGCAGGATGCGGCGTTTGCCGCCGTGCGTGACTTGCAGGCGGGCCTGGACCTTGGGCTCGACACACTGTCCATGGGCATGAGCCATGACCTTGAGTCGGCCATTGCCCAAGGGGCCACCTGGGTGCGGATCGGGACCGCCCTGTTTGGTGCCCGCGACTACGGCCAGCCATGAAAATCGCTGACTTCCATCTGAGTAAGGACCTGTCATGAGCAGCACGCGTATAGCCTTTATCGGCGCCGGTAACATGGCGGCCAGCCTGATCGGCGGCCTGCGGGCCAAGGGCCTGGAAGCCTCGCGGATTCGCGCCAGCGATCCGGGCGCCGAGACCCGCACCCGAGTGAGCGCCGAGCACGGTATCCAAACCTTTGCCGACAACGCCGAGGCCATCCAGGGCGCCGACGTGATCGTGCTGGCGGTCAAGCCACAGGCCATGAAGGCCGTGTGCCAAGCACTGCGCCCAAGCCTGGCGCCGCAGCAACTGGTGGTGTCGATTGCCGCCGGCATCAACTGCGCCAGCCTGAACGCCTGGCTCGGCGCCCAGCCCATCGTGCGCTGCATGCCCAACACGCCATCGCTGCTGCGCCAGGGTGTCAGCGGCCTGTATGCCACCGCCCAAGTGAGCGCCGCGCAACGTGAGCAGGCCCAGGCGCTGTTGTCTGCCGTGGGCCTGGCCCTGTGGCTGGACGAAGAACAGCAACTGGACGCCGTCACGGCGGTGTCCGGCAGTGGCCCGGCGTATTTCTTCCTGCTGGTCGAAGCCATGACCGCCGCCGGCGTGAAACTGGGCCTGCCTCGGGAAATCGCCGAGCAACTGACCCAGCAGACCGCCCTCGGCGCCGCGCATATGGTGGTGTCCAGCGATGTGGACGCGGCTGAGTTGCGTCGCCGCGTGACCTCGCCCAATGGCACCACACAGGCTGCCATCGAATCATTCCAGGCCGGGGGCTTTGAAGCCCTGGTCGAAAAAGCACTGGGTGCCGCCGCGCACCGCTCGGCGGAACTTGCCGAACAACTGGGTCAATAAGGAGCCAATATGATTGGTTTGAACACCGCAGCCGTCTACGTGCTGCAAACCCTCGGCAGCCTCTATCTGCTGATCGTGCTGTTGCGTTTTGTGTTGCAACTGGTACGCGCCAACTTCTACAACCCGCTCTGCCAATTCGCAGTGAAGGCCACCCAGCCGTTGCTCAAGCCGTTGCGCCGGGTGATCCCGAGCCTGTTCGGCCTGGACATGTCGTCGCTGGTGCTGGCGATCCTGGTCCAACTGGCGCTGATGGCCCTGACGCTGCTGCTGACCTACGGCACCATGGGCAACTTCCTGCAACTGCTGGTCTGGGCCGTGATTGGCGTGACCGCGCTGTTCCTGAAGATCTTCTTCTTTGCCCTGATTATCAGCGTGATCCTGTCCTGGGTCGCACCGGGCAGCCATAACCCTGGCGCCGAGCTGGTCAACCAGATCTGCGAGCCGGCATTGGCGCCGTTTCGCAAGATCCTGCCGAACCTGGGTGGCCTGGATATCTCGCCGATCCTTGCGTTCATGGTGCTCAAGCTCCTGGACATGCTGGTGATCAACAACCTGGCGGCCATGACCATGATGCCGGACATCCTGCGCTTGCTGATCTGACCAGCCCCCTGCCTGGCACAGATGACCTGTGGGAGCTGGCTTGCCAGCTCCCACATTTTGGTAACTGTGTCTTGAAGTGAATCCATGCAGGCCTTTGCTTGCCGCTAGGCCCCCCTCTCTTTAGACTTACGCCTCATTTAAACGAGAGCAGGGTCGATGCCAGCTGCCTTCCCCCCCGATTCTGTTGGACTGGTCGTGCCCCAAGTGGCGCACTTCAGCGAACCCCTGGCCCTGGCCTGCGGTCGATCGCTGCCGGCCTATGACCTGATCTATGAAACCTACGGCGAGTTGAACGCCACGGCCAGCAATGCCGTGCTGATCTGCCACGCCCTGTCCGGCCATCACCACGCCGCTGGCTACCACAGCGTCGACGAGCGCAAGCCCGGCTGGTGGGACAGCTGCATCGGCCCCGGCAAGCCCATCGACACCAACAAATTCTTTGTGGTCAGCCTGAACAACCTCGGCGGCTGCAATGGCTCCACCGGCCCCAGCAGCCTCAACCCGGAAACCGGCAAGCCGTTTGGCGCCGACTTCCCGGTGCTGACCGTGGAAGACTGGGTGCACAGCCAGGCGCGCCTGGCCGACCTGCTGGGCATCCCGCAATGGGCCGCCGTGATCGGTGGTAGCCTGGGCGGCATGCAGGCCCTGCAATGGACCATCACCTACCCCGACCGCGTGCGCCATTGCCTGGCTATCGCCTCGGCCCCCAAGTTGTCGGCGCAGAACATCGCCTTCAACGAAGTGGCGCGCCAGGCGATCCTCACCGACCCCGAATTCCACGGTGGGTCGTTCCAGGAAGCCGGGGTGATCCCCAAGCGCGGCTTGATGCTGGCGCGGATGGTCGGGCACATCACCTACCTGTCGGATGACTCCATGGGCGAAAAATTCGGCCGTGGGCTCAAGAGCGAGAAGCTCAACTACGACTTCCACAGCGTCGAATTCCAAGTCGAAAGCTACCTGCGTTACCAGGGCGAGGAGTTTTCCGGGCGTTTCGACGCCAATACCTACCTGCTGATGACCAAGGCTTTGGACTACTTCGACCCGGCGGCAAACTGTGACGACGACCTGGCGAAGACCTTCGAGGGCGCCAGCGCCAAGTTCTGCGTGATGTCGTTCACCACCGACTGGCGCTTTTCGCCGGCCCGCTCGCGGGAGCTGGTGGATGCGCTGATGGCCGCGCGCAAAGACGTCTGCTACCTGGAGATCGACGCACCGCAGGGCCACGATGCCTTCCTGATCCCGATCCCGCGCTACTTGCAGGCCTTCAGCAACTACATGAACCGCATAACTTTGTGAGAACGCCATGAGAGCCGACCTGGAAATCATCCAAGACTGGATCCCCGCCGGCAGCCGCGTGCTCGACCTGGGTTGCGGCGATGGCGAACTGCTGAGCTGGCTGCGCGACAACAAGCAAGTCACCGGCTATGGCCTGGAAAACGACCCGGATAACATCGCCCAGTGCGTGGCCAAGGGCATCAACGTGATCGAGCAGGACCTGGACAAGGGCCTGGGCAACTTTGCCAGCAACAGCTTCGATATCGTGGTGATGACCCAGGCCCTGCAAGCCGTGCACTACCCGGATCGGATCCTCGACGAGATGTTGCGCGTCGGTCGCCAGTGCATCATCACCTTCCCCAACTTCGGGCACTGGCGCTGCCGCTGGTACCTGGCCACCAAGGGCCGGATGCCGGTATCGGACTTCCTGCCGTACACCTGGTACAACACGCCCAACATTCACTTCTGCACCTTCGAGGACTTCGAGGCGCTGTGCCGCGGGCGCGAAGCCAAGGTGATCAACCGCCTTGCCGTCGATCAACAGCATCGCCACGGCTGGGCAAGTAAGCTATGGCCTAATCTTTTAGGTGAAATCGGGATTTATCGGGTCAGCAGTCCTGGCCTGACCGAGCATCAGATTGCCGTCTAACCATTTCCGAGGAGGACGATCATGAGTCGCCTGGCTATTTTTCTACTCACCGCCTGCCTGGGCGCCAGCGCCATGGCCGCCGGCCCTATCGACAGTAATCGGCAGAAGGCGTTTGGTGATATCACCGTGCACTACAGCACCTTCACCTCCAGCTTCCTGCAACCCGAGACGGCCCAGGCCGTGGGCGTGGTACGCAGCAAGAACAAGGGCATGATCAACATCACGGTGAAAAAAGGCGGGGAGGCGGTGGCGGCGCAAGTGACCGGCACGATCAAGGACTTGACCGGCAAGAGCGAAATGCTGACGTTCAAGCAAATCACCGAAAAAGGCGCAATCTACTACCTGGCCCCCTACTCGGTGCCGCAGCAGGAATTCCGCACCTTTACCATCAATGTTGAAACCGGCGGCAAGGCCCACGGTTTCAGTTTCACCCAAGAACTGTTCCCGGCCGAATAATGAACCTGACACAACTCGTACTGGCCAGCCATAACGCCGGCAAACTCAAGGAACTCCAGGCCATGCTCGGCGAATCGGTGCAATTGCGCTCGATTGGCGAGTTCAGCCAGGTGGAGCCGGAAGAGACCGGCCTGTCGTTCGTCGAGAACGCCATCCTCAAGGCCCGCAATGCCGCGCGCATTTCCGGCCTGCCGGCATTGGCCGACGATTCGGGCCTGGCCGTGGACTTCCTCGGCGGCGCTCCTGGCATCTACTCGGCGCGCTATGCCGACGGCAAAGGCGACGCGGCGAACAACGCCAAGCTGCTGGACGCCCTCAAGGACGTGCCGGACGCGATGCGCGGCGCGCAGTTTGTCTGTGTGCTGGCGCTGGTAAGGCATGCCGACGACCCGCTGCCGATCCTCTGCGAAGGCTTGTGGCACGGGCGCATCCTGCATGCCGCCAGCGGCGAGCACGGGTTTGGCTACGACCCGCTGTTCTGGGTGCCGGAGCGCAATGTGTCCAGCGCCGAACTGAGCCCGGCCGACAAGAACCAGATCAGCCACCGCGCCCGCGCCATGGCTTTGCTGCGCCAACGTCTGGGTTTGCAATGACCCAGGACACCTCCGCGCTGCCACTGATCCACGGTGGCGCGCAAACACCTCGGGCGGCCCTGCCGGTGCTGCCGCCTCTGGCGCTGTATATCCATATCCCGTGGTGCGTGCGCAAATGCCCCTATTGCGACTTCAACTCCCACACCGCCAGCCAGGTGCTGCCGGAACAAGAGTATGTCGACGCGTTGCTGGCGGACCTGGACCAGGACCTGCACGCGGTGTATGGCCGCGAGTTGAGTTCGATCTTCTTTGGTGGCGGCACGCCCAGCCTGTTCAGTGCGGCCGCGCTGGGCCGGTTACTGGAAGGCGTGGAACAACGCATCCCGTTTGCCCCCGACATCGAGATTACCCTGGAAGCCAACCCCGGCACCTTCGAGCAAGAGAAGTTCGTCGCCTACCGCAAGCTGGGGATCAATCGCCTGTCCATCGGCATCCAGAGCTTCCAACAGGAAAAGCTCCAGGCCCTGGGCCGCATCCACAACGGCGACGAAGCCGTACGCGCCGCCGGCATGGCACGCCAGGCCGGGTTCGATAACTTCAACCTGGACCTGATGCACGGTTTGCCTGATCAATCCCTGGACGATGCCTTGAGCGACCTGCGCCAGGCCATTGCGCTCAAGCCCACCCATCTGTCGTGGTACCAACTGACCCTGGAACCCAACACCGTGTTCTGGAACCAGCCGCCGACGCTGCCAGAAGACGACACCCTGTGGGATATCCAGGAAGCCGGCCAGGCCCTGCTGGCCGAGCACGGTTATGCGCAATATGAAGTCTCGGCCTACGCCCAACCGGGCCGACCTGCACGGCATAACCTCAATTACTGGAGCTTTGGCGACTTTATCGGCATTGGCGCCGGCGCCCACGGCAAGCTCAGTCATCCAGACGGGCGCATCGTGCGCACCTGGAAGACCCGCGCACCGAAGGACTACTTCAACCCGGCCAAAAGCTTTCAGGCAGGCATGAAAGAGCTGACCAACGAAGAATTGCCTTTCGAGTTCCTGATGAACGCCCTGCGCCTTACCGACGGCGTTGAAGCCAGGCTTTACGCCGAACGCACTGGCCTGGACCTGGCCAGCCTCAACGAGGCCCGTCGCGAGGCAGAACAAAGTGGCTTATTGCAGGTCGAACCGTCACGCCTGGCGGCCACGGACCGTGGGCAACTCTTTCTCAATGACCTGCTGCAGAAGTTTTTGAGCTGATCGCTCTTAAGGAAATCGAATGGATCTGGTACTCGACCTGCTCGCCACCGTATCCCGCTGGAGCCGTAGCAACCTGTCGGAAATCTCCCTGGCGCTGGTAGGCTGCCTATTGGTGCTGTTCGGCGCCGATATCAAGGGCTGGGTCGAAGCGCGCCTGGGCAACATCGCCGGCGCCTTGCGTGTGCCACTGATGGCCCTGCTGTGCATGATCGGCAGCGGTGCTGCGCTGATCTACGCCACGCCGTGGATTGTGCGGGGGTTGAGCCAGTTCAATAACTACAGCCTGGCACCGGTGCTGTTGGTGGTGCTGGTGTTGATTGGCGTGGTTGCCGACCGTCGCTGACTCAAAGCCCACCGCAAAACAACTGTGGGAGCTGGCTTGCCTGCTCCCACAGTTGATCGCATTTCAGTCGTCTAGCTGATCAAGCCAGCTTTTCAAACTTCAAATCCCAAACCCCATGCCCCAACCGCTCGCCACGGCGCTCGAACTTGGTGATCGGGCGCTCGGCCGGGCGTGGCACGCACTGGCCGTCTGCCGCCAGGTTGCGGTAGCCAGGGGCGACGTTCATCACTTCCAGCATGTACTGCGCATACGGTTCCCAGTCGGTGGCCATATGCAGGATGCCGCCCACTTTCAGCTTGCTGCGCACCAGCTCCGCGAAGGACGCCTGGACGATACGGCGCTTGTGGTGACGACTCTTGTGCCATGGGTCCGGGAAAAACAGCATCAGGCGGTCGAGGCTGTTGTCGGCGATGCAGCGGTTAAGCACTTCGATCGCGTCGCAGTCATAGACCCGCAGGTTTTTCAGGCCCTGGGTCAGCACGCCGTTAAGCAGCGCGCCCACGCCCGGACGGTGTACTTCCACACCGATAAAGTCTTGCTCGGGCGACGCGGCGGCCATTTCCAGCAGGGAATGACCCATGCCAAAGCCGATTTCCAGGGAGCGCGGGGCCGAACGGCCAAACACCTGGTCGAAGTCCACCGGCGCATCGGCCAGGGGCAGGACGAACAGCGGCGCGCCCTGGTCCAGGCCTTTTTGCTGGCCTTCGGTCATGCGCCCGGCGCGCATCACAAAGCTCTTGATGCGGCGGTGCTTGGACTCGTCGCCTTCTTCCACGGGGTTCGGCGTTTCGTTTGATTCAGTCATCAATGGCTCTTACTTGATCAGACCATCCAGCGGCGAGGAGGCGCTGGCATAGAGTTTTTTCGGCATACGCCCGGCGAGGTACGCCAGGCGGCCGGCGACAATCGCGTGTTTCATGGCTTCGGCCATCATGATCGGCTGTTGCGCGTTGGCGATGGCCGAGTTCATCAGCACCGCTTCGCAGCCCAGTTCCATGGCGATGGTGGCATCGGACGCGGTGCCGACGCCGGCATCCACCAGCACCGGGATCTTGGCTTCTTCGAGGATGATCTGCAGGTTGTACGGGTTGCAGATCCCCAGGCCCGTGCCGATCAGGCCGGCCAGCGGCATAACGGCGATGCAGCCGATTTCGGCCAGTTGGCGGGCGATGATCGGGTCATCGCTGGTGTAGACCATCACGTCGAAACCTTCCTTGACCAGGGTCTCGGCGGCCTTGAGGGTTTCGATCACGTTGGGGAACAGGGTTTTCTGGTCCGCCAGCACTTCCAGCTTCACCAGGTTGTGGCCGTCGAGCAGTTCACGGGCCAGGCGGCAGGTGCGCACGGCTTCGATGGCATCGTAGCAACCGGCGGTGTTGGGCAGGATGGTGTAGCGGTCCGGCGGCAGGATATCCAGCAGGTTCGGTTCGCCCGGGTTCTGGCCGATATTGGTGCGGCGCACGGCCACCGTCACGATTTCGGCGCCCGAGGCTTCGATAGCCAGACGGGTTTCTTCCATGTCGCGGTACTTGCCGGTGCCTACCAGCAAACGCGACTGGTAGGTACGACCGGCCAGGACGAAGGGCTTGTCGCTACGAACGATGCTCATGGGAAATCCTCGAGTAGGGGTGAGGTTCTGCAGAATCCGGGTAGTTGCCCCAGGGCTAGCCGCCGCCGATGGCGTGGACCACTTCAACCTGGTCGCCTTCGGTGAGGGCGGTTTCGGTGTGCTGGCTACGCGGGACGATATCCTGGTTGAGCTCCACTGCGACGCGACGTCCGGTCAGTTCCAGACGGGTCAGCAGGGCCGCGACGGTTTCACCGTCGGGCAGTTCATAGGATTCGCCGTTCAATTGAATGCGCATGCCACGGGCCGCCATCGTTTTTAGGGGCCAGCATTCTAGCCTGATCGTGACCTGAAGGTCAGCTACAAGCGTCAGGCGGTCAGTTGCAGGCGCCAGGCGGCGAGCCCCAGGCACAGCCAGCCAATCAGGAACGCCAGGCCGCCAAACGGCGTGATGATCCCCAGTTTGCCGATGCCAATGGTGGTCAGCAGATACAGGCTGCCGGAGAACAGCAAGATGCCGATGCTGAACGACACACCGGCCCAGAGCACCAGGCGCCCGGGCACATGCGCGGCCAGCAAGGCCACGCCAAACAACGCCAGGGCGTGCACCAGTTGGTAGGTCACGCCGGTGTGGAATATCGCCAGGTATTCAGCCGTCAGGCTTTTTTTCAGGCCATGGGCGGCGAACGCGCCGAGGGCAACACCGGTAAAGCCGAAAAAGGCCGCCAACATCAGAAAGCCACGCAGCATGGGGAACTCCAGTCAGACTCAAAGGGCCGGGTCTGTATAATGGCCCGCTCAACGGGTTCGGCCAAGCCATCTCTATGCTGCGTGTCCTCTTCAGTCGTTTTCTCAAAGTCGTGAAATGGTTTGTCATCGGCAGTGTTTTGCTGGTGCTGCTGTTCCGTGTCGTGCCACCACCGTTCACTGCGCTGATGATCGAGCGCAAGATCGAATCCTGGGTCGACGGCGAGCCCATCGACCTGCAACGCACCTGGGTGCCGTGGGATGAGATCGCCGATGACCTGAAAGTGGCGGTGATGGCCGGTGAGGACCAGCGTTTCCCGCAGCATTGGGGCTTTGACTTTGGTGCGATCCAGGCCGCCCTGCTGCATAACGAGCGCGGCGGTTCGATTCGCGGCGCCAGTACGCTGAGCCAGCAGGTGTCGAAGAACCTGTTTTTATGGGCCGGCCGCAGCTATGTGCGCAAGGGCCTGGAGGCCTGGTTTACCGGGCTGATCGAAATCCTCTGGCCCAAGCAGCGGATCCTTGAGGTGTACCTCAACAGCGTGGAATGGGATGAAGGGGTGTTTGGCGCAGAGGCGGCGGCGCGGCATCATTTTGGGGTGAGTGCCAAGGGGCTTTCGCGCCAGCAGGCCAGCTACCTGGCCGCTGTCCTGCCCAATCCACGGGTGTGGAGTGCCAGCCATCCAACGGCGTATGTGGCACGGCGGGCGGCGTGGATTCGCCAGCAGATGGGGCAGTTGGGGGGCGCAGGCTATTTGAACGCACTGGACAACACGCGCCAGGCGCCATGGGCCAACTGACCCACCACAGAACCTGTGGGGGCTGGCTTGAGGTTTTCAGGCACGAACAAAAATGCCCCGGTCTCTCGATCGGGGCATTTTTTTGCTCGTTCGCTGCGTATTAGGCGGCGATCGACAGTTTCAGCTTATTCATCGCGCTCTTCTCAAGCTGACGAATACGCTCGGCCGACACGTTGTACTTTTGCGCCAGGTCGTGCAGCGTGGCTTTTTCTTCTGCCAGCCAGCGCTGGTAGAGGATGTCACGGCTGCGGTCGTCCAGCACTTCCAGTGCTTCGTGCAGGTTGTGGTTGGAGTTGTCGCTCCAATCGGCATCTTCCAGTTGACGCGCCGGGTCGTACCGGTGGTCTTCCAGGTAGTTGGCCGGCGATTGGAAGGCACTGTCGTCGTCCGCTTCGGCGGCCGGGTCGAAGGCCATGTCATGGCCGGTCAGGCGACTTTCCATCTCGCGCACTTCCCGGGGCTCCACGCCGAGGCTTTCGGCCACACGGTGGACTTCCTCGTTGTTCAGCCACGCCAGGCGTTTCTTCTGGCTGCGCAGGTTGAAGAACAGCTTGCGCTGGGCCTTGGTGGTCGCCACTTTCACGATGCGCCAGTTGCGCAGGATGAACTCGTGGATTTCCGCCTTGATCCAGTGCACGGCGAACGACACCAGGCGCACACCCATTTCCGGGTTGAAGCGTTTCACCGCCTTCATCAGGCCGACGTTGCCTTCCTGGATCAGGTCAGCCTGGGCCAGGCCGTAGCCGCTATAGCTACGGGCGATATGTACGACAAAACGCAGGTGGGCGAGCACCATCTGCCGAGCCGCCCCCAAATCCTGCTCATAGTAGAGACTCTCGGCCAGTTCACGCTCCTGCTCGGGCGTCAGCAAAGGAATGCTGTTGACCGTGTGCACATAGGCTTCCAGGTTCGCGCCTGGGACCAGAGCATAAGCAGGTTGCAAAGAAGTGGTCATACGAAAAAACCTCCGACTCACATAACTCGTGCAGTTCAGCACTGCGAAAATTGACCGGGAACCGTAGGACAAGTTCCCTAAACCACTGATACGGTCAATACAAACGAAACCACATTAATCTGACATTAACTACTTCGGCGCCAGCTCACGTAGATGCCGTGCGACCGCAATCCAAGCACCGATATACCCCAACAACACCGCGCCAAGCAAGAGTGATAGACCATCGGCAGCGGGTACGCCAGCCAGGGCAAAGTCACTGCCATACAAACCGGCCAGGCCGATTACCGCGTCGTTCAGCCAATCCAAGCCAAACGCCAATACGCCCCAGGACAGAATCCCCGCACCGAAGCCATAAAGCGCGCCCATATATAGAAAAGGACGACGCACATAGCTGTCTGTGCCGCCGACCAGTTTAATCACTTCTATCTCGGTGCGGCGGTTTTCAATATGAAGACGAATGGTATTGCCTATCACCAAAAGTAATGCAGAAACCAGCAACACCGTGAGACCGAAGACAAACCGGTCGCCCAGCTTGAGAATCGCCGCCAGACGCTCGACCCACACCAGATCAAGCTGCGCCTGCTGTACCTTGGGCAGTTCAGCCAATTTTTGCCTTAAGGCTTCAAGGGCCGTCTTGTCGATTTCATTGGGCGTGACCAACACAACCCCCGGCAGCGGGTTCTGCGGCAGCTCCTTGAGCGCCTCACCCAGGCCGGACTGTTGCTGGAACTCTTCCAGCGCCTGGTCGCGGCTGATGTACTCGGCCTCCGCCACGCCCGGCAGGTTCTTGATCTGCTCGCGCAGGGCCTCGCCTTCGGTAGCGCTGGCATCCAGTTGCAGGTACAGGGAAATCTGCGCCGCGCGCTGCCAGGAACCGCCCAGGCGCTCGACATTATTAAGCAGCAACGACAACCCCATCGGCAGGCTCAACGCCACGGCCATCACCAGGCAGGTGAAGAAGCTGCCAATCGGCTGCTTGCCCAGGCGGCGCAGGCTGTCCACCAGGCTGGCGCGATGGCTTTCGACCCAGGCATGCAGCAAGGTGCTGAAGTCGGGGCCGTCATCATCGTCGCGTTTCTTTTTCTGCGGCTGCGGGTCGGCGGCTTTCGGCGCCACGCGCTCGGAAACTTTAGGGCTACGTGTGGCACTCATACGCCGGCCTCCCCATCACCAATCAGGCGGCCGCGCTGCAAGGTCAGCATGCGGTGGCGCATGCGCGCGATCAATGCCAGGTCGTGACTGGCAATCAGCACGCTGGTGCCCAGGCGGTTGATGTCTTCAAACACGCCCATGATTTCTGCGGCCAGGCGCGGGTCGAGGTTACCGGTGGGCTCGTCCGCCAGCAGCAAGGCCGGGCGATGGACGATGGCGCGGGCAATGCCGACGCGTTGTTGCTGGCCGGTGGACAGGTCGCCGGGGTACAGGTCGGTCTTGTCCGACAGCGCCACGCGCTCCAGGGCCGAATCCACACGCTTGATGATTTCGGCCTTGGACAGCCCGAGAATCTGCAATGGCAGGGCGATGTTATTGAACACCGTGCGATCGAACAGCAACTGGTGGTTCTGGAACACCACGCCGATCTGCCGGCGCAGGAACGGGATCTGCGCATTGCTGATAGTGGCCAGGTCCTGGCCCGCCAGCAGCAATTTGCCGGTAGTGGGGCGCTCCATGGCCAGCAGCAGGCGCAGCAAGGTACTTTTGCCGGCGCCGGAATGACCGGTGACAAACAAGAACTCGCCACGGCGCACCCGGAAACTCAGCTCATGCAAGCCGACATGCCCGTTGGCGTAGCGCTTGCCCACCTGTTCAAAACGAATCATGAACGCTCCCGCTCGGCAAACAGTGCCTGGACAAAGGGTTCGGCCTCAAACGTGCGCAGGTCATCAATACCTTCGCCGACACCGATATAACGAATCGGCAGCCCGAATTGTTTGGCCAGGGCAAAAATCACCCCACCCTTGGCCGTGCCATCGAGCTTAGTCAACGCCAGGCCAGTCAGCTGTACCGTCTGGTGGAATTGCTTGGCCTGGCTGATTGCGTTCTGCCCGGTCCCGGCGTCCAGCACCAACAACACCTCGTGCGGCGCGTCGGCGTCGAGCTTGCCCATCACCCGACGTACTTTCTTCAACTCTTCCATCAGGTTGTCTTTGGTGTGCAGGCGACCGGCGGTATCGGCAATCAGTACATCGATGTTACGGGCCTTGGCCGCCTGCACGGCATCGAAGATCACCGAGGCGGAATCGGCGCCGGTGTGCTGGGCGATCACCGGGATCTTGTTGCGCTCGCCCCACACCTGCAATTGCTCCACGGCAGCGGCGCGGAAGGTGTCACCGGCGGCAAGCATGACTTTCTTGCCTTCCAGTTGCAGCTTCTTCGCCAGCTTGCCGATGGTGGTGGTCTTGCCAGCACCGTTGACGCCGACCACCAGGATTACGAAGGGTTTTTTCTCGACAATCACCAGCGGCGCTTCCACGGGCTTGAGCATGGCGGCCAGTTCGGCCTGCAATGACTTGTAGAGCGCGTCGGCGTCGGTGAGCTGCTTGCGCGCGACCTTCTGGGTCAGGCTCTGGATAATCACGGCAGTGGCTTCGACGCCCACGTCAGCGGTCAGCAGGCGGGTCTCGATGTCTTCGAGCAACTCGTCATCGATGATCTTCTTGCCCAGGAACAGGCTGGCCATGCCTTCGCCAATGCTCGCGCTGGTCTTGCTCAGACCTTGCTTGAGGCGGGCAAAGAAGCCGGTCTTGCTGGTTTCGGCAGGTGCGGCGGCCGGTGCGGCAACGACGGCAACGGGCTCGACCACCAGCGGCGCCGGCTCAACCACGACAGGCAGGGGCTCGACGGCGACCTGCACCGGCTCCACCACCACGGGGATCGGCGGTGTCACATGTTCGGCCTGCACATCCTCGACCAGCGCGACAGGCTCTTCAGCCACCGGCAATGGCGGCCACGGCTTGTGCTCTGGCTCTGGCTCTGGCGCAGCCTCCACCACCGGCTGCAGGACCGGCTCGGCGATAGGCAGCACCACAGGCGCCGGCGTCTCAACAACAGGCTCGGCCACTGGTTCAATCGCCGGTTCCGCTTGCAGAACAGGCTCAGGTTGGACTTGCGGCTGTTCGACGACGGTTTCCTGCGGCTTTTTGCGCAGCCATCCGAACAGGCCTTTTTTCTCGCCAGCCGCAGCTGGGCTCTTCTTGTCGTCGTTGGAACCAAACATGGAGGACGGCTATCTCAAGGTAGCGACGCGCCAAGGAGGCGCCTCGGTAAATAATATTCAATGCGCAACAGACTGTTTTTTAGCCAGCTTGTTCATGCGCAGCATTGTGCGAGGCGTGAATACAGCCTCAACAAATCGATTCAATATAGGACTGAAGCGATAAAATCGGCGAAAAGCGGATGAAAATCGGGAAAACCCACGAATAATTCCATCTTCACGACGACTGGATCCGAAACGATATGACCGCCGCAGTGGCCGCCGCTAATACGGATCAGTATCCTAGCACCTCCTCGCCCGCCGACGCTAAGACCAAGCGGGCAGCCCAACAGGTTTAAAAACGAATGAATGCTCTAGCCCGCCGCGCCGCAGGCCTGCTGCTCAGCACAGTTTGTCTGCCCCTTTCAGCCTTGGCTGCCGACCCACAACCCACCCATGAATTCACCCTGGACAACGGCCTCAAGGTCGTCGTGCGCGAAGACCATCGCGCCCCGGTGGTGGTCTCGCAGGTCTGGTACAAGGTCGGCTCCAGCTATGAAACCCCTGGCCAGACCGGTTTGTCCCACGCCCTGGAACACATGATGTTCAAGGGCAGTTCCAAGACCGGCCCCGGCGAGGCCTCGTTGATCCTGCGCGACCTGGGCGCCGAAGAAAACGCCTTCACCAGTGACGACTACACCGCCTACTACCAAGTGCTGGCCCGCGACCGCCTGGGCGTTGCCCTGGAGCTGGAAGCCGACCGCATGGCCACCCTGCGCCTGCCGGCCGACGAGTTCAGCCGCGAGATCGAAGTGATCAAGGAAGAGCGCCGCCTGCGCACCGATGACAACCCGATGTCCAAGGCCTTCGAGCGCTTCAAGGCCATGGCCTACCCGGCCAGCGGCTACCACACGCCGACCATCGGCTGGATGGCCGACCTGGACCGCATGAAGGTCGAGGAACTGCGCCACTGGTACCAATCCTGGTACGTGCCGAACAACGCCACCCTGGTGGTGGTCGGCGACGTGACCCCGGACGAGGTAAAAACCCTGGCCCAGCGCTACTTCGGCCCGATCCCCAAGCGTGACGTGCCACCGGCGAAAAAGCCCCTGGAACTGGCCGAACCAGGCGAACGCCTGCTGACTATGCATGTGCAGACGCAGCTACCGAGCGTCATCCTCGGCTTCAACGTACCGGGCCTGGCCACCGCCGAAGACAAGCGCGCGGTCAACGCCCTGCGCCTGATCTCGGCGCTGCTCGATGGCGGCTACAGCGCACGCATCCCGAGCCAGCTGGAGCGCGGTGAAGAACTGGTGTCCGGCGCCTCGACCAACTACGACGCCTACACCCGTGGCGACAGCCTGTTCACCTTGAGCGCCACGCCCAACCAGCAGAAGCAGAAAACCGTAGCCCAGGCCGAAGCCGGGCTCTGGCGCCTGCTGGACGAACTCAAGGCCAAGCCACCAACCACCGAGGAGCTGGAGCGTATTCGCGCCCAGGTCATTGCCGGCGTGGTCTACGAGCGCGACTCCATCACCAGCCAGGCCACGGCCATTGGCTCCCTGGAAACGGTCGGCCTGTCGTGGAAGCTCATGGACACTGAGCTGGCCGAGCTGCAAAGCGTGACGCCCGAGGATATCCAGAAGGCCGCGCGCACCTATTTCACCCGCGAACGCCTGAGTGTCGCCCATGTCCTGCCCGAGGAGACCACTCATGAGTGATCGCAAAAACAACCGCCTGGTGCTGCCCGGCCTGATCGTCGTGACCCTGGTGGCCGCGGTCGCGGTGTATATCGGTCGCCCGGACGACTCCATTGCCAGCCCGGCGCTGGAGCAGGCCAAGTCCAGCAAGACCCTGCAATCCCTGGCGGAGCTGGACGGCAAGAACCCGACCAACCGCACGCTCAACGTGCAGACCTGGAGTACCGCCGAAGGCGCCAAGGTGCTGTTCGTCGAAGCCCACGAACTGCCGATGTTCGACATGCGCATCCTGTTCGCCGCCGGCAGCAGCCAGGACGGCAACACGCCGGGCCTGGCGCTGCTGACCAACGCCATGCTTAACGAAGGCGTACCGGGCAAGGATGTGGGGCAGATTGCCGCCGGTTTTGAAGGCCTTGGCGCGGATTTCAGCAATGGTGCCTACCGCGATATGGCGCTGGTCTCGCTGCGCAGCCTCAGTGCCGCCGACAAGCGCGACGCCGCCCTCACGCTGTTCGACCAGGTGATCGGCCAGCCGACCTTCCCCGCCGACTCCCTGGCACGCATCAAAAACCAGTTGCTGGCCGGCTTCGAGTACCAGAAGCAGAACCCGGGCAAGCTGGCAAGCATCGAGCTGTTCAAGCGCCTGTATGGCGACCATCCCTATGCGCACCCCAGCGAAGGCACGCCTGAAAGCGTTCCGGCCATTACCCTGGCACAGCTGAAGGCCTTCCACGCCAAGGCCTACGCCGCCGGCAACGCGGTGATCGCGATGGTTGGCGACCTGTCCCGCGCCGAGGCCGAGGCCATGGCGGCCAAGGTGTCCGCATCCCTGCCCAAGGGCCCGGCACTGGCGAAGATCGCCGAGCCGAGCGAGCCCAAGGCCGGCCTGGGCCATATCGAATTCCCATCCAAGCAGACCCACCTGTTGTTCGCACAACTGGGCATCGACCGCGCCGACCCGGACTACGCCGCCCTGTCCCTGGGCAACCAGATCCTTGGCGGCGGTGGCTTTGGCACCCGCTTGATGAGCGAAGTACGCGAGAAGCGCGGCCTGACCTACGGCGTCTACTCGGGCTTCTCGCCGATGCAGGCCCGTGGCCCGTTCATGAT
The DNA here is from genome assembly GCF_002699915.1 of Pseudomonas sp. ICMP 8385. NCBI lineage: Bacteria > Pseudomonadati > Pseudomonadota > Gammaproteobacteria > Pseudomonadales > Pseudomonadaceae > Pseudomonas > Pseudomonas sp. ICMP 8385. Next base: position 128,794 of record NZ_LKBY01000091.1, on the reverse strand, counting down.
CAACCTGCAGACCCGCGCCGAAATGAGCGGCGGCACCTTGCGCCTGGTGGAGCAAGTGTTGGCCGACTACCTCAAGACCGGCCCGACGCAAAAAGAACTGGATGACGCCAAGCGCGAGCTGGCCGGCAGCTTCCCGCTGTCCACCGCGAGCAACGCCGATATCGTCGGGCAACTGGGCGCCATGGGGTTCTACAACCTGCCGCTCAATTACCTGGAAGACTTTATGAAGCAATCCCAGGCCCTGACCACCGAACAGGTCAAGGCTGCACTGAACAAGCACTTGAGTAGCGATAAAATGGTGATCGTGACCGCAGGTCCCACCACCGCGCAAAAGCCACTACCGCCCCCCACTGATAAACCTGCCGAGCAGCCGCTCGGGGTTCCGGAGCATTAATGGCTAGTCCATCCCGTCCTAAAAAACCTGTCCATAACGTTCACAACGGTGTGGGCCAATTGCGCATCATTGGCGGCCAATGGCGCAGCCGCAAGCTGAGCTTCCCCGACGTAGTGGGCCTGCGTCCGACCCCGGACCGGGTCCGCGAGACCCTGTTCAACTGGCTCGCGCCGTACATCGAAGGGGCCAAGGTGCTGGACCCGTTCGCCGGCAGCGGCGCGCTGTTCCTCGAGTCCCTGTCCCGTGGCGCCGCCCTGGGCCAGGCCCTGGACGCGAGCAATGTGGCGGTGTCCAGCCTGCGCGAACACCTGGGCACCCTGCGTTGCACCACCGGTCACGTCCAAACCGCCGATGCCTTGCGCTACCTGGAAACCCAGCCGGCCAGCGCATTCGACGTGGTGTTCCTCGACCCGCCGTTCAACCAGAACCTGTTGCCGACCGTCTGCACCCTGCTGGAAGAGCGCCAATGGCTGGCCGATGATGCCTGGGTCTACACCGAAAGCGAAACCGCGCCGTCGACCCTGGGCCTGCCGGGCAACTGGCGCCTGCACCGCGAGCAAAAATCCGGGCGGGTGTATTACGCGTTGTGGCAACGTACGGCTCTGGCCCACTAAAAACACTGTAGGCACGAGCTTGTCGGGCAAGCCTGCTAATGCCGTTCAGTTAAGCGCAGATCCCCTGTGGGAGCGGGCTTGCCCGCGATAGCGGTATGTCAGTTAACAACTGTGTTGGCTGATCCACCGCCATCGCAGGCAAGCCCGCTCCCACATTTGACCTTCGCTGCTTTGAGCATTGCGTTCGCTTAACTGATCGGCATTAGGGCAAACCCGCTCCTGCAGGACAGGTATTCATGACACCGCTAACCAATCGCTTCACCCCCGCCTTCGGCCTCGGCAACCCCCATCTGCAAACGCTGTGGGGCCCGCTCTGGCGCCCCACCACCCACCTCGAACGCCAGCGCGAGCGCCTGTGGCTGGAGGATGGCGACTTTCTTGACCTTGACTGGCACGGCCCCCACGACCCGCACGCGCCCTTGGTGCTGGTGCTACATGGGCTGACCGGCTCGTCCAATTCGCCCTACGTCGCCGGCCTGCAAAAAGCCCTGGCCAGCCAGGGCTGGGCCAGCGTCGCGCTGAATTGGCGTGGCTGTTCCGGCGAACCCAACCTGCTGGCCCGCAGTTACCACTCCGGCGCCAGTGAAGACCTGGCCGCCGCCATCGCGCACCTGCGGGCCAAGCGGCCGTTGGCGCCGCTGTATGCCGTGGGTTACTCCCTGGGCGGCAATGTGCTGCTCAAGCACCTGGGCGAAACCGGCGACAGCTCTGGCCTGCAAGGCGCGGCAGCGGTATCGGTGCCGTTTCGCCTGGACCAGTGCGCCGACCGCATCGGCCTGGGCTTTTCCCGGGTCTATCAGAAGCATTTCATGCGCGAGATGCTCGGTTATATCCGGGTCAAGCAGCGCCAGTTCCTGCAGGATGGGCGTGAAGACGCACTGAAAACCCTGGCGGAGCTGGGCTCGCTGGAGAAAATGCGCACGTTCTGGGATTTTGATGGGCGCGTCACCGCACCGCTGCATGGCTACCTGAGCGCCGAGGACTATTATCGGCGGGCGTCGAGTCGTTACTTCCTCGGGGCGATCTGTACGCCGACGCTGATCATCCAGGCGGCGGATGATCCTTTTGTGTTTGCCCACAGCCTACCCCAGGCCAGCGAACTGTCGGACTGCATCGAGTTTGAACTGCAGGCCAGGGGCGGGCATGTGGGGTTTGTCGAGGGTTCGCTGAAACAGCCGGGTTACTACCTGGAGCGGCGGATCCCGCAATGGCTGCTGTCTCAACTCGATCCATAAAGTGGGAGCTCAGTCGCCGGTTGCAATTTGTCGCTGCGGATCATTGATCCACTCACTCCACGACCCCGCATACAACTTGCCCAACGGATAACCCGCCAGGCTCAAGGCAAACAGGTTGTGGCACGCCGTCACACCCGAGCCGCAATACGCCACCAATTCCTGGGGCGAGCGGCCTTGCAGTTTTTCAGCAAACCGTTGCTTGAGCTGCGACACCGGCAAGAAGCGCCCGTCACTGCCCAGGTTCTCGCTGAACGCCGCACATTGCGCGCCGGGAATATGCCCGGCAATCGGGTCGATGGGTTCCACTTCACCGCGAAAACGCGGCAAGGCCCGGGCGTCGATCAGTGTCAGGCCCGGCTGGCCCAGGCGCTTTTGCAGATGCTCTGCGTCCAGTAGCAGGTCGTAGTCCGCAGTGCCAGTAAAGGTCCCCGGTTCGTTGCCCGGCGCATCCAGGCTCAAAGGGAAACCGGCGCTGTGCCAGGCCTTCAGGCCACCATCGAGGATCGACACCCCGTCGCGCTTGCCCAACCAGGCCAGCAGCCACCAGGCACGGGCGGCAAATGCGCCAGGGCCGTCGTCATACAGCACGATCTCGCTGTCGGCATGGATGCCCCAGGCCTGCAACTGCCGAACCAGCACCTGGGCCGCCGGCAGCGGATGGCGGCCGGTCACGCCCTTGATCACCGGCCCGCTGAGGTGGCGCTCCAGGTCCGCATACTGCGCCCCTTCGATATGCCCCTCGGCATAGCTGCAACGCCCGTAATCCGGGTCTTCCAGGGCAAAGCGGCAGTCGAGGATGACTAAGCCGGCGCGCTGCTGGCGCTCGGCCAGTTGTTGCGGGCTGATCAGTTGTGCAAGCGGCATAACGGACTCCTGGAAATACGTTCGGGAAAGGGCCTACTTCACTTCTTCCAGTGCCTGACTTAACGGCACATAAAATTCCTTGAACAGCGCGTCCACGGCTTCTTTAGCCTGCGGCGTAATAAACCCTGCCTCCAGCACCAGCACCTGGTACACCCCGCGTTTGATCGCCTCGGCGCTCAGGTGCGCGGAGTTTTCATTGGTGGTGCACAAAAAGCGCACCCAGGAGGTGAGGATAATCCAGGCGTTGAGGGTCAGGGCTTCGGTCTGCACCGGGTCCATGTTCAGGATCCCGGCCTCGACAAACCCCCGGTAAATCGCACCGCCCTGGATCAGGCAGCGCTGGGAAAAACGCCGGTAGCCGGTGGCCAGCTCCGGGTCGCTCTCCAGCAGATGCTCAAGGTCGCGGTGCAGAAAGCGGTAGCGCCACATGCCGGCCAGTACCGCCTGCAAGTAAAAACGCTTGTCTTCGACCACCATGGCGCGCCCCTGGGGTGGGCGCAGGAAGCTGTCCACCAGGGCTTCGTACTCGCGAAACAGCACCGCGATAATCGCCTGCTTGTTCGGGAAGTGGTAGTACAGGTTGCCCGGGGATATTTCCATGTGGGCGGCAATATGGTTGGTGCTGATGCTGCGCTCGCCCTGCTGGTTAAACAGCTCCAGGCTGGTTTGCACAATACGTTCGCTGGTCTTTACTCGTGGTGCCATGGGGTATCGGCTTCTTGAATCCTGATGCAAACATCTTACGGTCTATCCTTGCCAGGATAAAACTGCATGTTGATGCGATGCCATTTGACAAATTAGAGTAATAACTCTAAAAACGCAGGTAGACCAATAATATTCTGGAGTTGCGTCATGTCTGCCAACGTTGCTTACCTGCAAGACTCCCAGGCGCTGGGCCAACTCCAGAGCCTGTTCGACGCCCAGCGTCGCGCCTACGCGGCCAACCCGATGCCACCAGCGGCGCAGCGCCAGCAGTGGCTCAAGGCGCTGCGCGACCTGCTCAGCGATGAGCGCCAGGCGCTGATCGAGGCCATCAGCAACGATTTCAGCCATCGCAGCGCCGATGAAACCCTGTTCGCCGAGCTGATGCCCAGCCTGCACGGCATCCATTACGCCAGCAAACACCTCAAGGGTTGGATGAAACCCTCGCGGCGTGCTGTAGGTATAGCCTTCCAGCCGGCGTCTGCCAAAGTGATCTATCAACCCCTGGGCGTTATCGGGGTGATCGTGCCCTGGAACTACCCGTTATACCTGGCCATCGGCCCGCTGGTCGGTGCGTTGGCGGCGGGCAACCGGGTGATGCTCAAGCTCAGCGAGTCCACCCCGGCCACTGGCCAGTTACTCAAGACCCTACTGGCGCAAATTTTCCCCGAAGACCTGGTGTGCGTAGTGCTCGGCGAAGCGGAAGTGGGCATGGCGTTCTCCAAACTGCCGTTCGATCACCTGCTGTTCACCGGGGCCACCAGCATCGGCAAACATGTGATGCGCGCCGCCGCCGAACACCTGACCCCGGTCACCCTGGAGCTGGGCGGTAAATCCCCGGCGATTGTCTCGGCCGATGTGCCCCTCAAGGACGCTGCCGAACGGATCGCCTTCGGCAAGGCGCTGAATGCCGGGCAAACCTGTGTGGCACCGGACTACGTGCTGGTTCCCGAAGACCGTGTGGAGGGCTTCGTCGAGGCCTACACCCAGGCGGTGCGCGGGTTTTATCCGACCCTGGCCGACAACCCGGACTACACCGCCATCATCAACGAGCGGCAACTCGCCCGGCTCAATGCCTACGTCAAGGACGCCACCGACAAGGGCGCAACCCTGGTACCGCTCTATGACCAGGGCCAGGCCCGGCGCATGGCCCATAGCCTGCTGCTGAATGTCAGCGATGACATGACCGTGATGCAGGACGAGATTTTCGGCCCGGTGCTGCCCATCGTGCCCTATCGCGGCATCGACCAGGCCTTTGCCTACATCAACCAGCGCCCTCGCCCACTGGCGTTGTATTACTTCGGCTACAACAAGGCCGAACAGAATCGCGTGCTCCACGAAACCCATTCCGGTGGCGTGTGCCTGAACGACACCCTGCTGCACGTGGCCCAGGACGATATGCCGTTTGGCGGTATCGGCCCGTCGGGCATGGGCCATTACCACGGCCATGAAGGCTTCCTCACCTTCAGCAAGGCCAAGGGCGTGCTGATCAAGCAGCGCCTGAATGCGGCCAAGCTGATTTACCCACCGTATGGCAAAGCCATCCAGAAACTGATCCAGAAGCTGTTCGTGCGCTAACACCGTGACCACCGGGACCACAATAAAAATGAACCCTAGCCTGACTGAATCACCCGCGCTGTCGCGGCGCGGCGTCTTGAAAATCGGCCTGTGCGCCAGCGCCTTCCTCGCCACCGCAGGCCTTGGCGCCAGCCTCAGCGGCTGCTCCAGCAGCACGCCGGCCAGCGGCTTTGCCATGCTACGCAACAGCGACCTGCCGTTTTTGCGCGCAGTGATCCCGGTGTTACTGGAAGGCGCGGCCAGCGCCGAGGTGGTGGCAGCGGGTATTGAAGACACCCTGAAAAAACTCGATTACAGCCTGCTGCACCTGTCGCCGGAGATGTTCAAGCTGACCCAGCAGTTGTTCGACGTGCTGGGCATGGCCGTCACCCGTGGCCCGCTGACCGGCATCTGGGGCAGTTGGGAAAATGCCAGCGGCGAGCAAATCCGCAACTTCCTGCATCGCTGGGAAAACAGCTTCCTCAACCTGCTGCGCATGGGCCAGGGCTCGCTGCTCAAGCTGGTGATCATGGCCTGGTATTTCCGGCCCGAGTCCTGGGCCCATTGCGGGTACCCCGGGCCACCGAAAATCTGACCGTGATAGCTCCTACACGTCATGACCGCTGATAAAAACAAGAGAACAAGCTGATGCCCGTACCTGATGTGTTCCGCGATGGCATGGCCCGCGGCTGGAAAACCCATAATGGCGCTGCCCTTGACCAGGACCTGACGCTGGAAGCCGATGTCGCGATCATCGGCAGCGGCGCAGGCGGCGGCACTACCGCAGAGATTCTCAGCGCCGCCGGCTACAAGGTGCTGCTGATCGAAGAAGGCCCGCTCAAGACCAGCAGCGATTTCACGCTGCTGGAAGACGAGGCCTACGCCAGCCTGTACCAGGAAGGCATCGGCCGCATGAGCAAGGACGGCGCCATCACCATCCTGCAGGGCCGCGCCGTGGGCGGCACCACGCTGATCAACTGGACGTCGAGCTTTCGCACACCCGACCCGACCCTGGCCCACTGGGCCAGCGAATACGCGGTCAAGGGCCACAGCAGTGCCGAGATGGCGCCATGGTTTACAAAGATGGAGCAACGCCTGGGCATCGCGCCCTGGGCCCTGCCGCCCAACGCCAACAACGATGTGATCCGCAAAGGCTGCGAAAAGCTCGGCTACAGCTGGCACGTGATCCCGCGCAACGTGCGCGGCTGTTTCAACCTGGGCTATTGCGGCATGGGCTGCCCGGTCAACGCCAAGCAGTCGATGCTGGTGACCACCATTCCCTCGACCCTGGAGCAAGGCGGCGAGTTGCTGTACCTGGCCCGCGCCGAGCGCCTGAAATTCAGCGGCGACACCATCACCAGCCTCGAATGCGTGGCCATGGATGCGCGCAGCGTAGCGCCCACCGGCCGCAAGGTCACGGTCAAGGCCAGGCATTACGTGCTGGCCGGCGGCGGGATCAACAGCCCGGCGCTGCTGATGCGCTCGGACGCACCCGACCCCCATTCGCGCCTGGGCAAGCGCACGTTCCTGCATCTGGTGAATTTTTCTGCGGGGTTGTTCGACGAGGTGATCAACCCGTTCTATGGCGCACCGCAGTCGATTTACTCCGACCACTTCCAATGGCAGGACGGCACCACCGGTAAAATGTCCTACAAGCTCGAAGCGCCGCCGTTGCACCCGGCCCTGGCCAGCACGCTGTTCGGTGGCTATGGCACGCAGAACGCCCTGGACATGGGCCAGTTGCCCAACACCCACGCGATGCTGGCGCTGCTGCGGGACGGCTTCCACCCCGACAGCCAGGGCGGCAGCGTCGGCCTGCGCGGCGATGGCACGCCGGTGCTCGACTATGAAGTCTCGCCCTACGCCTGGGACGGCCTGCGCCGGGCGTTCCACAGCATGGCCGAGATCCAGTTTGCCGCCGGCGCCAAGTCGGTCAAGCCGCTGCACCACGATGCGCGCTACGTCAGCACACTGGCCGAGGCCCGCAGCCTGATCGACGGCCTGAACCTGGAACTGCATCGCACCTGCCTGGGCAGCGCCCATGTGATGGGCGGTTGCGCCATGGGCGAAGAGCCGAAAAATGCCGTGGCCGACAGCCTGGGGCGGCATCACCAGTTGCGCAATCTGTCGATCCACGATGGCTCGCTGTTCCCCACCAGTATTGGCGCCAACCCCCAGCTTTCGGTGTATGGCCTGACGGCGCAACTGGCGACAGCACTGGCCGAACGTCTGAAAACAGCATGAAAAAACCAGGTATTCGCGGTGTCTATAGTGCTTTCTTCTGAATAAGTTGACTTGGCCGACCGGGATGGCTGCGATACCATCCGGTTCCCCAACGGACTCCGCCAGGACGACGCGATGAACCGAGTGTTGTACCCAGGTACCTTCGACCCGATTACCAAAGGCCATGGCGATCTGGTCGAACGCGCCTCGCGCTTGTTCGACCATGTGATCATCGCGGTCGCGGCCAGCCCCAAGAAAAACCCGCTGTTTCCCCTGGAACAGCGTGTGGAGCTGGCCCGCGAGGTCACCAAGCACCTGCCCAACGTTGAAGTGGTGGGCTTTTCGACGCTGCTGGCGCATTTTGCCAAGGAGCAGAACGCCAATGTCTTCCTGCGCGGGCTGCGGGCGGTGTCGGACTTCGAGTATGAATTCCAGCTGGCCAATATGAACCGCCAACTGGCGCCGGACGTGGAGAGCCTGTTTCTTACACCGTCGGAACGTTATTCATTCATTTCCTCGACCCTGGTGCGGGAAATCGCGGCATTGGGCGGGGATATCACCAAGTTTGTGCACCCTGCGGTCGCCGATGCGCTGACGCTGCGCTTCAAGAAGTAAGACCGCTCGACCGGCGCCCGCTCGCACTGCGGGCGCCAATGCGGCACAATTGCGCGCATTAGTTTTTCAGATGCCTTGGCAGAGTGCCCTGGCAGGAGTTTCCATGTCCCTGATCATCACCGACGATTGCATCAACTGCGACGTCTGCGAACCCGAGTGCCCGAACGCTGCCATTTCCCAGGGTGAAGAGATCTACGTGATCGACCCCAACCTGTGCACCCAGTGTGTCGGCCACTACGACGAACCCCAGTGCCAGCAAGTGTGCCCGGTCGATTGCATCCCCCTGGATGAGGCACACCCCGAGACTGAAGAGCAGTTGATGGAGAAGTACCGGTTTATTACCGGCAAGGCCTGAGACCTTGTGGTGGCTGGGCGGGCCTCATCGCGGGCAAGCCAGCTCCCACATTTTGACTTGTGAACCCCTTCAAATGTGGGAGCGGGCTTGCCTGCGATGAGGCCATTCGCAGCACCCGCGAACCTCAGCTCTGGCACTTGGGGCAAAACACACTCGCCCGCTGCCCCAGCATCACATTGCGCAGCTCAGTCCCGCAGACCTTGCACGCCTCGACGCCCCGGCCGTAGACGAACAGTTCCTGCTGGAAATACCCCGGCTGGCCATCGCCACCGATAAAGTCGCGCAAGGTCGTCCCGCCGCGCTCGATGGCGGCCGCGAGGATGCGTTTGATCTCGATCGCCAGTTTCAGGTAACGCCCACGGGAAATGCCCTTGGCCTCCCGGCGCGGGTCGATCCCGGCGGCAAACAGCGCCTCGGTCGCATAGATATTGCCCACCCCCACCACCACCGCGTTGTCCATGATGAACGGCTTGACCGCCATGGAGCGCCCACGGGACAGCTGGAACAGGCGCTCGCCGTCAAACAGGTCGGTCAACGGCTCCGGCCCCAGGCGCAGCAGCAGTTCGTGGTTGTGCGGGTCCTGGCTCCAGAGCATCGCGCCAAAGCGCCGGGGGTCGGTGTAGCGCAGGGCCAGGCCCGATTCCAGCTCGATATCCACATGTTCATGCTTGGCCGCCGGTAAACCGACTTCCACCAGGCGCAAATTGCCCGACATGCCCAAGTGGCTGATCAAGGTGCCGACTTCGGCATTGATCAGCAGGTACTTGGCCCGCCGCTCCACCAGCACGATGCGCTGCCCGGACAGGCGCACATCCAGGTCTTCGGGGATCGGCCAGCGCAGGCGCCGTTCACGTACGACGACCCGGCTGACCCGCTGGCCTTCCAGGTGCGGCGCAATCCCGCGCCGGGTGGTTTCGACTTCTGGCAGCTCAGGCATATTCGTCTCGCAATAGAAAGGTTAGTGCGCGCCCAGCTCGCGGATCGACAACTTCAGGCTCTCGAAGTCGTAGTCCGACAGGCCCACGTAATCCAACACCAGATGGCCGATGCTGTCCCATTCATGGTCAACCACCTGGTTGCCTAGTACCCGATAGGACGCGCAGATATGCTCGGCCATCTTCAAAATCGCCAGCAGGTTTTTCAACGGGCTGTTGCGCGCCGACTCATCGCTGAAAATCGCCAGGGCGTTGTGGTGGTTGGCGATGGCGTTGGTCACATGCTCCGGCAGGCGCCAGGACTTGGCGGTGTAATAGCCCACCACCGCATGGTTGGTATGGAACGCGCTGTTCTCGGTGTCGACCACCCGGCATTCGGGCCCCGCCTTGGCGTAGGCATCCTCCAGCACGCTCATGTAGTCGGGGAAGCGCTTGAGCATCAGCGGCACGCCACAATCATGGAACAGGCCCAGGGCGTAGGCTTCGTCTACCGCCTGGGAGCCGGTGCGCTTGGCCAGGGTCAGGCAGGTCATTGCCACATCCTGGGCGGTGTCCCAGAAACGGTTGAGGGTGACGATGGTGTCGTCGCTCATCTCGCCCTTGATCGACTGGGCATTGATCAGGTTGACGATGGAACGGCTGCCCAACAGGTTGACTGCGCGCTGGATCGAGGCAATTTTGTTGCTCAGGCCGTAATACGGCGAGTTGACGATTTTCAGCAACGAACCGGACAGGCCCGGGTCTTGGGAGATCAGCCGGGCAATCACTTCCAGGTCTGGATCGGGCATGTACTGCTCCATCTGCAAATCCACCATGATTTGCGGTTGGGGCGGCACGCTGATGCCTTGCAGGGCCTGCTGGATCTGTTCGGCGGAAAGCTCTTGGGACATAGATACACACTCTGGGCTAGGCGCGAATTCTAACCTCTAAGCAAAGCTGACCGACACCTCAAAAACCCGAACCGAACCGCGATCAAATGTGGGGGGGGCTTGCCTGCGATTGCATCACCGCCGTACGTCAGATACACCGCGCCGTCTGCATCGCAGGCAAGCCAGCTCCCACATGAACGGGTGCGCAAAGGGTATACTCCCGCTCTTTTTTCCGGAGCGACGTCATGTCCCTGCCAAGCCTGCGTCTCAAAGCCAACGCCGATCGTCGTTTGCGCAACGGCCACCTGTGGGTCTACAGCAACGAAATCGACGTGGCCGCCACCCCACTCCACGGCTTCCAGGCAGGCGACCAGGCCATCCTCGAAGCGGCCGGCGGCAAGACCCTGGGCATCGTGGCCATGAGCCCGAACAACCTGATCTGCGCGCGCCTGCTGTCGCGCGACATCAAGTTGCCATTGGACAAGTCACTGCTGGTGCACCGCCTCAACGTCGCCCTGTCCCTGCGCGACCGCCTGTTCGACAAGCCGTTCTACCGCCTGGTCTACGGCGATTCCGACCTGTTGCCGGGCCTGGTGGTCGACCGTTTTGGCGATATCCTGGTGGTACAGATCGCCTCGGCGACCATGGAAGCCCATAAAGAAGACGTGATAGCGGCCCTGACCCAAGTGCTCAAGCCCAGCGGCATCCTGTTCAAGAACGATTCCGCCGCGCGTGATGCCGAAGGCCTCAACCGCTACGTCGAAACCGTATTCGGCCTGGTGCCAGAGTGGGTCGCCCTGGAAGAAAACGGCGTGCAATTCGAGGCCCCGGTGATCCAGGGCCAGAAGACCGGCTGGTTCTACGACCACCGCATGAACCGCGCCCGCCTGGCCCCGTATGCCAAGGGCAAGCGCGTTCTGGACCTGTACAGCTACATCGGCGGCTGGGGCGTGCAAGCCGCAGCGTTCGGTGCCAGTGAAGTGTTCTGCGTCGATGCCTCGGCCTTCGCCCTGGATGGCGTAGAGCGCAACGCCGCGCTGAACGGCGTTGCCGAGAAAATGACCTGCATCGAAGGCGACGTGTTTGAAGCGTTGAAAGAACTGAAAGCCAGCGAAGAACGCTTCGACGTGATCGTCGCCGACCCACCGGCCTTCATCAAACGCAAGAAAGACATGAAGAATGGCGAAGGCGCCTACCGTCGCCTGAACGAGCAAGCCATGCGCCTGCTCAGCAAGGACGGCATCCTGGTCAGCGCCTCGTGCTCCATGCACCTGCCCGAAGACGACCTGCAAAACATCCTGCTGACCAGCGCCCGCCACCTGGACCGCAATATCCAGATGCTCGAACGCGGCGGCCAGGGCCCGGACCACCCGGTGCACCCGGCGATTGCCGAGACGCGGTATATCAAGAGCATTACGTGCCGGTTGTTGCCCAATAGCTAAGTAACACGCAGAGCAAAGGTGGGAGTGGGCTTGCTCGCGATAGCGGTGTATCAGTTACAGATTTTTAATCTGTTACGCCGCTATCGCAGGCAAGCCAGCTCCCACCTTTTTTTGTGCAGTGTCAGAAAGATTTTTCCTACTGTCGCCAGCCACGCACCCCCAGGAAATTTCCCTCAAAGGTTTTGATTGAATTCCACTTTTTGCAGACTAGTATCGGTTTCTGGCTTCACTGCGGAAAACAAAAACAATGTCTGACTCCACCTGCTCGCCCGTCCTCGATGGCCCAGCCAAACGCCAGTATCTTTCCCGCTTCACCCTCATCACCTGCATTGCCCTGATCAGCTTCTTCCCGATCAATATCCTGCTGCCTTCATTTCCGGCCCTCGCCGCCAGGTTCGACACGCCCAGCGCCAATGTCGCGCTGTCCATCAGCCTGTTTACCCTGGTCTTTTCGATCTCCCAACTGATCGCCGGCCCACTCTCGGATAAATGGGGGCGCAAGGAAGTCCTGCTTGGCTGCATCACACTGGCGATCCTGGGGGCGATAGGCTGCACGCTGGCACCGGACTACCTGACCTTCCTGCTGTTTCGCAGCGTGCAGGCCATGGGCTGTGGCTTCTTCGTGCTGGGCCACGCCCTGGTGGAGGACCTGTTCGACGAACAGGACCGGGCCCGCGTGCGCCTGTATTACATGACCCTGAGCGGCTCGTTCGTCGCTCTTTCACCGCTGATCGGCTCCTGGCTGCAAACCACCTTTGACTGGCAAGGCAGCTTCTACGGGTTCGCGGTGATGGCATTGGGCATGTTGATCCATGCGTTGTGCATCCTGCCGTCCAAGTCCGCCAGCCCCCATCGCGCATCGGTGTCGATCATCGCCACCTTGAAAGCCGTGGCCGGCAATCGGGACTTCCTGCGCTACTGGTGGATCGCCGCACTGGTGTTCGCCTGCTACTTCGCCTTGATCAGCGTCACACCGCTGATGTTCATGGATGGGCTGAAACTGTCCGAATACCAGTACGCCCTGGTGCTGATGGTCTACGGCGTGGCCTATCTGCTGGGCGGCGTGGCGGCCTCGTTTCTGCAAAAACGCATCTCGCTGGCCCGGCAAATCAATATCGGCCTGGGGTTACTGCTGGTGGCCGGTGTGCTACTGATGCTGATCGTCAGCCTGGATGCCATCACCACCATAACCCTGCTGATCCCGATGCTGATCAGCGCCCTGGCCGTAACCCTGGTGCGCCCGGCGGCGATTTCGGCGGCGATGCTGCTGTTCTCAAGCAGCGCGGGCACGGCCGCCTCGGCAGGCAACAGCATCATGTTCCTGACAGCCGCTATCAGCAGCGCCGCCCTTGCACAAACCGGAACGCATTTGCTGATGACCATTGCTGCAAGCTTTATCGTCTTCAGCCTCTGGGGCTGGCTGACAAATACGCGGGTCGGGCGATAAAGCCCCGGACATGCTTCTCGCCATTCCCTCCCGCCGCCAGCGGTGTAGAATCGACCCTATTCATCGCCAGTCATCCCCCGGCGGGTTTATGAGCTCAAGGCCAATGCGCACGGCGATCCCGTAGCGTTTGCGGCAACCTCCGGACACACGGCTATTTCTGAGTGTTCCAGACGTCAATAGAAGCTCACTCCCCTATTTAGTACCTGATTAGCCGCCCGGAGTGCTCCATGCCAGATTACCGCTCGAAAACATCCACCCATGGCCGCAACATGGCCGGCGCCCGCGCATTGTGGCGTGCCACGGGGATGAAAGATGACGACTTCAAGAAGCCGATCATCGCAATTGCCAACTCGTTCACCCAGTTCGTACCGGGCCACGTCCACCTCAAGGACCTGGGCCAACTGGTCGCCCGCGAGATCGAACGCGCTGGCGGCGTGGCCAAGGAATTCAACACCATCGCCGTGGATGACGGCATCGCCATGGGCCATGACGGCATGCTCTATTCGCTGCCGAGCCGCGAGATCATCGCCGACTCCGTGGAATACATGGTCAACGCCCACTGCGCCGACGCCATCGTCTGCATCTCCAACTGCGACAAGATCACCCCTGGCATGCTGATGGCCGCCCTGCGCCTGAACATCCCGGTGATTTTCGTCTCCGGCGGCCCGATGGAAGCCGGCAAGACCAAGCTCGCCTCCCACGGCCTGGACCTGGTGGACGCCATGGTCATCGCCGCCGATTCCAGCGCTTCTGACGAGAAGGTCGCGGAATACGAGCGCAGCGCCTGCCCGACCTGCGGTTCGTGCTCCGGCATGTTCACCGCCAACTCGATGAACTGCCTGGTAGAAGCCCTGGGCCTGGCCTTGCCGGGCAACGGCTCCACACTGGCCACCCACAGCGACCGCGAACAGCTGTTTTTGCAGGCCGGCCGCACCATCGTCGAGCTGTGCAAGCGTTACTACACCGAGAACGACGAGTCGGTGTTGCCGCGCAATATCGCCAACTTCAAGGCCTTTGAAAACGCCATGACCCTGGATATCGCCATGGGCGGTTCCACCAACACCATCCTGCACTTGCTGGCCGCGGCGCAAGAAGCCGAGATCGACTTCGACCTGCGCGACATCGACCGCCTGTCCCGGCATGTGCCGCAGTTGTGCAAGGTCGCGCCGAACATCCAGAAGTACCACATGGAAGACGTGCACCGCGCCGGCGGGATCTTCTCGATCCTGGGCTCCTTGGCCCGTGGCGGCCTGTTGCACACCGACCTGCCGACCGTGCACAGCCCATCCCTGGCCGCAGGCATCGCCAAGTGGGACATCACCCAGACCAACGACGAAGCCGTGCACACCTTCTTCAAAGCAGGCCCGGCCGGCATCCCGACCCAGACGGCGTTCAGCCAGTCAACCCGTTGGGACACCCTGGACGACGACCGTGAAAACGGCTGCATCCGCAGTGTCGAACACGCCTACTCCAAGGAAGGCGGCCTGGCCGTGCTCTACGGCAACATCGCTCTCGACGGCTGCGTGGTGAAGACTGCCGGCGTGGATGAATCGATCCATGTGTTCGAGGGTCGCGCCAAGATCTACGAAAGCCAGGACAGCTCGGTGCGTGGCATCCTCGCCGACGAAGTGAAAGAAGGCGACATCGTGATCATCCGCTACGAAGGCCCGAAAGGCGGCCCGGGTATGCAGGAAATGCTCTATCCGACCTCGTACCTGAAATCCAAGGGCCTGGGCAAAGCCTGCGCACTGCTGACCGACGGGCGTTTCTCCGGCGGTACTTCGGGCCTGTCCATCGGCCATGCGTCGCCAGAAGCCGCTGCCGGTGGCGCGATTGGCCTGGTGCAGGATGGCGACAAGGTGCTGATCGACATTCCGAACCGCTCGATCAACCTGTTGATCAGCGACGAAGAACTGGCTGCACGCCGGGTCGAGCAGGACAAAAAAGGCTGGAAACCGGTGGAGAAGCGCCCACGCAAAGTCACCACCGCCCTGAAAGCCTACGCCCTGCTGGCCACCAGCGCCGACAAGGGTGCGGTGCGCAACAAGGCCATGCTCGACGGCCTGTAAGCCTCGCCCATAAAAAAGCCCCGCCAAGTGCGGGGCTTTTTTTGCCTACCGAAGATCAATGTGGGAGCTGGCTTGCCTGCGATACAGACACCACGGTGTTCCTGATACACCGAAGTCGATGCCATCGCTGGCAAGCCAGCTCCCACAGGGTTACTGGATTTCGTCGGGCTTGACGATCACCCAGTTTTTATCCGCCGTCACCGGTAACCCTTCCTTGGCCTGGGCCGCAGCATGCTTGGCGATCATGCCGTTGAGCTGGGTCATGTACTTGTCTTTGCGGTTGATCCACAGGTGGATGCCGCCCTTGGCCACGTCCACATCGTGGAACAGCATGTAGCCGTCGCTGGTGGGGGTGTCGCCGCCGACCAGGACCGGTTTTTTCCATTCGTCGATGTAGGTGAGGATCGCCGCGTGCTTGCCGGCCATCCAGGTTGCCGGGGTCCACAGGTAGGGGGTCAGCTCCAGGCCGAGGTTGGCCTTTTCATCGTATTTGCCGGCGCTGATCTGCTTGCGGGCAGTGGTCAGCTCGCCAGTCTTGCGGTCCTTGAGCAACAGGCTGACCCCGATGACATTCTGCGGCTTGACGTTGTAGCCGTACTTCGGATCCGAGGCGACCATGCGCACCAGCTCTTCAGAGGCCGCCGTCATCACATACACGTCGATGCCGTTTTCCATCAGCCTGTTGTACAGCTCGGTCTGGCCGGTGAAGATTTTCGGCGGTTGCACCTCCATGTTCTTCACCACATCGCCTTCAAAATAGGTGACCGGCACCGGCTTGCCGCTCGCCATCAGCTCATCGACGTAGCCCTTGAGTTCCTTGAGGGTAAAGCCTGAAAACACCTGGGCGACCCACGGGTAGCAGACCATGTCGTCCACTTCGCACAGGCGATAGTAGTAACTGAACAGACTTTCCTTATGGTCGGCGGTGTCTTTAAAGGGCATAAGCTTGAGCGAAGGGTCGAGACTGTCGCGGGTGATCAGGCCTTTGTTTTCCATATACGGCAGCAGCGATTCTTCGAGGTCGAAGCGGTAGCTGGTGTTGTCCATGTCGAACACCGCGTAATTGCCCTGGTTGGCGTTGGCGGCGATCATTGCATTCAATTGCTTGGCGGCGGGTGCCGGCCAGTGTTTCAACTCGGTGGCGGCCATGACCTGGCTGGCAAGCCCCAGGCATAGCGCGGCGGCAAACAGTCTCGGCGCAAGCTTCATGTGCGTTTTCTCCCTGAGTGAAAGGCCACAACGCTAGCAAATCCTTGTGACTGTTTCCGGCACCAGCACGACGGTCTGCGTCCTGATACCGCCACCCATTTATATCTAGGCGCCAATCCCTTATTCCAAAAACGACAGTAGTCATTCCATAACGGTATTAAATCAATATATTTCAAGCTGTTAGGCTTTCCGGTTCGCAGTCGCACGCTCAGGCGACTGGCAGCCATTTAATTGGAGCTTCAATGAATCTGCCGCTGATTCTCAATTTGCTGGTGTTCCTGGCGTTATTGCTGGGCCTGGCCCAAACCCGTCGCACCCACTGGAGCCTGGCCAAAAAGGTCTTGCTGGCCCTGGTGCTCGGGGTGGTGTTTGGTGTGATCCTGCACACTATTTATGGTGCTGGTCACCCGGTACTCAAGGCCTCGATCAGTTGGTTCGACCTGGTGGGCAATGGTTATGTGCAACTGTTGCAGATGATCGTGATCCCGCTGGTGTTCGCCTCGATCCTCAGCGCCGTGGCCCGCCTGCATAACGCCGCGTCCCTGGGCAAGATCAGCTTCCTGACCATCGGCACGCTGCTGTTCACCACCGCCATCGCGGCGCTGATCGGTATCGGCCTGACCAACCTGTTCGGCCTCACCGCCGAAGGCCTGGTGGCCGGCACCCAGGAACTGGCGCGCCTGCAGGTGATCCAGAGTGACTATGCGGGCAAGGTCGCCGACCTGAATATCCCGCAGTTGCTGCTGTCGTTCATCCCGCAGAACCCGTTTGCCGACTTGGCCCGGGCCAAGCCGACGTCGATTATCAGTGTGGTGATCTTCGCTGCGTTCCTGGGGGTTGCCGCGCTGCAACTGCTCAAGGATGACGTGGAAAAAGGCCAGAAAGTGCTGAACGCCATCGACACCCTGCAAGCCTGGGTGATGCGCCTGGTGCGCCTGGTGATGAAGCTGACCCCCTACGGCGTGCTGGCGCTGATGACCAAAGTGGTCGCCAGTTCCAACCTGCAAGACATCATCAAGCTCGGCAGCTTCGTGCTGGTGTCCTACCTGGCGCTGGGGCTGATGTTTGTAGTCCACGGCCTGCTGCTGTCGCTGGCCGGGATCAACCCGCTGCGTTTCTTCCGCAAGGTATGGCCGGTGTTGACCTTTGCCTTCACCAGTCGCTCCAGCGCGGCGAGCATCCCGCTGAGCATCGAGGCGCAGACCCGCCGCCTGGGCATCCCGCAGTCCATCGCCAGCTTCGCCGCCTCGTTCGGCGCGACAATTGGCCAGAACGGCTGCGCCGGCCTGTACCCGGCGATGCTGGCCGTGATGGTGGCGCCGACCGTGGGCATCAACCCGCTCGACCCGCTATGGATCGCTACCCTGGTGGCAATCGTGACCCTGAGTTCGGCCGGTGTAGCCGGTGTGGGCGGCGGTGCGACGTTTGCCGCGCTGATCGTGCTGCCGGCCATGGGCTTGCCGGTGGCGTTGGTGGCGCTGCTGATTTCCGTGGAGCCGCTGATCGACATGGGCCGTACGGCGTTGAACGTGAATGGTTCGATGACGGCGGGGGCGATTACCAGCCAGATCATGCAGCAGACCGATAAAGAACGGCTCAATGCCGATGAGCACGCGGAGTT
The DNA here is from genome assembly GCF_002699915.1 of Pseudomonas sp. ICMP 8385. Taxonomy (NCBI): domain Bacteria; kingdom Pseudomonadati; phylum Pseudomonadota; class Gammaproteobacteria; order Pseudomonadales; family Pseudomonadaceae; genus Pseudomonas; species Pseudomonas sp. ICMP 8385. The sequence continues at coordinate 110,643 of NZ_LKBY01000091.1, read as the reverse complement.
GGCGCAGGCCTGATAGAGCGCTATCGCGGGCAATCCCGCTCCCACAGTTGAGTCACCATGTGGGAGCGGGCTTGCCCGCGATGCTTTTAGGCTTTTTCCCAGACTTCAAAGTTATAGGCCGGCTTGTCGCCTTCAGCCGGGTTCTGCACATTCGACACCAGCTTCCAATGGTTGGTATCAAACTCTGGAAACCACGCATCCCCTTGCGGGCTCAGCCCCACCCGCGTCAAATACAGGCGATCCGCCTGCTCCAGCCCCTGCGCATACAGCTGCGCGCCGCCGATCAACATCAGCTCGTCCACGCCCTGTTCCAGTGCCCAAGCCTCGGCGCGCGCAACGGCTGCATCGAGGGACGGAAAAACTTCCGCACCTTCGAGCGCCAGGCCGGTCTGACGGCTGACCACAATGTTCAAGCGACCCGGCAACGGTCGTCCCAGGGAGTCCCAGGTCTTGCGCCCCATGATGATCGGCTTGCCCAGGGTGGTAGCCTTGAAATATTTGAAATCCGCCGGCAAATGCCAGGGCATGCTGTTGTCGATGCCGATCACGCGGTTTTCACCGAGGGCTGCGATCAGGCTTAAAGGGAGAGTTTTTTTCATGGCGACGAGAATACCAGAGGCGCGGGCCAGGGGTTATGCTCCAGGCTCACTGACACAACAGGACGGCGCGTGACTGCTCTGACTCCCCTGCACACACTCTGGCTGACGGAAACCGTGCGCCTGCGTGAAGAACACGCCGGCCCCCTGGAAGACCAGGAAGCCAATCGACTGGCCCGCAGCCACGGCGGCGACCTGCCGACGCGCATTCAAAACCGCGCGTTGTGGCTGGCCGAGCGTGACGGCCTGCGCGCCGCCCTGCTCCACTGGCTGCAAGGCGCACGCCTGGCGCTGATCGTGCTGATGGTGCTGGCCATCGTCAGCGGCGCTGGCCTGGCCTTCGCCGCCCTGGGCAACGGCCTGGCCCCGGTCAATGTGTTCTGGGCCCTGGGCAGCCTGCTGGGCTTGAACCTGATCCTGCTGCTGAGCTGGGCCCTGGGCCTGTTGTTTGCCGGAGAACACAGCGCCAGCCTCGGCCGCTTGTGGTTGTGGCTCAGCGAAAAGCTCGCCCGCGATGCCAAGGCCGCACAACTGGCCCCGGCCCTGCTGTTGCTGCTGCAACGCCAAAAGCTCAACCGCTGGGCGGTGGGCGTGCTGGTCAATGGCCTGTGGCTGCTGGCGCTGTGCAGCGCGCTGGTGATCCTGCTGACCTTGATGGCCACCCGGCGCTACGGGTTTGTCTGGGAAACCACCCTTCTCGGCGCCGACACCTTTGTCAGCGTGACCCAGGCCCTGGGCAGCCTGCCTGCGCTGCTGGGTTTTAGCGTACCGACCGTGGAGATGATCCGCGCCAGCGGCGACTCGGCGCTGACTCTCGAAAGCGCCCGCCAGGCCTGGGCTGCGTGGTTGGTGGGGGTGTTGCTGGTCTATGGCCTGCTGCCCCGGCTGATCCTCGCGGTGCTGTGCCTATGGCGCTGGCAACGCGGGCGCGCTGCCTTGGCCCTGGACCTCAACCTGCCCGGCTACGCCCACTTGCGCGAAGCCTTGATGCCCAGCAGCGAACGCCTGGGCGTCAACGATGCCGCGCCAGAGCAGTTGCACCACGTCAGCGGCGGCGCCAGCGAACTGCACAGCGATGGCGCGCTGCTGGTGGCCATCGAACTGGACGACCAGCGCCCCTGGCCGCCCAAACTGCCGGCCACGGTCAAGGACGCCGGTATCCTCGACAGCCGCGAATCGCGCCACACACTGCTGGAGCAACTGACTCGCTTCCCGCCGGCGCGCCTGGTGATCGCCTGCGACCCACGCCGCTCGCCGGATCGCGGCAGCCTGGCGCTGATCGGCGAACTGGCCCGCAGCGCCAGCGCTACCCGGGTCTGGCTGCTGCAAGCACCGCCCGGCCAGGCACTGGATGCCGAGCGCCTCGGCGATTGGCACACGGCCTTACAGCAACTGGATCTCTCCTTCGCCGATTGTGCGCCGCTCACCTGGCTGGAGACCGGTCATGACTAAACCCCTGAAACTGGCGGTGGTCGGCCACACCAACGTCGGCAAGACCTCGCTGCTGCGCACCCTGACCCGGGACGTGGGCTTTGGCGAGGTGTCCCACCGCCCCAGCACCACCCGGCATGTCGAAGGCGCGCGCCTGTCGGTCGACGGCGAGGCCTTGCTGGAGCTGTACGACACCCCGGGCCTGGAAGATGCCATCGCCCTGCTCGACTACCTGGAGCGCCTCGACCGCCCCGGCGAACGCCTCGACGGCCCGGCCCGCCTCGCCCGTTTCCTCGAAGGCAGCGAAGCCCGCCAGCGCTTTGAACAGGAGGCCAAGGTGCTGCGCCAGTTATTGGCATCCGACGCCGGCCTGTACGTGATCGATGCGCGGGAGCCGGTGCTGGCCAAATACCGCGACGAGCTGCAAGTGCTGGCCAGTTGCGGCAAACCGCTGCTGCCGGTGCTCAACTTTGTCAGCAGCAGCGACCACCGCGAGCCGGACTGGCGCGAAGCCCTGGCCCGCCTGGGCCTGCATGCGCTGGTGCGCTTTGACAGCGTGGCGCCCCCCGAAGATGGCGAGCGGCGGTTGTATGAAAGCCTGGCCCTGTTGCTGGAAAGCGCACGGCCACAGCTGGAACGGCTGATCCTCGACCAGGAGGCCCAGCGCCAGGCGCGCCAGCAAAGCGCCGCACGCCTGATCGCCGAGCTGCTGATCGATTGCGCCGCGTGCCGGCGCAGCGTGGTCACCGAGGATGAACAGCAAGCCATCAGCGATCTGCGCAAGGCCGTGCGCCAGCGCGAACAACGTTGCGTCGAGGCCCTGCTCAAACTCTACGGCTTCCGCCCGCAAGACGCCGCCGCCAGCGACCTGCCCTTGCTGGACGGGCGTTGGGGCGATGATTTGTTCAACCCCGAAACCCTCAAGCAACTGGGGGTGCGGGTCGGCGGCGGAATTGCCGCGGGGGCCGCCGCCGGGGCCGGTGTGGATTTGCTGGTCGGCGGCCTGACCCTGGGCGCCGCCGCCCTGGCCGGGGCGATTGCCGGCGGCGCGCTGCAAACCGCACGCAGCTACGGCAGCCGTTTGCTGGGCAAGATCAAGGGCCAGCGCGAGCTGACCGTGGATGACAGCGTGTTGCGCCTGTTGGCCCTGCGCCAGCGCCAATTGCTCAAGGCCCTGAACCTGCGCGGGCATGCGGCGCTGCACAGCATCAAGGTCGACACCCCACAAGACAAGAGCTGGCGCGAAGGCAAGCTGCCCGACGCCCTGCACAAGGCACGCGCCCATCCGCAATGGTCGTCCCTCAACCCTCACCCAAGGTTGAGCCAGGCCGAGCGCCAGGAACAGATCGAGGCCCTGGCCCAGCGCCTGGACGAGGCCTAGGCCGCCAGCAGTTGCCGGGCCTTGGCCTTCAACACCTCAAGGTCGAGCAGCGGCACGTGCATTGCCTTGGCCTGTTCATCCCAGTGGCGCATGCGCAGGCTCACCGCACACAGCGGGTCCTGCTCAAACACACGGGCCTCGTCGGCCGTCATCACCCCGCCCTGGTAGCCCAGGGTGCGGCGGCTGGCCTCGCTCAAGCGCGCATAGTAGTCCGGCTGGCTGAAGGTCAGGTAGCGCTTGGCCTGCACGTGATACTCCACCCGTTTCGCCAGGCGCTCGCTGAACCCGGCACGCCGCAAGTAATCGGCGCCCAGGCGTTCGTGGCTGACCACGCCGTAGCCGCCCATATTCGCGCCACCCTGGCCGCAGAGATGCCCGATATCATGGAAGAACGCCGCCAGCACCACTTCGTCGTCGAAGCCCTCGGCCATGGCCAGTTGCGCGGCCTGGGACATATGCTCGATCTGCGACACCGGCTCGCCAATGTAATCGGCGGCACCATGCTGTTCGTACAGGCCAAAGACTTCGGCGACTACCTGCTCAGCGTTCATCACGCCTCCCCCCACAGTTCAGTGATAGCGCGTTCGGCCAGCGCCGGCCCCACGCTCATGCCCACGCCAGTGTGCATCAAGGCCACGCTGACCCCCTCGGCGGCGCGCAGGAACGAAAACGGCCCCGGCCCACGGGCACCATAGACGCCTTGCCAGCGCTCCACGACTTGGATCTGGCAGCCCAGGGTCTGTTCTGCCAGTTCGATCATCCAGTTGTCCACCTGTTCGGCATTGAACGGCGATGGATCGCTGCCGTAATGGTGGGAATCGCCGATGATCAACTCGCCATGGGGCGTCGGGCTGATCAACAGGTGGATGCCATGCTCATGCAGGTGCGGCGTGTCGCGCAGGATCTGCGCCTGCACGGGGGCCGCTTCCGGCAAGTCGGCAAAGGCGCCGTAGTGTACGCAACTCAGGCCGGTCAGCAGCGCGTGTTGCAGGTTCAAGTCGACCTTGGGCCGGGCACGGAGCATTTGCAGTTGGCAGATTTGCGGCTGGAGTGCGGCGATCTGCTCGGCCAGCAGGGTCTGGTAGTCGTGGCCGGAGCAGACAATGATCTGCTTGCCACGAAAGCTGCCAGCGGTGCTGTGCAATTGGCCGGGCTCGATATCACGTACCAGGGTGGAGAAGTGGAACTCCACCTTGAGTTCGCGGTGCAGGTAGTTGATCAGTGCGGGGAGTGCTTGGCGTGAATACAGCTGCTGATCGTCCAGGCCGTGCAACGCGGCGCGATGATGGCGAAACTGGCCGCCATACAGATCATGCAGCGCGGCGCCTTGCAGCAGGTTGACGCGGTAGCCATACGCCTTGGCGCGCCCGGCGCAAAAAGCCTCCAGCAGGTGCTCTTCGGCTTCGGTGCGGGCAAACAGGTAGGAGCCATTGCGCTTGAGTGGCAGGTTTGCCAGTTGTGCCCATTGGCCCCAGATCTCACGGCTTTGCCGGGCCAGGTCGAGCATCTGCCCGGGCGGTTGGCCGGTGACCAGGGCCTGGCCGAAGTTACGCACCGAGGCGCCCAGGGGCGTGGCGGTGCGCTCGAACACCTTGACCCTGAGGCCGCGTTTGGCGGCGGCGTAGGCGTGGGACAGGCCGAGGATGCCGGCGCCGATGATCAGCAGGTCGCTGTGGTGTGTCATTAAGTGATGTCCTGAATTTGAGGCCGCTATCGCCGGCAAGCCAGCTCCCACATTTGAATGTATTCACAGATCAACATGTGGGAGCTGGCTTGCCGGCGATGAGGCCATCAGCCCCAACAAATATTACTGGCCCGCCACCTTCTCCGACTTGCCGTCATAGCGCTTGCGCCACTCAGCCAGGATGCTGTCGCGGTTCTTCGAGGCCCAGGCAAAGTCGTTCTTGATCAGGCGCTGCTCATAGTCCGCCGGCAATTCGGTCTGCGGCTTGGCAATGCCCGGCTGGGCCAGCACCGCGAAATTCTCCTTGTACAACTCCATCGCGGCGGGGCTGGCAGAGAAGTCGGCGAGTTTCTGCGCCGCGTCCTGGTGCGCCGTGCCCTTGATCAGCGCCGTGGCTTCGATATCCCAGCCCAGGCCTTCCTTGGGCAATACGATATCCAGTGGCGCGCCCTGGCGCTTCAACTGCACCGCCGGGTATTCAAAGGAGATACCGATCGGGAACTCCCCGGACGCCGCCAACTTGCACGGCTTGGAACCGGAGTGCACGTACTGGCCGATGTTCTGGTGCAGGTCATCCATGTACTGCCAGCCCTGCTTCTCGCCGAAGGTCTGCAACCAGGCGCTGACGTCAAGAAAGCCGGTGCCGGATGACGCCGGGTTCGGCATGACGATCTTGCCCTTGTACTCAGGCTTGGTCAGGTCCTGCCAGCTGATCGGCTTGCTCAGGCCCTGTTTCTCGGCTTCGACGGTGTTGAAGCAGATGGTCGCGGCCCACACGTCCATGCCGACCCAGGCCGGTGGGTTGGCGGCGTCGCGGTAGTTCTTGCCGATCTTGTCCAGATCCTTGGGCGCGTAGCTTTGCAGCATGCCCTGCTGATCGAGGATCGCCAGGCTGGACGCCGCCAGGCCCCACACGGCATCGGCTTGCGGGCGGGCTTTTTCCGCCAGCAGCTTGGCCGTGATGATCCCGGTGGAGTCGCGCACCCACTTGATCTCGACGTCCGGGTTGGCCGCCTCGAAGGCTTTTTTGTAGGTCTTCAACTGCTCGGCCTCAAGGGCCGTGTACACGGTCAACTCGGTCTTGGCAGCAAAGGCATTGAGGCTGAACGCGGTAAGCACAGCAGCGGCGAGGGCCAGGGGCTTGAACATGGTGCGTGTCCTTGTGTGGGGCAGAGTTATTGACCAGGCGCGGTTTGGCGCCAGGCCTGGGAGCGGCGCAACAAGCCGCGTGAGGCCCACGCCAGCAGCAGCGAAACGCCGGCTGAGGTGAACAGAATCAGGGTCGACATGGCCGCCGCGCCGCCCACGTTGCCGGCGTCGTCCATATTCAGCACTGCCACCGCCGCCAGGATGGTGTCGGGGCTGTAGAGGAAGATCGCGGCCGATACGGTGGTCATCGCCGAGACAAACAGGTAGCGCAAGATATCCAACAGCGCCGGCAGGCAGATCGGCACCGTCACCCGCAAAAAGTGGCGGTACAGCGGCGCCTTGAGCGACAGCGCGGCGGCCTCGAACTCGGCGTCGAGTTGGCGCAGGGCGGTGGTGGCGGTCATTTGCGCAGTGGTCAAATAGTGCGCAATGGTGCACACCACCAGCAGTGTCATGGTGCCGTAGAGCACATGCAGCGGGTTGCCGTTGAGGTTGAAAAAGAACACGTAGCCCAGGCCCAGCACCAGGCCCGGCACCGCCATCGGCACAAAGCTGAGCATGCGCAGCGCCAGGTTCAAGCCCTTTTGCCCCTTGGTCTTTTCCATCAGGTAAGCGCCGGTAAAGATCAGCACGCTGCCGATCAGGGCGGTGCAGATCGCCATGGTCAGGCTGTTGCGATAGGCCAGCCAGCCGCCGCCGGCGGTGTCGTCGAACTGATAGTGGTTGAGCGACAGCGACAGGTTGTACGGCCAGAACTTCACCAGCGACGAATACACCGCCATGCCGAACACCAACAGCAACACCGCGCAGATCAGCAGCACAATCGCCAGGTAGCAGCCATCCCGCAGACGCGATGGCGCCGGCTGGAACACCTGGGCACGGCCGCTCATGGCATCGCCATGGCGCCGGCGCAGCCAGGTATCCACGGCAAAACTGAGCAGCGCCGGCAACAGCAGCACCATGCCGATCAGGGCCCCGCGACCGAACTGCTGCTGGCCGACCACGGCCTTGTAGGCTTCCAGCGCCAGCACTTGATAGTCACCGCCCACCACCACCGGTACGCCGAAATCGGTGATGGTCAGGGTGAACACCAGGCAGAACGCGGCGAACACGGCCTGGCGCGTCGCCGGCCAAGTGATGCTGCGAAACGCCCGGGCCGGGCTGGCGCCCATGCTCGACGCCGCGTCGAACAGCCGCGCATCCGCCAGGGACAGCGCCGACAGCAGGATCATCAGCGCATGGGGAAAGGTGTAGATCACTTCACCGAGGACAATGCCCCAGAAGCCATAGATGTTGTCTGACAGCAGGCCGCGCAACAGGCCCTGGTTGCCGAACAGGTACACCAGGGCGATGCCCGGCAGCATCGACGGCGCCATCAGCGGCAGCAACGACAGGCCGCGCCAGAGGGGCTTGCCGGGGATCAGCGTGCGTTGCAGGGCGTAGGCAAACAGATAGGCCAGGGGTACGACAATGATCGCAACGCTCAGGGAAACCTTCAGGCTATTGCCCAGCAGCCAGTGGAAGTTGGCGCTGGTCAGCAGCTCACGCGCCGCCACCAGCCCGCCGCCCTGGCCGTCTTCGGCGCTGAAGCCGCGCCAGAAGATCGCCAGCAACGGCAGCAATACGGCGATGCCCAACAGGCACAGCAGCAGCAACTTGCCGCCCAGGACAAAAATACGGTCGCCGATTTGCGCACGGGAAACCTGACGGGCCACGCGGCCGGGTATCGGCAGGGTCATATCCGCGGCCATCTCAGGCAAACACCTGCAGGCTGCGCGGCGGCAGTGCCACCCAGATATCCTGGGCGCCCAGGCGCGGCATGGCTTCCGGCGCCAGTTCGGCCAGCAGCGGATGGCCGGGCAACTGGTTCAGTTCAAAGCTCATGCGGCAACGGTTACCGAGGAAAGTGATCTCGCGGACCTTGGCCGGGAACAGGTTTTCCTCGTGCGCCGGCGGGTTGATGCTGATCGCTTCCGGGCGGCAGAACAGGCGGCCCGACGCCGCTTTACCACTGCCTTCGGCCAGGCGCACATTCATCCCGCCGACCTGGGCGTGGCTGGCACTGTTGCGGCTGAACGGCAGCCAGTTGCCCTGGCCGACAAATTCGGCCACGAACGGTGTGGCCGGGCGGTCGTAGATTTCTTGCGGGGTGGCGTACTGCTCGACCTTGCCGTTGTTCATCACGGCGATGCGGTCGGCCATCAGCATGGCCTCGTCCTGGTTGTGGGTGACCATCAGGGTGGTGATGCCCAGGCGGCGTTGCAGTTGACGCAGTTCGGTGCACAGGTGCTCGCGCACCCGGGCGTCGAGGGCTGACATCGGTTCGTCCAGCAGCAACAGCGACGGGGCCGGCGCCAGGGCACGGGCCAGGGCGACCCGTTGCTGCTGGCCGCCGGACAGTTGGCCGGGGTATTTCTTTTCGCTGCCGCTCAGACCCACCAGCTCCAGCATTTGCGCCACGCGCTTGCGCACTTCATCGCGGCCGCTGCCGCTCAGGCCGTAGCCGATATTGGCCTCGACGTTGAGGTTGGGAAACAGCGCGTAGGACTGGAACAGAATGCCGTAGTCCCGCGCCTGGGGCGCCAGTAGGGAAACATCGCGATCCCCCAGGTACAACTCGCCGCTGTCCTGGCGTTCCAGGCCGGCGATGCAGCGCAGCAAGGTGGTCTTGCCACAACCCGAGGGGCCGAGCAGGCACACCAGTTCACCGGCGGCGACGTCCAGGGACACATGGTCCAGGGCAGTAAAGGCGCCAAAGCGCTTCTGGATACCACGCACCTTCATCGGCGCGCCGGGGTTGAGCTGGGCTGTGTGCATGATGGCACCTCATCGAACGGATGAAGGCCATGCTAGGGAGCAAATGCGTCCCTGGTGTGGCAGGAAGGCAAAAGTGGGTGATAGTGGTATTGGTGGATTTGGGTAGGGGTATAGCCTTGGGGTGTTTGGTCTACCGCTATCGCAGGCAAGCCAGCTCCCACATTTGGAGCTGTGAATACCTTCAAGTGTGGGAGCTGGCTTGCCGGCGATGGCGATTTTAAAACCATCAAAAATCTTTCAGAGTGGCGACATTTCCTGCGCCAACCCCAGAAACGCCGCCGGCAACCGTGCACCTTTGCGCTCCTTGAGGCAGTACAGGTACTCAGGAATCTGCGGCGCGTTCTCGATGGTCAGCACCCGCAGCTGCGGGTCATGGGGCACTTCCTGGCGGGCGATGATGCTGATGCCGATATTGCGCAGCACCGCCTCGCGAATCGATTCGCGGCTGCCGATTTCCAGCAGCGGCCCATAACGCACACCGCTGCCCTTGAGCATCTCTTCGGTCAGGCGCCGGGTGGTGGACCCTGCCTCGCGCATCAACAGGGTATGCCCCGCCAGTGCACTGAGCGGCACATGTTCCAGCACGGCCAACGGGTGATTGCGATGCACTGCCAGCACCAGCGGGTCGCTGCCCAGCACCCGGCGGATCAGGCGCGGGTCTTCCAGCAGCTGCGAGGAGGCGGCGACATCCACCCGGTAATCATCCAGGGCTTCGAGGACCTGCTGGGAGTTGCCGATTTCCACCGCCACCTCGACGTGCGGCAGGCGTTCGCGGAAGGTTTTCACCAGGTCGAGGATGTAATACGGCGCAGTCGCGGCGATCCGCAACGTGCCCTGGAGCTGGCCACTGTTGCGCAGAAAAAACTCAATATCCGCTTCCTGCTGCAACAACGCCTTGACCATCGGCAGCAGCCGCGCCCCTTCGTCGCTGACGGTGAGGCGGCGGCCACCGCGATAGAACAGCTCAACTGCGTACTGGCTTTCCAGATGGCGGATCTGGGTGGTCACCGTGGGTTGGCTCAGGCCGAGCTTTTTCGCCGCCTGGGTAATGCTGCCCAGGCGGGCGACCATGTAAAACGCCTTCAGCTCGGCACTCAGCACACCACCCTCTCATCGACTATTTGCGCAACAGGCGCAGACCATTGAACACCACCAGCAGGCTCACGCCCATATCGGCAAACACCGCCATCCACATGGTGGCCATGCCCATGAAGGTGACGACCAGGAAGATCGCCTTGATCACCAACGCCAGGCCGATGTTTTGCTTGAGGATACTCGACGTTTGACGCGACAAGCGTATGAATGCCGGAATCTTGCGCAAATCATCGTCCATCAGCGCCACGTCGGCGGTCTCGATGGCCGTGTCGGTGCCCGCGGCGGCCATGGCAAAACCAATCTCGGCGCGGGCCAGGGCCGGGGCGTCGTTGATGCCGTCGCCGACCATGCCGACCCGGTGGTTTTTCCCGTACAGGTCCTCGATAGCCTTGAGCTTGTCGGTGGGCAACAGATCGCCCTGGGCCTCGTCGATGCCCACTTGGGCAGCAATCGCCCGGGCGGTGTGAACGTTGTCGCCGGTGAGCATCAGGGTCTTGATGCCCAGGTCGTGCAACTGCTGGATGGCTTCGCGGCTGCTGTCCTTGACCGTATCGGCCACGGCAAACAGCGCCATTGGGCCGGATTTGTCGAGCAGCAACACCACGGACTTGCCTTGTTTTTCCAGGGCGAAGAGTTTTTCTTCAAGGGCCGGCGAGCACAGGCCCAGCTCCTCCACCAGGCGGTGGTTGCCCAAGTGGTAGACCTCACCGTTGATCTCGCCGCGTACCCCGCGCCCAGCCAGGGCCTCGAAGTTATCCACAACCCGCAGCGGCAGGTTTTTATCCACCGCGGCATTGGCGATCGCCAGCGACACCGGGTGGTCGGAACGCGCGGCCAGGCTGGCGGCCAAGGCCGGTGCGTGGTCTTCTACGTTGGGGAACAACGCCAGGTAGTCGGTTTGCACCGGCTTGCCGTGGGTGATGGTGCCGGTCTTGTCCAGGGCCAGGTAGTCCAGTTTGTAGCCGGCCTCCAGGTACACGCCGCCCTTGATCAGGATACCTTTGCGCGCGGCAGCCGCCAGGCCGCTGACGATGGTGACCGGGGTGGAAATCACCAGGGCACAAGGGCAGGCAACCACCAACAGCACCAGGGCGCGATAGATCCAGTCGAACCACACGCCACCCATGAACAGCGGCGGGATCACGGCCACGGCCAGGGCAAACAGGAATATCACCGGGGTGTAGATTTTCGAGAAGCTGTCCACAAAGCGCTGGGTCGGTGCCCGCGAGCCCTGGGCCTGTTCCACGGCATGGATGATGCGCGCCAGGGTGGAGTTGTTGGCGGCAGCGGTCACCCGGTATTCCAGGGAACCGGCCTGGTTGATGGTGCCGGCGAAGACTTTATCGCCCACGGTTTTCTCGATCGGCAGGCTTTCGCCGGTGATTGGCGCCTGGTCGATGGTGGACTGGCCGGCGCTGACTTCGCCGTCCAGGCCAATGCGTTCGCCGGGACGTACCCGCACGATCGCACCCAACTCAATGTTCTTGACCTCCTGTTCGACCCAGCTACCGTCAGCCTGGCGCACCGTGGCCCGTTCCGGGGTCATCTGCATCAAGCCACTGATGGCATTGCGCGCACGGTCCAGGGACTTGGCCTCGATCAACTCGGCCACGGTAAACAGGAACATCACCATCGCCGCTTCCGGCCACTGGCCGATCAGGATCGCACCGGTCACGGCGATGCTCATCAGTGCGTTGATGTTCAGGTTGAGGTTTTTCAGGGCAATCCAGCCCTTTTTGTAGGTGGTGAGGCCGCCACTGAGGATCGACACCAGCGCCACCAGCGCCACCACCCAGGTCGGTGCGGCACTGGTGAAATGGATCACCTCTGCCGCCAGGGCACAAAAGCCAGACAGGGCCAGCGGCCACCAATGCTTCTTGGCCGGTGGTGCGGCAGCCGGCACGCCCTCTTCGATCGGATCGGCCTGCATGCCCAGGGACTTGATGGCCTCGACGATCGGTGCGGTGCTCGGCAGGTCGTGGGTGACACCGAGGATGCGGTTGATCAGGTTGAATTCCAGTTGCTGTACACCGGCCATCTTGCCCAGTTTGTTCTGGATCAGCGTCTGCTCGGTGGGGCAGTCCATGGCTTCGATGCGGAAAGTGCTCAGGCGCGCGTTGGCGCTGGTGGCTTGCGTCAACGTCACCAACGACGGGGCCGCCGCGCCGGAGCAGCAGGAATCGCCGCCGTGATCATGCTTTTTCACAGGCGCAAGCTTTTGCGCGTGATCATGGTGGCTATGATCATGGCTGTGGTCGTGATGGCTATGGTCATGATCATGACCGTGGTCGTGATCGTGGCTGTGGTCGTGCTTGTGTGGGGTGCGCAGGGAATCGCTCATTGTGTCGCGTCCATAGAGGTGCCTGTTGCCAAGTAAAGACCCTGTAGCCACTATAGGGTCAAGCCCCCTTTTGGAGATTGCTGCGATGAAGATCGGTGAACTGGCAAAACTGACCGAATGCCCGGTGGAAACCATCCGTTATTACGAGAAGGAAGGCCTGCTGCCGCCGCCGGCTCGCAGCGAGGGCAACTACCGCCTGTACACCCAGGCCCACACCGAGCGCCTGACGTTTATCCGCAACTGCCGCAGCCTGGACATGACCCTGGAAGAGATCCGCAGCCTGCTGGGCCTGCGCGACAGCCCCCAGGACCAGTGCGAAAGCGTCAATGCACTGATCGACGAGCATATCCATCACGTCAAGGCGCGGATTGATGGGTTGTTGGCCTTGCAGAAGCAATTGCTCGACCTGCGCCAGCGTTGTGGCGAAGGGCCGGAGATTGAGCAGTGCGGGATCTTGCAGCGCCTGGAGGTCAGTGGGAGTGTGGCGGCCAGTGAGGCGGAGCATTCCCATGTGGGCAGAAGCCACGGCCACTAGAGAATGGGGGTGCCTGATCTGACGCCATCGCGGGCAAGCCCTAATGCCAGTCAGTTAAGCGGATTCTGCTTTCTGTAGGAGCGAGCTTGCTCGCGAAGGACGTCAACGATAACGCGTGTTTGCTAGGTAAACGCGGCGCTCTCAAGTTCTTCGCGAGCAAGCTCGCTCCTACAAAAAGGCTTAACTGACTGGCATTAGGGCAAGCCCGGCTCCCACATTTGGCTCAGGTTGTGCCTGAGTACTCGGTCACATGTGGGAGCTGGCTTGCCTGCGATGCAGACGATGCGGTCTGGACTAGACCGCCATCGGCGCCGTCATCGGCGCATGGTGCTCATAGCCTTCCAGCGAGAAATCGCCCGGCTCGATCAGCTCCAGCCACTCCGGCTGGTACACCCCGGTCTTGGCAAACTCCGGCACGCGCTCGCTGATCACCAGTTTCGGCGCGGCGAATGGCTCGCGCTTGAGCTGTTCGTTGAGCATGTCCAGGTGGTTTTCGTAGACGTGCGCGTCACCGATGAAGTAGGTGAACCAGCGCGGCGTGTAGCCGGTCAGGCGCCCGATCAGGCTCAGCAGCGCGGCGCCTTCGGTGAGGTTGAACGGCGTGCCCAGGCCCAGGTCGTTGGAACGGATGTAGAGGGTCAGGGAGATTTCCCTGGTCTGCACATTCGGGTGGAACTGGTACAGCAGGTGGCACGGCGGCAAGGCCATTTCATCGAGTTGGGCGCAGTTCCAGCCGTGGAACAGGATGCGCCGGCTGCCCGGGTCCTTGATGATGGTGTCGACACACTGGCGGATCTGGTCGATGGCCTTGTACAGCACCACGTAGGCCTGGCCGTCTTCCTCACCTTCGGCGATCTGGCGATAGCCCTGGACCAGGGTCTGCTCGATGGCCGCCTGGTTGCTCAGCGGGATCTGCTTGTACGCCGGCCATTTGCGCCATTGCACGCCGTAGATCTCGCCCAGGTCGTCCTCGCCCTGGCGGAACGGGTTGGTCAGCCACTGCGCGTTTTCATTGGCGTTCTGGTCCCAGACCTTGCAGCCCAGGGCGCGGAATTCGGCGGCGTTATTCACCCCACGCAAAAAGCCGCACATCTCGCCAATCGCCGATTTGAAGGCCATTTTGCGGGTGGTGATGGCCGGGAAGCCTTCCTGCAGGTCAAAGCGCAACATCGCACCGGGGAAGCTGATGGTGTTCACGCCCGTGCGGTTGGCCTGCTTGGTGCCGTTGTTGATGACGTGGGAAACCAGCTCGAGATATTGCTTCATGACATTACCTGTATCGGTGAAGCCGAGGCCCCAAGGCCCCGGCGTTCAAATTTATAGCGCGGTGTTCTTGATCGCCTGCGGGCGGTTGTAAGCCCACCAGAGCATGCCCAGGCCGGCGAGAATCATCGGAATGCTCAGCACCTGCCCCATGGTCAGCCAGCCAAAGGCCAGGTAACCCAGTTGCGCATCCGGCACCCGCACGAACTCGACGATGAAACGGAAGATCCCGTAGAACAGGGCGAACATCCCCGAAACCGCCATGGTGGGGCGCGGTTTACGCGAGAAGATATAGAGAATCAGGAACAGCGCCACGCCTTCGAGGGCGAACTGGTACAACTGCGACGGATGGCGCGGCAGTTGCGCCGGGTCGCTGAACGGCGGGAACACCATGGCCCACGGCACGTCGGTCGGCTTGCCCCACAATTCGGCGTTGATAAAGTTGCCGATACGCCCGGCCCCCAAGCCAATCGGCACCATCGGTGCGACGAAGTCCATCAACTGGAAGAATGACTTGCCATTGCGCCGGCCAAACCACCAGGCCGCGAGCATCACGCCGATAAAGCCGCCATGGAATGCCATGCCGCCCTTCCACACCTCGAAGATCAGGGTCGGGTTGGCCAGGTACGCGCTCAGGTCGTAGAACAGCACGTAGCCCAGGCGCCCGCCGACGATCACGCCCATCGACATCCAGAACACCATGTCGGAGAGCTTCTCCTTGGTCCAGGTCGGGTCGAAGCGGTTCAGGCGTCGGGAAGCCAACAGCCAGGCGCCGCCGATGCCGATCAGGTACATCAACCCGTACCAGTGGATTTTCAGCGGACCGATGGCCAGGGCCACCGGGTCGATCTGCGGGTAAGGCAGCATTGCGACTCCTCGTTAAATCATTGGTTATTGCGCACGGACCATGCCGGTGGGCGATTAAGCCTGCGTTACAGCAGTTCGATCAAATGAAGAAGTACGCCCCCCACGCCAAGCAGCCTGGCATGTTAACGGATGGGAGGCCTCTGGCCCAACTTCGATACGATGGATAGCCGGCGGTTCTATGGGTAGAGTGGGCAAAACACAAAGGGATCGCCTTATGTGCCTGATTGTTTTCGCCTGGCGGCCGGGCCATGCCCAGCCGCTGATCGTCGCGGCCAACCGTGACGAATTCTACGCCCGGCCCAGCCTGCCCCTGGCCCAGTGGCTGGATGCACCGCAGGTGTATGCCGGCCGCGACCAGGAAGCCGGGGGCACCTGGCTGGGGATTGGCGCCGATGGACGGTTTGCCGCGCTGACCAATATCCGTGACCCGCACCAGCCACCGGCGCGCAAGTCCCGGGGCGAGTTGGTGGCACGCTTTCTCAACGGTTCGCTGCCGGTTAGCGACTATTTAGCCGATGTTAACGGCAGATCCATTGAATATGCCGGCTTCAACCTGCTGATTGGCACGCCTCAAGAGCTATGGCACTACAACGCCAATGAGTCGACGCCTACCCAACTGACGGCCGGGATCTATGGCTTATCCAATGCCGGGCTGGACACGCCATGGCCGAAACTGCTCAAGGCCAAGGCGGCGCTGGCCCACGTGCTGGATGATCCGCAACCGGAAGCCTTGCTGGGTATTTTGAACGACCCGCAGACCGCGCCCTTTGCCGAACTGCCGGATACCGGGGTGGGGTTGGCCACGGAGAGTTTGTTGTCGAGTGTGTTTATCGCCAGCCCCAGTTACGGGACGCGGGCGAGTACCGCGCTGATTGTGCATGCCGATGGCATGCGGCATATGGTCGAGCGCAGTTTTGGGCCTCATGGTGGGCGGCTGGGTGAGGTGGAACTGAGGATTTAACAGCGCCGCAGGTCAACGGTGGGAGCGGGCTTGCTCGCGATAGCATTGGATCAGTCGACATCTTAGTTGACTGACCTACCGCAATCGCGGGCAAGCCCGCTCCCACATTTTTTAGAGGGTTTTTGTCGCGGTCGGATTGATCATCCGCGCCAACCCCAGGCTTTTCAGGGCCAATTGCAGCGAGCTGTGGATAACTTGCGGATTGTCGATGGTCATCAACTCCGCCAGCAGGTCCTTGGCCTTGCTCAGGTTGATCTGGCGCAGCATCCACTTGACCTTCGGCAGGTTGGTGGCGTTCATCGACAGGCTGTCAAAGCCCATGGCCATCAACAGCACCGCCGCCGCCGGATCACCGGCCATTTCCCCGCAGATACTCACCGGCTTGCCTTCGGCATGGGCGTCGCGCACCACGTTCTGCAAGGCTTGCAGCACCGCCGGGTGCAGGTAGTCGTAGAGGTCGGCCACCCGTGGGTTGTTGCGGTCCACGGCCAGCAGGTATTGGGTCAGGTCGTTGGAGCCCACCGACAGGAAGTCCACCTGCCGCGCCAGTTCCTTGGCCTGGTACACCGCGGCCGGGATTTCGATCATCACGCCAATCGGCGGCATCGGCACGTCGGCGCCTTCGTCGCGCACTTCGCCCCAGGCCCGGTGGATCAGGTGCAGGGCTTCTTCCAGCTCGTGGGTGCCGGAGATCATCGGCAGGAGGATGCGCAGGTTGTTCAGGCCTTCGCTGGCCTTGAGCATGGCGCGGGTCTGGACGAGGAAGATTTCGGGGTGGTCGAGGGTCACGCGGATGCCGCGCCAGCCAAGGAAGGGGTTGTCTTCCTTGATGGGGAAATAAGACAGTGACTTGTCGCCGCCGATGTCCAGGCTGCGCATCGTCACCGGTAACGGATGGAAGGCGGACAGTTGCTCGCGATAAATCGCCAGCTGCTCCTTCTCGCTCGGGAAACGTTGGTTGATCATAAATGGCACTTCGGTGCGGTACAGGCCCACCCCTTCGGCGCCACGTTGTTGAGCACGCGCCACGTCCGCCAGCAGGCCAGTATTGACCAGCAGCGGTACACGGTGGCCGTCGAGGGTCACGCAGGGCAGTTCGCGCAGGGCATCGAGCCCCTGGGACAGCTGGCGCTCCTCCTCGACAATTTCGGCGTACTGCTTGCGCAGCACCTCGCTGGGGTTGGTGAACACCTCGCCACGGTGCCCGTCGACGATCATCGCGATACCGTCGACCTTGGAATACGGCAGGTCCACCAGGCCCATCACCGTCGGGATGCCCATGGCCCGGGCCAGGATCGCCACGTGGGAGTTGCCCGAGCCCAATACCGAGACCAGGCCCACCAGTTTGCCTTCCGGCACTTCGCCGAGCATGGTGGCGGTCAGTTCTTCACTGATCAGGATGGTGTTGTCGGGGTACACCAGGTTGGTGCTGCGGTCTTCCTGCAGGTAGGCCAGCAGGCGCCGACCCAGGTCGCGCACATCCGAGGCGCGCTCGCGCAGGTAGGCGTCGTCCATCAGTTCAAAGCGGTTGACGTGATCGGTGACCACCTGGCGCAGCGCGCCCTGGGCCCACTGGCCGGTCTTGATCACGGTCTTGACTTCGTTACCCAGGGACGCATCGTCGAGCATCATCTGGTACACGTCGAACAGCGCCCGTTCTTCGGGGCGCAACTGGGTGGCCAGCTTGGTCGACAGGTTGCGCATGTCGGCGCGCACGCCTTCCAGGGCGGTCTTGAACAGTTTGATTTCCGCGTCGATGTCATCGACGGACTTGTCCGGCACCACATCCAGGTCAGCCGGGGGCAACATGACCACCGCCGTACCGACCGCCGCGCCCGGTGAGCCCGGCACGCCGACGAACTTGGCCTCCTGGATGCCCTTGCCCTGGCGCCCCAGGCCGCGAATCGAGCCGGTGGCCTCGGCATGGGCGATCACCCCGGCCAGTTGCGCGCTCATGGTCACCAGGAAGGCTTCTTCACCTTCGTCGAACTGGCGGCGTTCTTTCTGCTGGATGACCAACACGCCGACAACGCGGCGGTGGTGGATGATCGGCGCGCCGAGGAATGAGGCATAGCGCTCTTCACCGGTTTCGGCAAAGTAGCGATAACGCGGGTGATCGGCCGCGTTTTCAAGGTTCAGGGGTTCTTCACGCGTCCCCACCAGGCCCACCAGACCTTCATTGGGCGCCATGCTGACCTTGCCGATGGAGCGCTTGTTCAAGCCCTCCGTGGCCATCAGCACAAAACGGTTGGTCTCGGGGTCCAGCAGGTAAACCGAGCAGACCTGGCTGCCCATGGCTTCCTTGACGCGCAACACAATAATCCCCAACGCCGCCTTGAGATCCTTGGCGGAGTTAACTTCCTGGACGATCTTGCGCAGCGTATTGAGCATGGCTCGGGGTCGAACTCCGTCGTCAGTCGCGCGCTAAAAGGCGCGGGGCAAGCTCTTTGAGAGCGCGACGATAAACCTCGCGCTTGAATGTCACCACCTGGCCCAACGGATACCAATAACTGACCCAGCGCCAGCCATCGAACTCCGGTTTACCGGTCAAATCCATCCGCACCCGCTGCTCGTTGGAGATCAGGCGCAGGAGAAACCACTTTTGCTTCTGGCCGATGCACAGCGGTTGGCTGTGGGTACGCACCAGGCGTTGCGGCAAACGATAGCGCAACCAGCCTCGGGTACAGGCCAGAATTTGCACATCTTCGCGCTCCAGGCCGACTTCTTCGTTCAACTCACGGTACAGGGCGTCTTCAGGGGTTTCGTCGGGGTTGATCCCACCCTGGGGAAACTGCCAGGCATCTTGGTTGATTCGGCGAGCCCATAGCACCTGTCCGGCATCATTCGTAAGAATAATCCCGACATTTGGACGGAAACCATCGGGGTCGATCACGGCAACAACCTCGCAAACGCATGTCGCCGCATTGTTCCACAAAGCTTGTTGCAGCGGCAACGAGGCTGCTTACCTTATGTGCACTCTTGTGAAAAGACCGTATTCTGGACGCCTTTTTACAGACTTTTCAGCGAGTAACCGCAATGCGCCTGGCTTTATTCGACTTGGACAACACGCTTTTGGGCGGCGACAGTGACCACGCCTGGGGTGATTACCTGTGTGAGCGCGGCATCCTCGATGCCGTTGCCTACAAGACCCGCAACGACGCGTTTTACCAGGATTACCTGGCCGGCAAGCTGGACAACGCCGCCTACCTGAACTTCAGCCTGGAGATCCTCGGCAGCACCGAAATGGCCCAACTCGACGAATGGCACCGCGACTTCATGCGCGACTGCATCGAGCCGCTGATGCTGCCCAAGGCGGCTGAACTGCTGGCCAGGCACCGCGCCGCCGGCGACACGCTGGTGATCATTACCGCCACCAACCGCTTTGTCACCGCGCCGATTGCCGCACGTTTGGGGGTTGAAACCCTGATCGCCACCGAATGCGAGATGGCCGATGGCCGCTACACCGGACGCAGTACGGATGTGCCGTGCTTCCGTGAAGGCAAGGTGACACGCCTCAAGCGCTGGCTGGAAGAAACCGGGTATAGCCTGGAGGGCAGCTATTTTTACAGCGACTCGATGAACGACCTGCCGCTGCTGGAGCAGGTGACTCACCCGGTGGCGGTGGATCCGGACCCGAATCTGCGGGCCGAGGCCCAGAAGCGTGGCTGGCCGGTGATTAGCCTGCGCGCCTAAATGCTCGTTCCCACGCTCTGCGTGGGAATGCCTCACCGGACGCTCTGCGTCCACTCCTGGGACGCAGAGCGTCCTGGGCTGCGTGACCACGCGGAGCGTGGGAACGATCAGACGGGTTTGGCACCCATCAACCCGGCAATCGCCACGAACCCCACCAGGCTGACAACCGCCAGGGCCAGGGTGAATTTCGCGCTGCCCGTACCGCCCAGCCGCAGGCGATTGAGGCGCACCACCAGCCAGAACCAGGCCAGCGCCGCCACGCTGTAGATCACGCTGGAGCCCAGGATCCAGGTCTGCCCCAAAGGCCAGCCGATCAGGTGCACCAGCCACCAGCCGGTAAACGGCATGCTCACTAGGCTGATGCCCATCAACACCCAGACAAACAGCCATGGCCGGTGCAACGTAACCGCCGGGCCGGCGGCACGCTTGCGCCAGCTCTGCACGGCCAGGGCCAGGCCACTGGCCAGCAGCAGCACGGTGGCCACCATGTGGATCGTCTTGAGGGTCGTCAGATATTCCATGCTCTCGATTCCTTAAAAGGCCGCCCAATCAGCGTAGTCGCTCAACCGAGGAACAGCTGATAGGCCGGGTTGTCGCTTTCATCCCAGTACGGGTAACCAATTGCTTCCAATGCCGCCGGCACCAGGTGGCGCTCGTTGGCCGGCACTTGCAGCCCGGCCACCACACGGCCGTCGGCCGCGCCGTGGTTGCGATAGTGAAACATCGAGATGTTCCAGCGCCCGCCCAATTTGTTAAGAAAGTTGAACAAGGCCCCCGGACGCTCCGGGAACTCGAAGCGAAACACCACTTCATTGCTGACATGCGCCGCGTGGCCGCCAACCATATGACGGATGTGCAGCTTGGCCAGTTCGTTCTCGGTCAGGTCCAGCACCGGGAAACCCTGCTCGGTGAGGCTGGCGATCAGCGCGCTGCGCGGGTCGGTTTCCGGGTGGGTCTGCACCCCGACAAAAATGTGCGCCTCGCTGCCGGAGTGGTAGCGGTAGTTGAATTCGGTGATCTGGCGCTTGCCCACGGCCTCGCAGAAGGCCTTGAAGCTGCCCGGGCGCTCGGGGATGGTCACGGCAATGATCGCCTCGCGGCCTTCCCCCAGCTCGGCGCGCTCGGCCACATGGCGCAGGCGGTCGAAGTTGACATTGGCCCCGGAATCAATGGCGACAAAGGTCTGGCCGCTGACGCCACGGGTCTCCACGTACTTCTTGATCCCCGCCACGCCCAGGGCCCCGGCAGGCTCGGTGATGGAGCGGGTGTCGTCGTAGATATCCTTGATCGCCGCGCAGATTTCATCGGTGCTGACGGTGATGACTTCATCCACATAGTCTTTGCAGATATCGAAGGTGTGCTGGCCGATCTGCGCCACGGCCACGCCATCGGCAAAGATCCCCACGGCTGGCAGTACCACGCGCTCACCCGCGGCCATGGCGGCCTGCAGGCAGTTGGAGTCGTCCGGCTCGACACCGATGATCTTGATCTCCGGGCGCAGGTACTTCACGTACGCCGCGATGCCGGCAATCAGGCCGCCACCGCCCACCGGGACGAAAATCGCGTCCAGCGGCCCCGGGTGCTGGCGCAGGATCTCCATCGCCACCGTGCCCTGCCCGGCAATGGTGTGTGGGTCATCGTAGGGGTGAATGTAGACGTAGCCTTTTTCGTCGACCAGTTTCAGCGAATACGCCAACGCTTCCGGGAAAGAGTCACCGTGCAGCAGCACTTTGCCGCCACGGGAGCGCACGCCTTCGACCTTGATCTCCGGGGTGGTCTTGGGCATCACGATGGTGGCCTTGACCCCCAGCACCTTGGCCGCCAGGGCCAGGCCCTGGGCATGGTTGCCCGCCGAGGCGGTGACCACGCCACGCGCACGCTCTTCGGCACTCAGTTGGGTCAGCTTGTTGTAGGCGCCGCGAATCTTGAAGGAGAACACCGGCTGCAAGTCTTCGCGCTTGAGCCAGACCTGGTTGCCCAGGCGCTCGGAGAGCTGGCGGGCGGTCTGCAACGGGGTTTCCACGGCAACGTCGTAAACGCGCGAGGTGAGGATCTTCTTGACGTACTGTTCGAGCATCGGAAAGCATCACTGGGCGGGTTGGGCAGGGCCGAGGAGTCTAACCCGCCTTTTGGCCGGACGACCACACGAATCCAGAGGTTTTGTTGGGTTATACTCGCGCCCCTCTTTACTCCCCGCCCGCTTCGGAGCCCGCATGACCCAGGATCAACTCAAACAGGCAGTGGCCCAGGCCGCCGTCGATTTAATCCTTCCCAAGCTCGACGATAAAAGCATCGTCGGTGTCGGCACCGGCTCCACCGCCAATTGCTTTATCGATGCGCTGGCCCTGCACAAGGGCGCGTTCGACGGCGCCGTGGCCAGCTCCGAAGCCACCGCCGCGCGCCTCAAGGGCCATGGCATCCCGGTGTACGAGCTCAATACCGTGAGCGACCTGGAGTTCTACATCGACGGCGCCGATGAAAGCGACGAACACCTGAACCTGATCAAGGGCGGCGGCGCAGCCCTGACCCGCGAGAAAATCGTCGCGGCCGTGGCCAAGACCTTTATCTGCATCGCCGACGCCAGCAAGCTGGTGCCGGTACTGGGCAACTTCCCGCTGCCGGTGGAGGTGATCCCCATGGCCCGCAGCCACGTGGCCCGCGAGCTGGTGAAACTGGGCGGCGACCCGGTGTACCGCGAAGGCGTGTTGACCGATAACGGCAACATCATCCTCGACGTGTTCAACATGCAGATCACCAACCCGGTGGAACTGGAGACCCAGATCAATGCGATCGTCGGCGTGGTCACCAACGGGTTGTTTGCAGCGCGGCCTGCGGATGTGCTGCTGCTGGGGACCAGTGAAGGCGTGAAAACCCTCAAGGCCTGATGCTGTATGTGGGAGCTGGCTTGCCTGCGATGCAGGCGACTCGGTCTTTGAGCAAGACCGAGTTGATGCTATCGCAGGCAAGCCAGCTCCCACATTTGACCGAGTTGTACCCGATGGATATGTAACAAAAGCGCTACTTTTCGCAGCATTCCCTCCCCCGCCCGCCCCAATTTGTGCGCCAAGTCACGGCATCCCCTGCCGCATCTGGTATCAAATCCGTTACAACTTATAGCCAGGCGACCCCCACGGCCAACAACGCGCCAATTCGCGACCGCCCCATGGAATGAGGCGCGCATTGTGCAATCGGTCCCGCCGAGCGACTCCCTCCATCACCCCAAGGAAGACTTTGTGATCAAACCCCTCGCCCTCGCTGTCAGCGTTGCCTGTGCCCTGCTGTCGACTCAATCCCATGCCTACGACTATGGCGAACACGCCAATGTCACCCTGGAAAAGCTGATCACCGACTACCCCGGCCGCTACCGCGGCACGGCCAACTTCGCCGGGGCCGCCGACTGGATGCAGAGCCAGATGGGCAGCGCCTATAACATCAGTCGCCAGGACTTCACTTGGAACGCCGGCAGCCGCGCCTCGCAGAACGTGGTGGCCTACGCCGCCGGCACCAAACCGCAGTACGTGGTGATTGGCGCGCACTTCGATACCTACTTCGGCCGCCCGGCCCTGCAGGGCCTGGACGACAACGGTTCCGGCGCCAGCGTGCTGACTGAAGTGGCGAAAAACCTCGGTGGCCTGCAACTGGAAAACGGCTTGCAGATCGTCGGCTTCGGCGCCGAAGAGGAAGGCTTGCGTGGCTCCAAGGCGTTTGTGGAGTCGTTGAGCGCCAGCCAGCGCGCCAACATGCTGGCCATGATCAACCTCGACAGCCTGATCACCGGCGACAAGATGTACGCCCACGCGGGCCAGAACAGCACGGCCAACCCGGCCCTGGCGGCGTTGCGCGAACACACGTTGCAGATCGCCAGGGAGTTGAACATCAACCTGTTCACCAACCCCGGCCTGGACCCGCAATACCCCGCCGGCACCGGTTGTTGCAGTGATGGCGAGGCCTTCGAGGCGCTGAACATTCCCATCCTGTATATCGAAGCCACCAACTGGGAACTGGGTGCCCTGGACGGCTACACCCAGACCGACAACCCGGCGATCCCCGGCGGCTCGACCTGGCACGACCCCAACGAAGATAACAAGACGGTCCTGACCAATGCCTTCGGCCAGGAGCGCATCGACCAGCGCCTGCGCGACTATTCGCGTCTGCTCAGCCGCCTGGTGCTGGAGCTGACCAATGCCGACTTGATGGCCTCTACCACCTCGGGCGGCGCGGTTGCACGCAATATGCAGGACAACCTGCAGCGCCAGCACCAGGCCATGGTGCGCCTGCACGACCGGCGCTGGCTGACCCTGCAATCGGCCAGCCGTGAAGTGGGCAGCTTCGATGGCGAGATCGGCGTGGACGGCGAATACAACCCCGACAGCGGCTTCGACACCGCCCCCAACCCCGAGGCCCGGCGCCTGGGCCTGCATGCCCTGGGCGACTATCAACTGAGCAGCAGCCTGAATATCGGCGCCAGCCTCAGCTACCTCAACGGCCGCGACAAGCTGGAGCACCGTGGCAAGCTGCAAAGCGACACCTGGCAAGCCGCGGTCTACACCCTGTTGAGCGATGGCGGCCCGACCTGGCTGGCCGGCGACCTGAGCGTGGGCCACAGCCGCTTCGATTCCAAGCGCAACCTGCTGATCCAGGCCAACGGCGGCCCCGTGCTGCTTAACCAGCAGTTGACTGGCGAGACCGATGCCCTCTCCCTGGGGGCCCGGGTGCTCGGCGGTTATGACTTCGACCTGGGCGCGATCAAGACCGGGCCGTTTGCCGGGCTCGATTACAGCCACTCGCGCATCGACAAGTTCCACGAGAAGCAGAACCTGCGCACCGCCCTTGAGTATGAAGAACAGTCCTTCGATTCCCTGGAAGCCAGCCTCGGCTGGCGCGTACGCGGCGCAGTAGCCCTGCCTTACGGCTTGAGCCTGATGCCCTACGGCGACATCGCCTGGGTCAAGGAATTGGCCGACGGCCGCCTGGACGACCTGGACCTGACTGCACGGGCTGATGGCCAGGTGCGCACTGCGCGCCTGGGTTCAATAGACAAGAGTTTTGGCCGCGCGCAGGTCGGCAGCCAATTGGCGATCACCCCGCAGCTTGGGGTGTACGCCGAGGTGAATGGCCGCCTGGGCCATGCCGAAGGCAGCCAGACCGGCTATTCGCTAGGTGTGCAGTGGATGTTCTGACCCGTACCTACAAAGGGCCGGGGGTTTTCTTGAAGACGTAGAACAAGTTCGGCTCGCTGACCAGGTACAACGTGCCATCGTCATCCATGGCGATACCCTCGGCCTGGGGCACGCGCTTTTTCAAGCCATGGCGCCCCTTGAGCAGTGACAGGCTGCTCAAGGGGCGGCCATCGATATCCAGTTCCAGCACCAGGTACGACTCATCGGACAGCGCCAGCAAATGGCCGCTGCGTTCGTCGTATTGCAGGCTGGACAGGTCGCGCACAAACAACCCGGCATCGCGCCGGGGGTTGTTGACCACGTGGACCGAGTAGGTTTTTTCTGGTTTGAAATGGGGAAACCCGTGCACTTCGTAGATCAACATCGGGTCCCGCTCCTTGGCGACAAACAGGCGCTTGCCCACCGAGTCATAGGCCAGCCCTTCAAACCCTTTATTGCCCTTGAGGTGCACGCCCAGGGTCATCTGCTCGGCCTCGGCCGCGTCGAGAAACCGCGTGTCGTCCTCCAGGTGGATCTTGATCAGCCGCTGCTGGCGCTCATCGCTGATCACATAAGTGTTCTCGCTGATGAACTCCACCGCTTCGGCATCGCCAAACCCCACCAGGTTAATCCGCCGCAGGATCTTGCCCTCCAGGGACAACTCGATCAGTTCGGCATTTTTATTGGTCACGGTAAACAGGCTCTTGCGTACCGGGTCGTAGGTCAGCGCCGAGACATCATCGTCCAGGCCCTCAATCACCTGCGCCTCCAGCACCACCTGATAATCCGCCAGGCCAATGGAGCGCTCGTCCGCCGGTTGGCGCCAGGCCTGCCAGTTGAACCAGGCGCGCTCGAATAAACGAAATTGCTGCGCGACTACCCCCACGGCAACCAAGGCGATCAGCAACAAGATAAGCAGGGCAGGTTTGGGGCGGGTCAATCGACGCATGGGGGCTGGCTCAAAGTCAAAACTGGCAAATGAATATCACAGCCGCCTGAATTTAAACTTAAACACCGCTCAGTGTCTGGGGAATGCCGCGCATAGAGAAGAATCCGACGTATAAGTCGGCTATTTCTGCCTCTCGAAGCGATAGAACAGATTGGGCTCGCTGACCATGTACAGCGTGCCGTTTTCGTCCATGGTCACGCCTTCGGCGCGGGGGATGGTGTTTTTCAGGCCATTGAAACCGCCAAGCACGGTCATGAAGCTGACTTGCTCGCCTTTTTCGTCCAGTTCCAGCAGCAGATGGGAGTCGGCGGACAAGACCAACAGGTGGCCAGTGCGCGGGTCGACGCTCAGGGCCGAGAGGTTGCGGATATCCAGCTCGGAGCTGGGCAATGTCTGCTTGTCGCCGGCCAGGGCCTGGCCGCCGTCGCTGTGCCAGGTAAACAGCTGCGCCGGGCGCTCAATGCCCAACACCAGTTGTTGATTGCGCTTGTCCCAGGTGACAGCCTCGAACGCCTTGTTCTGCTCCTTGGAGGGGCCCAGGTCGTAGCTTGGGAAGTCAGCGAAGGCCAGTTGACGCGTGTCGGCATCGACCTTGACCAGGGTCACGTTGTGCCTGCGCTCATCCACGATGGCCAGCACGCCGTTTTCCATCACCGTCACGCCTTCCGGGTTGCTCCAGCCCACCAGGGGTATCTTGCGCAGCACATCGCCCTGCAGGCTCAGTTCCACCAGGAATGGGTTGCGGCCCATGACCGCGAACAGGGTCTTGGTCCTTGGGTCGTAGGCCAAGTCCGAAGCTTCATCCTTTTCCATGCCGGGCAGCGGCTTGGCATCGATCACGGCCTGGTAATCCGGGAGCCAGACACTCTCCTGGCGCTCGACCGGGCTTTCAAAACGCTCCAACACCCATAACGCGCCCCGGTCATCCCAGTGCATCAACCAGGCAATGCCATACATCAGCGCCCCCGCCAGGCACAGCCAGGAATACCAGCGCATGTGCAAGCGCGAACGAAGCGTGGGTTTCACAGAAGGGAGAGGCACGGCCATGGAGGCATTCCAGATAATCGGCTGTAGGTGATAGCCCAGGCTCAGAACGCCTACGTGCCATATGCCCGAGGATTATCCAGATGACGTGTGAAAAAAATGCAAAACCCCGATTTTGGGTTGTATGCAAATTAACTGTGGGAGCTGGGCTTGTGTGGGAGCTGGCTTGCCTGCGATAGCATCACCGCGGTGTGCCTGATACACCACGGTGCTTGCATCGCAGGCAAGCCAGCTCCCACACAAGCCAGCTCCTACATAAGCAAGGGCGTTAGCGTACGGAGCTCTCGAAGCGGCTCACGCCCGGCAGTTCCAGCACCAGCTCATCGCCCACTTCCAGCGGCCCCACGCCGACAGGCGTGCCGGTGAGGATCACATCACCGGCCTGCAACGAGAAGCAGCCCGCCATATGCTGGATCATCGGCACAATCGGGTTGAGCATCTGCGCGCTGCTGCCGTCCTGGCGCACCTGGCCATTGATGGTCAGGCGAATGCCAATCTCGGCCAGGTCCGGGAAGGTGCTGCCGACCACAAACGGGGCAATCACCGCCGCACCGTCGAAGGACTTGGCGATTTCCCATGGCAGGCCCTTGGCCTTCAGCTCGGCCTGCTTGTCGCGCAAGGTCAGGTCCAGGGCCGGGGCGAAGCCGGAGATGGCGTCCAGCACTTCTTCACGGCTCGGGGTTTTCGACAAAGGCTTGCCGATCAGCACCGCGATTTCCGCCTCGTAATGCACCGAGCCACGCTCGGCCGGAATGGCGAAACCGCCTTCCAAAGGCACTACGCAGCTGCCCGGCTTGATAAACAGCAGGGGCTCGGTCGGCACCGGGTTGTCCAGCTCCTTGGCGTGCTCGGCGTAGTTGCGCCCGATGCAGACCACTTTGCCCAGTGGAAAGTGGATGTTGGTGCCGTCGACGTACTTGTGCTGATAGCTCATGGGCCACTTCCTCTTGCGTGATGGTTAAACAGCGAAGATCTTGCCCGGGTTCATGATCCCGTTGGGGTCGAACACGGCTTTCACGGCCTTCATGTAGTCGATTTCAACCGGGGAGCGGCTGTAGGTCAGGTAATCACGCTTGGTCATGCCTACGCCATGTTCGGCGGAGATCGAGCCGTTGTACTTCTCGACGGTCTCGAACACCCACTTGTTGACGGTGGCGCACTTGGCGAAGAACTCATCCTTGGACAGGTTTTGCGGCTTGAGGATGTTCAAGTGCAGGTTGCCGTCACCGATGTGGCCGAACCAGACGATCTCGAAGTCCGGGTAGTGTTCGCCGACAATCGCATCGATTTCCTTGAGGAATGCCGGCACTTTCGACACGGTGACCGAAATATCGTTCTTGTACGGCGTCCAGTGGGAGATGGTCTCGGAGATGTACTCGCGCAGCTTCCACAGGTTGTGCAACTGGGTTTCGCTCTGGCTCATCACGCCATCGAGCACCCAGCCCTGTTCGACACAGTGCTCGAAGGTTTCCAGGGCGTGGTTGGCCACTTCTTCGGTGGTGGCTTCAAATTCCAGCAGGGCGTAGAACGGGCAATCGGTCTCGAACGGCGCCGGTACATCGCCGCGGGCCATGACCTTGGCCAGGGCCTTGTCGGAGAAGAACTCGAAGGCGGTCAGGTCCAGCTTGCCCTGGAATGCATGCAGCACCGGCATGATCGAGTCAAAGTCGGCGGTGCCCAGGACCATGGCAGTGAGGTTTTTAGGGGCCCGGTCCAGGCGCATGGTGGCCTCGACCACAAAGCCCAGGGTGCCTTCGGCGCCGATAAACAGCTGGCGCATGTCGTAGCCGGTGGCGTTCTTGATCAGGTCGCGGTTGAGTTCCAGCACATCGCCCTTGCCAGTGACGACCTTCATGCCCGCCACCCAATTGCGGGTCATGCCGTAGCGAATCACCTTGATCCCGCCGGCATTGGTGCCGATATTACCGCCAATCTGGCTGGAACCGGACGAGGCGAAGTCCACCGGGTAGTACAACCCGTTTTCTTCGGCGACGTTCTGCAATTGCTTGGTGACCACACCCGGCTGGCACACGGCGGTGCGGTCGGTGAGGTTCACGTCGAGGATCTGGTTCATGTAGTCGAACGACACCACCACTTCGCCATTGGCCGCCACCGCAGCCGCCGACAAGCCGGTACGCCCACCGGATGGCACCAGCGCCACCTTGTGCGTGTTGGCCCAACGGACAATGGCCTGCACCTGCTCAATGGTCTTGGGGAAGACGATGGCGGTCGGCGCGGGGGCGAAGTGCTTGGTCCAATCCTTGCCGTAAGCCTCCAGGGAGTCTGCATCGGTCAGCACTTTGCCGGGCTCAACCAGGGTCTTTAGCTCATCAATCAGGGCAGGATGGGTCATCGACAGAACTCTCGAACAATTCATGGTCATCCTGAGAACGCTTCACGTCGCAGGAATGAGTGTTTAGCGGGGCGCGTATGCTAGCATACCGCCCCCGCAGGACAGAGCCCAAGGGCGTTTCTGCGGTGACGGCTTTCCTGCCGTCCGGGTCAGCTTAAACGATCCGATTCCCTGCCATTTTTCTCCGGGACACAGGTTTACGCAGATGAGCAAGACTTCTCTCGATAAGAGCAAGATCAAGTTCCTTCTTCTGGAAGGCGTCCACCCATCGGCCGTCGACGTCCTAAAGGCCGCCGGGTACACCAGCATTGAGTACATCACCAGTTCTCTGCCGGAATCCCAGCTCAAGGAAAAGATCGCCGACGCGCACTTTATCGGCATTCGCTCCCGCACCCAGCTGACCGAAGAGGTCTTCGACCACGCCAAGAAGTTGGTGGCGGTCGGCTGTTTCTGCATCGGCACCAACCAGGTCGACCTCAATGCGGCGCGCGAGCGCGGTATCGCGGTGTTCAACGCCCCGTACTCCAATACCCGCTCCGTTGCGGAGCTGGTGTTAGCGGAAGCGATCCTGTTGCTGCGTGGCATCCCTGAGAAAAACGCTTCCTGCCACCGTGGCGGCTGGATCAAAAGCGCGGCCAACTCCTTTGAAATCCGCGGTAAGAAGCTGGGTATTGTCGGTTACGGCTCGATCGGTACCCAGTTGTCGGTACTGGCTGAAGGCCTGGGGATGCAGGTGTTCTTCTACGACACCCTGACCAAGCTGCCGTTGGGCAACGCCACCCAGGTGTCGAGCCTGACCGAACTGCTGGGCATGTCCGATATCGTGACCCTGCACGTGCCGGAAACCGCTGAGACCCAGTGGATGATCGGCGAGAAGGAAATCCGCGCCATCAAGAAGGGCGGGATCCTGATCAACGCCGCGCGCGGCACCGTGGTCGAGCTGGACGCCCTGGCCGACGCGATCAAGGACAAGCATCTGATCGGCGCCGCCATCGACGTGTTCCCGGTGGAACCGCGCTCCAACGACGACATCTTCGAAAGCCCGCTGCGTGGCCTGGACAACGTGATCCTGACCCCGCACATCGGCGGTTCCACCGCTGAAGCCCAGGCCAACATCGGCCTGGAAGTGGCAGAAAAGCTGGTCAAGTACAGCGACAACGGTACGTCGGTGTCCTCGGTCAACTTCCCGGAAGTGGCCCTGCCGGCTCACCCTGGCAAGCACCGCCTGCTGCACATCCACCAGAACATTCCTGGCGTGATGATGGAGATCAACAAGGTCTTCGCGGAAAACGGCATCAACATCTCCGGTCAGTTCCTGCAGACCAACGAGAAGGTCGGCTACGTGGTGATCGACGTAGACGCCGAGTACTCGGACCTGGCGCAAGAAAAGCTGCAGCACATCAGCGGTACTATTCGTAGCCGCGTGTTGTTCTAAGGCTGCAAGCGTGTACGAAAAAGGGAGCCCCACGGGGCTCCCTTTTTTCGTCTGAACAAATCTTACTTCACGGTAATCGTAATCACTTTTGAGGCTACAGTAGGCTCGAACTGACGATGCAGGTTATCGCCCGCCAGCAGTTGCAGGGTGTGCTTGCCTGGGGCCAGGGTCAGTTCGGTCTTGGTTTGTGCCTTGCCGAAATGGATCACGGTCGCGGTGGCCGGGATCGGCTGGCTTGGGTCAGGCAGTTGCGTCTGGTCGATCAGCAGGTGGTGATGGCCGGCACCTGGCACCTGTTTGTCGATGGGCTCCAGGTCCATGCCCTTGATGCCAAACTCGACGGTAAAGGTCTTGTCGACGGTGGCGCCATCCTTGGGCGAGACAATGGACACTTCAGCCCCCTTGGGTGCCGGTGTACGTGGGATATCGGCCGCCGAGGCCAGCATGGAAGCCCCCAGCAAAAGACTGGCCAGGGTTGCACGAGACAAAATGGCTTTCATTAACTTCTCCAGTTTTTCTGTGAAATCTGTAGGGTTATGACAACTTAGTGATGAAACGTTGTCCAAGGCACTCGACACCATAGCAAAGCGAGCCTGAATCGCGTCTCGCACCTTTGAATTCTTTAGGAGTGACCATGCGCTTTTTGCCTGGCCTGTTACTTGTGTTGCCTTTGTTGAGCCCCTTGGCTCACGCCGAACTGTTCGACGACGTGTTTGACCGTGGGGAACTGCGCATTGCCCTGGAAGCAGACACGCCGCCCTTCAACTTCAAGGAAGGCGACAAACTCACCGGTTTTGAAGTGGAACTGGGTGAGTTGCTGGCTCGGGAAATGGACGTACGCGCCTCCTTTATCACCACCGACGACAGCGACTTGCTGCCCGGTGTGGAAAGCGGCAAGTACGACGTGGCGATCAACCACATCGCTGTGACTCCTGAACTGCGCGATCGTTTCGATTTCAGCACGCCGTATAGCTATTCCAGCGCCCGCTTGATTGCGCACAAGCAACCCAAACGCCTGCTGAGCAACCTGGACACCCTCAAGGGCAGCCAGTTTGCCGCAAAGCCCAGCGAGGGCGTGGATCTGCGCAGCCGGGGTGATAGCAAAGCGACTTTGACCCTGGCGATCCCCTTCCAGAAGGGCAACCCGGCGTTCAAGTCGAGCCTGGACAAAGCGCTGGAGCGGATCAAGGCCGATGGGCGGCTGACGGCACTGTCGGAAAAGTGGTTTGAGGCAGACACCAGCAAACCCACCAAATAACCCATGTGGGACCAGACTTGTGTGTGGGAGGGCTTGTGTGGGAGCGGGCTTGCCACATGGGCTTTTAGGTCGGATTTGAGAGCAGGGCCAGGGCTACCGCAGCCTCGGCCAGTTCCAATTCGCTGAACACCTGCACCCCATGGCGCTTGAGCAACGCCGCCGTCACCCCTTCGCCCGCAACTTTCACCCCACTGAAGGTGCCGTCATACGTCAGCAGGTTGCCGCATGACGGACTGTTGGCCTTGAGCACGGCAATGCCGATGCCATGGCGCTGCACCAGGGCCAAAGCCTGGCGCGCGCCCTCAAGGAAGGCTTCGCTGAAGTCCGCGCCATCGGCGGTCAACACCCGGGCCCGGCCTTCCCACACATCCAGCCCTTGCCCACCCGGAATTTCGGCCGGGGGTCGTGGCGTGGGCAGGCCACCGGCTACTTCCGGGCACAATGCAACTACCCGGCCTTCGGC
Source organism: Pseudomonas sp. ICMP 8385 (assembly GCF_002699915.1). Taxonomy (NCBI): domain Bacteria; kingdom Pseudomonadati; phylum Pseudomonadota; class Gammaproteobacteria; order Pseudomonadales; family Pseudomonadaceae; genus Pseudomonas; species Pseudomonas sp. ICMP 8385. Next base: position 78,169 of record NZ_LKBY01000091.1, on the reverse strand, counting down.
CTGCCAGGCGGCCAGTTGGTCGAACGGCCCGCTGGCGCCACCGTCGTAACGTACCCGATGCCCCAACAGGCAGCGGCTGACCAGAATCTTTTGCACGCTCAAAACGGCTCGTTGCCCCGCCGGCGAACCCAGCCGGTCAGGGACAGGCGTTCGCGGTGGGCGGGCAGGACTTCATGGGGCACGTCCCCCGACAGGAACACCACCAGGCAACCGCCGGCAGGGTCCACGTCATATTCAACGCCGTCCTTGAGGTACATGCGCAACTGGCCGCCGTACTCGGGCAGCCAGTCCTGGTTCAGGTAGACCACCGCCGAGACCATGCGCCGGTCATCGTCGCGAAAACGGTCGAGGTGCTTGAGGTAGAACGCCCCTGGCGGGTACATGGCGAAGTGGCATTCAAACTCTTCCAGGCCAAGGAACAGCCCGCGGTTCATCGCCAGCCGCAGGCTGTCCATCAGCCCCAGATAGCGATCGCACACCGACGCCTGGCCGGGTTCCAGCCACTGGATATGGTCGCCACGGATCCCCTCGCGAATCTCCTGGGCTGGGCCTCGTCCTACAGCGGCAGGTGCCAATTCACCTTCAGCGGCACGTTTATGGCACTCAGCCGCCAGTTCCAGGGTCAGAGCCTCTGGCAGGAAGATGTTCTGCTGCGACCAGCCTTTCACGGCCAGGTCGTCGACGATGCGTAGCAGCAGCGGGTCATCAGGGGATATGTGCATGGCGCGCATAGTATCCATACGCCTGGAAAACCGACAGCGCCGCCGAGCGCCTAAATACACTTTAGTCAGGCGATTGATAGGACTTCTCGACAAATCCTACGCCCGACACGGACAATAGTGGCCGACTGACAGGAGTCCCTATGCGTCGTTTGTTTTTATCCTTGCTGATGTTCTGCGTGTTGCCCGCCTGGGCAGACAGCCATGACCAGTTGTACGCGGTCGCCGGCTGGCCGGAACAACGTGCGCATTTTACTGACGCCTTGAGTGCCGCCCAGCAGCGCTACCGCAACAGCTTGCCACCGGCGGTGTACCAGGCGCTGGTGGACAACAGCAATAAACGCTTCGCCCCCAAGGCCATGGATCAGCGCGCCGAAGCCCAGTTGCGCCAGAACCTGGCCGACCCCAAGCCGGCGCTGGCGTTTTTCCAGTCGCCGCTGGGGCGCAAGATTGTCGCCGCCGAGTTGCTGGCGACCCGCCGTGACCAGTTGGCCAAGAACGCCCAGGGTTTGCCGCAGATCCAGGCCGACGCCACCCGCAGCCTGATCATCGGCCACCTGGCCCAGGCCCTGCCCGCCCGCGAAGCCGGGGCCGAGGTCAGCCTGGCGATTGCCGGCGTGGCCGCAGACAGCCTGAGCCAGATGATCCCCGGCCTGTTGGGCGCAGGCCAGGCGCAAAGCCTGCTCAACGGCCAGCGCGAGCGCTTGATGCAGCAGATCGGCAATGACCTGCACAACACCCTGCTGTACGTCTATCGGGACCTGTCGGACCCGGAGCTGGAAGAGTTCGCCACCTTTGCCGAATCGCCGGAAGGCAAGGCTTACTACCAGGCGGCACTGGCGGCGATCCGCGCCGGGCTGGCGGTCGGCCAGAGCACCTCAAGCCTGGCCCCCTGACACCCACCCTGTAGGAGCGAGCTTGCTCGCGCCTACGGGGGGAAGGGTCAGGTCAGATGGTCGGTGAGGAACTTGAAGTATTCCTCGCGGATTTCAGGCAGCTCATTGGCCAAGTGATGCCGCCCACGGGGCAACATCAGGACCTGCGGCTGATCAAACTTGCCACGCAGCACCTGCAGGTTGTGCTGCCAATCCACCGTCATATCCTCCTCACCCTGCACGATCAGGGGCCGCCGCGGACTGCGCGGCGCCGCTTCGATGCGTTTGATCCAGCGCGCCAGCGCGCCCACCCAGGCGGTCGGCAACTGCCGGGGCTGCAATGGGTCGGCTTCGAGGAAGGGGCGGAACGCCGGGTCGTTGCTGTTATCGCTGAAGCGCCGGGCGATGCCTTTGACGAACGGCTTGAGCAGGTAATAGCTGAGCTGCGACCAGCCCCAGGCACGCGGCCGCACCAGTGGCGACAACAGGAACGTCTGCCCCTGCGCCGGGCTGCTGGCGCCCTGGTTGAGCAGATGGTCCACCACAATCGCCCCACCGGTACTTTGCCCAAACAGATGCCAGGGCTTGGGCAGTTGCAGCGCGTCGGCCTGCTCGAACAAGCCCTGCACCACGTGCTGGTACACCGCAAAATCATCGATGCTGGCGCGCTCGCCGCTGGACAGGCCATGGCCCGGCAAATCGCAGGCAATCACCACGAAGCCCTGGTCCAGGCCCCACTCCACCACGTTGCGGTACAGGCCCATATGGTCGTAGAAACCGTGGAACATAAACAGTGTTGCCACAGGTTGCGCCGGCCACCAGGCCTGGCTGACCACCTTGAACCCCTCCACCTCGAAGCACCCCAGGCGGCTGGCCACCGGGGTTTTGCGCGCGGCCAGGTCCAGCCCGTAGAAGCGCTGGTAGACCCTGGCCTCGGCCGAAAGCGGCTGCGCGTCCACCAGGGGCCGCAAGCTTTCGCGCAGATGATCGGGGTCAAAGGTAACAGGCATAAACACTTCCAGACTCAGGCTTCACAGCCTTGAACAGATGAATATCGAGTCGCGATATTCATCTGTCAGGGCAAGCATGGCAAGCTACGCCACCTTCGAGGATGGTTCTGAATGCGAAAACCCTACCGCACCGCCCTGTTCGCCAGCCTGATCCTGCTGATCTGCGCCGCCGTGCTGTGGGCCGCGTATGACTGGTTCCAGGGCCGCTACCTGCGGGCTTTCAGCGAACATACGGCGGTGTTTTCCGGGGACCTGCTGCGCCTGCCCGACGACCTCGCCGGGCCCGGGCCGATCCGCCTGGTGCACTTCTGGGACCCGGCCTGCCCGTGCAATGTCGGCAACCAGCAGCACCTGAGTGAACTGATCGAGCAATACGCGCCCCAGGGCGTGGAGTTCTACGCCCTGCAAAAAGCCGGCAGCCACGGCCAACTGCCCGCGACCCTGGGCACGATGAAAATCCTCACCAGCCTGCCCGGCGCCGACCAACTGCCCGCCAGCCCGGCAGTGGGGATCTGGGATCGCAATGGCAAACTGGCGTATTTCGGCCCGTACAGCGAGGGCCTGACCTGTAATTCGAGCAACAGCTTTATCGAACCGATCCTGCAGGCGCTCAAGGGCGGTCGAGCGGTGAACGCGACCCACACCCTGGCGGTGGGCTGCTATTGTTCTTGGCCGGAAGGTTCATAGCCCTACACGAATAAAAAGGATTGTTCATGAAGCGCGTCTTGTCGGGTCTCGCGGCCCTACTGGTGTTGATTGCCCTCGGGGCTGGCTGGTACGTCTACAGCAAGCAACCCACCCGCCAGGGCACGGTAGAGTTGGCCAACCTGCAAGGCTCGGTCACGGTGCGCTACGACGACCGTGGCGTGCCGCATATCCGCGCCGAGAACGAGGCCGACCTGTATCGCGCCCTGGGTTATGTGCACGCCCAGGACCGCCTGTTCCAGATGGAAATCATGCGCCGCCTGGCGCGCGGTGAACTGGCCGAGGTGCTGGGCGCCAAGTTGCTGGACACCGACAAACTGTTCCGCAGCCTGCGCATCGGCGAGCGCGCCACCACCTATGCGGCGCAGATGGACCGCCAGTCACCGCACTGGAAGGCCCTGCAAGCCTATCTGGACGGGATCAACCAATATCAGGACCGCCACGCCAGCCCCATGGAGTTTGACGTGCTGGGCATCCCCAAGCGGCCGTTCACCGCGGCCGACACCGTCAGCATCGCCGGCTACCTGGCCTACAGCTTTGCCGCAGCTTTTCGTACAGAGCCTTTGTTGACCTACGTGCGCGACCAACTGGGCAGCGACTACCTGCAAGTATTTGACCTCGACTGGAAGCCCAACGGCGACCTGGGCCTGGCCGCCGCCGACTGGCAAGGCCTGAGTGCCATCGCCCGCCTCAGCGAGCAGGCCCTGGCCGACAACGGCCTGCCGCAGTTCGAGGGCAGCAACGCCTGGGCCATCAGCGGCAACCGCACCAAAAGCGGCAAGCCGTTGCTGGCGGGCGACCCGCATATCCGGTTCTCGGTGCCGTCGGTGTGGTACGAGGCGCATCTGTCGGCGCCCGGCTTTGAACTCTATGGTTATCACAACGCCCTGGTGCCGGTGGCGTTCCTGGGCCACAACAAGGCGTTTGGCTGGAGCCTGACGATGTTCCAGAACGATGACCTCGACCTGATCGCCGAGCAGGTCAACCCGGACAACCCCAACCAGGTGCGCTACCACGACCAGTGGGTCGACATGACCACCAGCGAACAACAGATCGCGGTCAAGGGCCAGGCCCCGGTAACGCTGCCCCTGCGCCAGTCGCCCCACGGCCCGATCATCAACGACGTGCTGGGCGCCCATGCCGGCACCACGCCGATTGCCATGTGGTGGGCCTTCCTCGACACCGAAAACCCGATCCTCGAGGGTTTCTACCAGCTCAATCGCGCCGACACCCTGGCCAAGGCGCGCATGGCGGTGGCCAAGGTGCATGCGCCGGGGCTCAATATCGTGTGGGCCAATGCCCGGGGCGATATCGGCTGGTGGGCGGCGGCGCAACTGCCGATCCGCCCGGCCGGGGCCAACCCCGGGTTTATCCTCGACGGCAGTACGGCCCAGGCCGACAAGCTGGGCTTCTACCCGTTCAGCGCCAACCCCCAGGAAGAAAACCCCACCCGTGGCTACGTGGTCTCGGCCAATGCCCAGCCGGTGTCGCCCACGGGCATGCCGATCCCCGGCTATTACAACCTGGCGGACCGCGGCCAACAGTTGAACGCGCAATTGAGCGACAACCAGGTCAAATGGGACCTGGACAACAGCCAGGCCGTGCAACTGGGCACCACCACCGCCTACGGGCCCCGCCTGCTGGCGCCGCTGTTGCCGGTGCTGCGCGAGGTGGTCAAGGACCCCGCCGAACTCAAGTTGCTGGAGCAACTGGCCGCGTGGAAAGGTGACTACCCGGTAGAGTCGATCCCGGCCACGCTGTTCAACCAACTGTTGTACGACCTGGCCGACGCAGCCTTTCGCCCCAAGCTGGGTGACGAGATGTTCAAGACCCTGATCACCACCCGTGTCGTCGACGCCGCCTTGCCGCGCCTGGCCGCCGCTGCCGATTCGCCGTGGTGGAACGGCCAGCGCGCCGAGACGCTCAAGCGCGCCTGGGACAAGAGCCTGGCCCATCTGAAAACCACCTTCGGCGCTGATCCGGCGCAGTGGCAGTGGGGCAAGGCCCATACCCTGACCCACGGCCACCCGCTGGGCGTCAAGCAGCCACTGGACCAGATCGTCAATGTCGGGCCGTTTGCCGCACCGGGCAGCCACGAAGTGCCGAACAACCTGTCGGCAATCATCGGCCCGGCGCCATGGCCGGTGACGTACGGCCCGTCCACCCGACGCCTGGTGGACTTCGCCGACGCCGCCCACGCCCTGACCATCAACCCGGTCGGCCAAAGCGGCGTGCCGTTCGACAAGCACTATGCCGACCAGGCCCAGACGTATATCGAGGGCGGGTACGAGCAGGCGCATTTTGATGAAGAAGAGGTCCAGGCCAATACTCGCGGCACCCTCAAGTTGTTGCCGGCCCGCCCACAACAGCCCTGAAGAAACACCCACACAAGCCCACAGTTTTAATCTGCGTTGCGCATTCGACCGGGCGCTTGGCCATATGCCTCCTTGAATTTCTTGCTGAACGCCGCCTGGGACTGGTAACCCACCCGGGCCGCAATATCCGTCAGGCTCAGCCGTGACTGCTGCAGCAGGTTGAACGCCAGCTCCATGCGCAACTGGGTCAGCAGCACCCACGGCGACACGCCGGCCACTTTGACAAATGCGCGCATGAACTTGGCCCGGGACATCGATGCAGCCCCCGCCAGGCTGTCGATGGTCCAGTCATGCCCGGGCTCGGCCAGCATCGCCTGCCAGGCGCGGCCCAGGCGTTTGTCGGTGAGCAAGGCAAAGGTGCCGGCCAGCGGCGCCTGTTGCGCCAACCAGGTGCGCACCAGCAAGGTGAACAGCGCCACCGACAGGGCATCAATAAACGACCGCGCGCCCAGCCGCTCACCGTCAGCCTCACTGCGCATCAGCGCAATCAGTGCCGCCAGTTGCCCATCGGCCGGCCATTGTCGGCTGGACACCACCAGGTACTCGGGCAAGGCCGCAAACAGCAACGACTGGCGGTTGTAGTGAAAGGCGCCACAGAGCATCTCCACCTCCGGCTGATCACCGCCCAAGCGATGCACCTTCAGTACCCCGCTGTCGATCACCGTGGGCAGCCTCGGCGGGGTCTGCGCGCCCTGGCTGCGCAGCAGATGGGTCGCACCACCGGGCATCAACAGGATATCGCCTTCTGCCAGCGTCACCTGCTGCCCACCCGAAAGCTCGGCGTGGCAGGTCCCCCGCACGACAATATGATACGGCGCCACCCCCAGCGATTCGGGCGCATGGTCCAGGGCCCAGTCGCCCTGGAACTGGCAGCGCACGTCAAGGCGGCCGCGCAGGTTGGCCAATGTGATCAGCGTGTCGATAGCGTTCATTTGCGAATATCGGTCAAAAAGATGAGCGGATCGAACAATACCGCCAAATCCGAACGGCACACACTGGCTTCACACCCAACCCGTTCAGGAGTCAACGCAATGTTCAATAACTGGCCCGACTTGCTGCCCACCGTGAAGAACGCCTTTGGCGCACTGGGCAAGAGCAACCCGAAGATGGTCAAAGCCTACATGGCGCTGGGCGAGGCTGCCGAGGAAAACAACGTCCTGGATGCCAAGACCCGCGAACTGATCGCGATTGCCGTGGCCATCACCACCCGCTGCGACGGCTGCATCGGCGTGCATGCCGACGCCGCGATCAAGGCCGGCGCCACCCGCGAAGAAATCGCCGCGACGCTTGCCACCGCGATCTCGCTGAATGCCGGCGCCGCCTACATCTACTCGCTGCGCGCACTGGAAGCCTACGACACACTCAAACCAGCGCCGCAAAGTTGAGCTGAAACGCCGGGCGCTGGCACGTACATCAAGATCGTTCCCACGCTCTGCGTGGGAATGCAGCCCTGGACGCTCCGCGTCCACAGCGTGACGCAGAGCGTCACAGGAGGCGCTACCACGCAGAGCGTGGGAGCGATCAGTCTTAGACCGGCGCTGGCACGTACATAAGATCGTTCCCACGCTCTGCGTGGGAATGCAGCCCTGGATGCTCCGCGTCCACAGCGTGGCGCAGAGCGTCACAGGAGACACTCCCACGCGGAGCGTGGGAGCGATCAGTCTTAGACCGGTGCTGGCACGTACATAAGATCGTTCCCACACTCTGCGTGGGAATGCAGCCCAGGACGCTCCGCGTCCACAGCGTGACGCAGAGCGTCACAGGAGGCACTCCCACGCGGAGCGTGGGAGCAATCAGTCTTAGACCGGTGCTGGCGCCCGGCGTACATCCGGCTGCTTCCAGCCATCTGCCGCAGCTTCTTCAATCGCTTGCTGGATCGCCTTCTTGCGCCGCTCTTCAGCACGACGGCTGAAGAACCACACCAGGAAGGTCACCAACGACACCGCCAACAAGATCAAGCTGGCCACGGCGTTGATCTCGGGCTTGACCCCAAGGCGCACCGCCGAGAACACTTCCATCGGCAAGGTGGTCGAACCCGGGCCCGAGACGAAGCTGGCCAGTACCAGGTCATCCAGGGACAGCGCGAACGACATCATGCCGCCCGCCGCCAGCGAAGGCGCGATCATCGGGATGGTGATCAGGAAGAACACCTTCCATGGCCGCGCCCCCAGGTCCATGGCCGCCTCTTCGATCGACAGGTCCAGCTCCCGCAGGCGCGCCGACACCACCACCGCCACATACGCCGCACAGAACGTGGTGTGAGCGATCCAGATGGTGACGATGCCACGCTCCTGGGGCCAGCCGATCATCTGCGCCATGGCCACGAACAGCAGCAACAGCGACAGACCGGTGATCACTTCGGGCATGACCAGCGGCGCGGTCACCAGGCCGCCGAACAGCGTGCGGCCCTTGAACTGGCTGATACGGGTCAGCACGAACGCGGCCAATGTGCCCAGCGCCACCGCGGCCACCGCCGTGTAGCAGGCGATTTCCAGGGAACGCGCCACCGAGCCCATCAACTGGGTGTTGTCCAACAGGCCCACGTACCACTTGATCGACCAGCCGCCCCACACCGTCACCAGTTTCGATTCGTTGAACGAATAGATCACCAGGATCAGCATCGGCAGGTAGATGAACAACAACCCGGCTACCAGCATGAAGCTGGAGAAACTGAAGCGCTTCATACCTTGCCCTCCATCTCTTTGGCTTGGCTGCGGTTAAACAGAATGATCGGCACGATCAGGATCGCCAGCATCACCACCGCCAGGGCGGAAGCCACCGGCCAGTCACGGTTGTTGAAGAATTCTTGCCACAACACTTTACCGATCATCAGGGTTTCCGGGCCGCCCAGCAGTTCCGGGATCACGAACTCGCCCACCACCGGGATGAATACCAGCATGCAGCCGGCAATGATGCCGTTCTTGGACAGCGGCACGGTGATTTTCCAGAAGCTGTTGAAGGTGCTCGAACCCAGGTCCGACGCGGCTTCCAGCAGGCTCTGGTCATGTTTGACCAGGTTGGCGTACAGCGGCAGGATCATGAACGGCAGGTACGAATAGACCACGCCGATATACACCGCGATATTGGTGTTGAGGATCTGCAACGGCTCGTTGATCAGGCCCATGGACATCAGGAAGCCATTGAGCAAGCCGTTGTTGCTGAGGATGCCCATCCACGCATACACGCGGATCAGGATCGCGGTCCAGGTCGGCATCATGATCAGCAGCACCAGCACGGTCTGCATCTCTTTGCGCGCACTGGCGATGGCATAGGCCATCGGGTAGCCGATCAGCAGGCACAAGGCCGTGCTGAAAAACGCCATCTTCAGCGAGCCCAGGTAGGCGGCAATGTACAGCTCGTCGCCGGCCAGCAGGCTGTAGTTGGCCAGGTTGAGCACCACCTCCAGCTTCTGCTCGAGGTAGGTGTAGATCTCGGTGTAGGGCGGGATCGCCACGTCGGCTTCGGCAAAGCTGATCTTCAGGACGATGAAGAACGGCAGCATGAAGAACAGGAACAGCCACAGGAATGGAATCCCGATGACCACCTGCTTGCCGCTGGGAATTATTCGGTGCAATCGCCGTTTGAATTTCTTCATGTTCATGAGCGAAGTACCACGCCGCTGTCGTCTTCCCACCACACGTAGACCTGGTCACCCCAGGTCGGCCGCGCGCCACGGCGTTCGGCGTTGGCGACGAAGGACTGCACCAGCTTGCCGCTCGGCAGCTCGACGTAGAACACCGAGTGGCCGCCCAGGTAGGCAATGTCATGCACCTTGCCGCTGGACCAGTTGTGCTCGCAGGTCGGCATTTCGGTGGTAACCAGCAGTTTTTCCGGGCGGATGGCGTAGGTCACCGACTTGTCTTCCACCGACGTGGCGATGCCATAGCCCACGTAGATATCGCGGTCCAGGTCGGCGCACTTGAGCACCGCGTGGCCTTCGGCGTCATCCACCACCACGGTGTCGAAGATGTTGACGTTGCCGATGAACTCGCACACCAGGCGGCTGGTGGGGGTTTCGTAGATATCGATCGGGCTGCCGATCTGCGCGATCCAGCCCAGGTGCATGATCGCGATGCGCTCGGCCATGGTCATGGCCTCTTCCTGGTCGTGGGTCACCATCACGCAGGTCACGCCGACGCGCTCGATGATCTCCACCAGTTCCAGCTGCATCTGCGAGCGCAGCTTCTTGTCCAGGGCGCCCATCGGCTCATCGAGCAGCAGCAGTTTCGGGCGCTTGGCCAGGGAACGGGCCAGGGCCACCCGCTGACGCTGGCCGCCAGACAACTGGTGCGGCTTGCGCTTGGCGTACTGGCTCATCTGTACCAGCTTGAGCATCTCGGCCACGCGGGCCTCGACTTCGGCCTTGGGGATCTTGTCCTGTTGCAGGCCGAAGGCGATGTTCTGCGCCACGGTCATATGGGGGAACAAGGCGTAGGACTGGAACATCATGTTGATCGGCCGCTCGTAGGGCGGCATGTCGGTGATATCCACACCGTCGAGGAAAATCCGCCCTTCGGTCGGGCGCTCGAAACCTGCGAGCATGCGCAGCAAGGTGGACTTGCCCGAACCCGATCCGCCGAGCAAGGCGAAGATCTCGCCTTTCTTGATTTCCAGGGACACATCGTCCACGGCAATCGTCTCGTCGAACTTCTTCGTGACCCGGTCGATTTTGACCAACACCTTTTTCGGTGTCTGGTCGCCCTCGAGGGCTTTCTTATAGGCGCCGGAGGCAACTGCCATTTACGAAACTCCCAGAAAAAAAGAGTGCAGAACGTCCAATACGAACGAACCTTAGATAGTGTGAGCCTTACTTGCCCGTCTTGACCTTGGTCCAGCTGCGGGTCATCAAGCGTTGCACTTTCGGGGGTAGCTCGACGTTGACAAACGTCCGATCGAGAACCGCCTGCGGTGGATAAACCGCTTCGTCAGTGCGTATCGATTGCTCCATCAGCGTGTCCGCCCCTGGGTTAGGGTTGGCGTAGCCGACATAATCACTGACCTGAGCGATCACTTCAGGTTGCAGTAAATAGTTGATGAAGGCGTGGGCCTCCTTGACGTTGGTCGAGTCCTTGGGGATCGCCAGCACGTCAAACCACAGGTTGCCGCCTTCTTTCGGAATCGCGTAGGCGATATTCACACCCTTGCCCGCCTCGGCTGCACGGGCCTTGGCCTGGAATACATCGCCGGAGAACCCGGCGGCCACGCAGATATTGCCGTTGGCCAGGTCCGAGATGTATTTGGAAGAGTGGAAGTAGGTCACATAGGGACGCACTTTCAGGAGCTTTTCCTCGGCCTTCTTGTAGTCGGCCGGGTTGGTGCTGTTGGGGTCCAGGCCCATGTAGTTGAGCACCGCAGGCAGCATTTCATCGGCCGAGTCCATGAAGGACACGCCGCAACTGGCCAGCTTCTTCATGTTTTCCGGCTCGAACAGCACGGCCCAGGAGTCGATCTTGTCGACACCCAGCACTTCTTTGACTTTGTCGACGTTGTAGCCAATGCCGTTGGTGCCCCACAGGTAGGGCACGGCGTATTGGTTACCCGGGTCGTTCTTTTCCAGACGCTTGAGCAGCGCCGGGTCGAGGTTGGCGTAGTTGCTCAACTGCGCCTTGTCGATCTTCTGGAACGCGCCCGCCTTGATCTGCTTGCCCAGGAAGTGGTTGGACGGCACCACCACGTCATACCCGGTGCGCCCGGCCAGTAATTTGCCTTCCAGGGTTTCGTTGGAATCGAACACGTCATAGACCGGCTTGATGCCGGTGGCCTTTTCAAAGTTGGCCAGGGTCTCGGGGCCGATATAGTCCGACCAGTTATAAACATGCACAGTCGAAGCCGCCTGCACGCTGACTGCCAACGTGAGACCCGCCCCTACCAGCAAGGCTTTGCGAAATAAAGAAATTGGCAAGTGGAGGTCCTCTTAAATAGTTGGGCCCAAAGTTGTTGCCCGACAACAAAACCGGCGCGCAACTTACCCTCGATAAACCGATCCGGCAAAACTTTCTGTCATTTAATTTGTGAGAGCAGGCCTGGGTGGGAGCGAGCTTGCTCCCACACAAGCTCGCTCCTACAGGTTCTTGCTTATTTACCCGACTTGATCTTGGTCCAGCTGCGCGTCAGCAGGCGCTGGGTCGCGGCCGGCAGATCGCTGATTGCATACAGCTTGGCTTTCACGTCATCCGACGGATAGATGCTCGGGTCGCCCGAGATATCCTTGTTCACCAGCGGCGTGGCGGCCTTGTTACCGTTCGGGAAACGTACGCTGTTGGTGATTGCCGCCATGACTTCAGGCTTGAGCAGGTAGTTCATGAACTGGTAGGCGGCGTCCAGGTTCTCGGCATCTTTAGGGATGGCAACCATGTCGTAGAAGCTGCCTGCGCCTTCCTTCGGAATGGCGTAGGAAACCTTGACCTTGCCACCGGCTTCAGCCGCGCGGGACTTGGATTGTTCCAGGTCACCCGAGTAACCCACGGCTACGCAGATGTTGCCGTTGGCCAGGTCCGAGATGTACTTGGAGGAGTGGAAGTAGCCTATCGAAGGACGGATCTTGAGGAACAGTGCCTCGGCTTCAGCCAGTTGCTTCTTGTCCTGGCTGTCGGTCGGGTAGCCCAGGTAGTGCAGGGCCACCGGGATCATTTCGGTTGGCGAGTCGAGGAAGCTCACGCCACAGCTCTTGAGTTTTTCGATGTTCTCGGGCTTGAACAGCACATCCCAGGAGTCGATCTTGTCCACGCCCAGCGCAGCCTTGACCTTGTCTGGGTTGTAGCCGATGCCGATGGTGCCCCACATGTACGGGAATGCGTGCAGGTTGCCTTTGTCGCTGGCGTCACCGACAGCCTTGAGCAGGTCGGTATCAAGGTTCTTCCAGTTGGGCAGCTTGGACTTGTCCAGCTCCTGGTACACACCGGCCTTGATCTGCTTGGCCAGGAAGTTGTTCGACGGCACCACCACGTCGTAGCCGGACTTGCCCGCCAGCAGCTTGGCTTCCAGGGTTTCGTTGCTGTCGAAAACGTCGTACACCACCTTGATGCCGGACTCTTTCTCAAAGTTGGCGATGGTGTCCGGTGCAATGTAGTCGGACCAGTTGTAGACGTGCAGCACTTTGTCGGCAGCCTGGGCCATGCTGGCCATTGCGCCCATCAGGGACAAGGCCAGGAGGGTCTTGCCAGCGTTCTTCAAACCTAATGCCTTCATTCGGTCATGCTCCAATTTTTTCTTTTTTGGGCCACATTTCTCTATGTTTCATGGCCCGTCGAGGGGCGACAAAACAGGGCGACAGTCTGGCAAGTTCAGGGGCCGGCTTTCAACCAAAGCCCCGCATTTATCATTGCCCAGATGCAACAGCCGCAGCCGCTGCATTCTGAGCCTAGCACTTAGCCCTGCAATGCCGCCAAAGTCAGGTCCAGGCACTGGCGAGCCTTGGTGACCAACTCGTCAATTTCGGCCTTGCTGATCACCAGCGGCGGCGAAATGATCATGGTATCGCCCACGGCGCGCATGATCAGGCCGTTCTCGAAGCAGAAGGTGCGGCAGATCATGCCCACGCCCTTGCCTTCATAACGCTTGCGCGTGGCCTTGTCCTGGACCAGCTCGATGGCCCCCAGCATGCCGATACCACGCACTTCGCCCACCAGCGGATGATCCGCCAGCTCGCGTAGACGCTTTTGCAAATACGGTGCCGTTTCGTCATGGACGCGGCTGACAATTTTTTCATCGCGCAGGATGCGGATGTTTTCCAGGGCCACCGCCGCCGCCACCGGGTGGCCGGAATAGGTGAAACCGTGGTTGAAATCGCCACCTTCGTTGAGCACCGCCACCACTTCGTCGCGCACAACCAGGCCGCCCATGGGGATATAACCCGAGGTCAGGCCCTTGGCGATAGTCATCATGTCTGGTTTGAGGCCGAAAAAATCGCTACCGAACCACTCACCGGTGCGGCCAAAGCCACAGATCACTTCGTCGGCGACAAACAGGATGTCGTACTTGGCGAGGATTTCCTTGATGCGCGGCCAGTAGGTCTCTGGCGGCACGATCACACCGCCGGCGCCCTGGATCGGCTCGGCGATAAAGGCACCGACGTTGTCCACGCCGACTTCGAGGATCTTCTCTTCCAGTTGGTTGGCCGCCCAGACCCCGAATTCTTCAGGGCTCATGTCGCCGCCTTCGCCGAACCAGTACGGCTGGGCGATGTGCACGATGCCCGGGATCGGTAAGTCGCCCTGCTCGTGCATATACGTCATGCCGCCCAGGCTGGCGCCGGCCACGGTGGAGCCGTGGTAGCCATTCTTGCGGCTGATGATGGTTTTTTTGTTCGGCTGGCCCTTGATCGCCCAGTAGTGGCGGACCATGCGCAACATGGTGTCGTTGCCTTCGGAGCCGGAGCCGGTGAAGAACACATGGTTCATGCCGGCCGGGGCGATATCGGCGATGGCCTTGGCCAGTTCCAGCACCGGCGGGTGGGCGGTCTGGAAGAACAGGTTGTAATAAGGCAGTTGTTTCATCTGCTGGGCGGCGGCATCAGCCAGCTCGTCGCGGCCATAACCGATGGCCACGCACCACAGGCCGGCCATGCCGTCGAGGATCTTGTTGCCTTCGCTGTCCCACAGGTAAACGCCCTTGGCGTTGGTGATGATGCGCGGGCCTTTCTCTTTCAACTGCTTGAAATCGCTGAACGGCGCCAGGTGATGATCGTTGCTCAGGGCTTGCCATTCACGGGTTTGCGGGTTGTTGCTGGACATACCAATCTCCAAAAAGTAGGTGAAGGTGCGGCGTATGACAGCCGCACCCGGCGCATCAGACGGCGAAGAGCAGGAATTCCCGCTCCCACGAACTGATCACGCGCTTGAAGTTTTCATGCTCGGCCCGCTTGACCGCGACGTAGCCAGTGATGAATTTGTGACCCAGGTATTTCTCGATGGTCTTGCTGTTTTCCATGCGTTCCAGTGCGTCCTCGATGGTCAACGGCAGGCGCAGGTTGCGGCGCTCGTAACCACGACCGACCACCGGGGCGCTCGGGCTGATGCCTTCGACCATGCCGATATAGCCACACAGCAGGCTGGCGGCGATGGCCAGGTACGGGTTGGCATCGGCGCCCGGCAGGCGGTTTTCCACACGGCGGTTCTGCGGGCCGGCATCCGGCACGCGCAGGCCCACGGTGCGGTTCTCTTCGCCCCACTCCACGTTCACCGGCGCCGAGGTGTCCGGCAGGAAGCGGCGGAACGAGTTGACGTTGGGCGCAAACAGCGGCAACAGCTCGGGGATGAACTTCTGCAGGCCACCGATGTGGTGCAGGAACAGCTCGCTCTTGGAGCCGTCTTCATTGGAGAACACGTTCTTGCCGGTGGCGATATCAATGATGCTCTGGTGCAGGTGCATGGCGCTGCCGGGCTCGCCGGTCATGGGCTTGGCCATGAAGGTGGCGGCCACATCATGCTTGAGTGCGGCTTCACGCATGGTGCGCTTGAACACCAGGATCTGGTCGGCCAGGGACAGGGCATCGCCGTGACGGAAGTTGATTTCCATCTGCGCCGTGCCGTCCTCGTGGATCAGGGTGTCGAGGTCCAGCTCCTGCAACTCGCACCAGTCGTAGACGTCTTCAAACAACGGGTCGAATTCGTTGGCCGCTTCTATAGAGAAGGACTGGCGACCGGTTTCCGGGCGGCCGGAACGGCCAATCGGCGGTTGCAGCGGGAAGTCCGGGTCTTCGCAGCGCTTGGTCAGGTAGAACTCCATCTCCGGCGCCACGATAGGCTGCCAGCCTTTGTCGGCGTAGAGCTTGAGGACTTTCTTGAGCACGTTGCGCGGCGACAGCTCGATCGGGTTGCCTTGCTTGTCGTAGGTGTCGTGGATCACCTGGGCGGTGGGCTCGATGGCCCAGGGCACCAGGAATACCGCGTTCTGGTCGGGGCGGCAGATCATGTCGATGTCGGCCGGGTCGAGCAATTCGTAATAGATGTCGTCTTCGACATAGTCGCCGGTCACGGTCTGCAACAGAACGCTCTCGGGCAGGCGCATGCCTTTTTCGGCGATGAACTTGTTGGTCGGCGAGATCTTGCCCCGGGTGATCCCCGTGAGGTCGCCAATCATGCATTCGACTTCTGTGATCTTGTGGTCTTTCAACCAATCGGTGAGCTGGTCGAGGTTGTTACTCATAAATGCCTCTGGGCTGGGTTTCCTGACATCCATTAAAGGTCAGGCGTTGTTTGACGCGTGTGCGTCTCTTTGTTTCGCCCGCGTTCGGCAGGCATCGCCAAATGCCTGGAAGATCGCGAGGTAGTACGGGTTGGAGCTTACCTGCCATTCGGGGTGCCATTGCACTCCTAATGCAAAAGCCTCTGCAAATGCCTTGCCCTGTTTGAGCGAAAAAGCCTCGACCAGGCCGTCCGGCGCGCGCGCTTCGACCTGCAGGCCGGGCGCCAGACGGTCAACGCCCTGGCTGTGGATCGAGTTGACCTGGATCGTGTCCGGCAAGCCCAGTCCAGACAAGACCCCGCCCGGCGTGATCGCCACGGCATGCGCCGGGCCGTACTGCACGTCCAGCGGCTGGGTGTCGTCTTCGCGGTGATCGAGCATACCCGGCAGTTCATGAACCTTCTGGTGCAGGCTGCCGCCCAGGGCCACGTTCATTTCCTGGAAGCCCCGGCAGATTCCCAGCACCGGCACGCCTGCGGCAATCGCTGCGCGAATCAGCGGCAGGGTGCTCTGGTCCCGTGCAGGATCATGGGCAGTCCCGGGCGCGCTGGCCGGACCGTCGTAGTGAAAGGGTTCGATATTGGAAGGTGAGCCGGTAAAGAGAATGCCGTCCAGGCCGTCAAGAATATTGGCCGGGTCGAGCAACTGCCCCAGGGACGGAATAATCAATGGCAGGCCCTTGGCAGCGACTGCCACGGCGCGGACATATTTGTCGCCACTGATGTGATAAGCATGCAGACCGACCTGTTTGGAGCAGGCGGTGACGCCGATTAACGGCAGGCCAGACATGAAGCACCCCGGTATTATTGCTGTTATGGGTTTGAATCGAGCTTAGCCTTGTTCATTTTTTTACACAACACCCCCGTAAAAAATACAACACGGCCCGCTCAAGCCTGCTAGTCCCAAGCCGGTCAAACCGATAAAACTGCCCAAAAAAGCCACAAAAAAGCCCTCAACGCGCTTTTTTAGGGCAAAAAAGGCCTCGCTTGACTTCGGCATGCCGTTCGGGTTGACTGAAACCAGAAAAGATCAATGATTGATATTTTTAACAACAAAGGTGTTGCATCATGTCGGTACCCCCGCGTGCCGTTCAGCTTAACGAAGCGAACGCGTTCCTTAAGGATCATCCTGAGGTTCTGTACGTAGACCTTCTAATTGCGGATATGAATGGTGTGGTGCGCGGTAAGCGCATCGAACGCACCAGCCTCCACAAGGTTTACGAGAAAGGCATCAACTTGCCGGCCTCTTTATTTGCCCTGGATATCAATGGCTCAACGGTGGAAAGCACCGGCCTGGGCCTGGACATCGGTGATGCTGACCGAATCTGTTATCCAATCCCCGACACCCTGTGCAATGAACCCTGGCAAAAGCGCCCTACCGCGCAACTGCTGATGACCATGCACGAACTTGAAGGTGAACCTTTCTTCGCCGATCCGCGCGAAGTGCTCCGCCAAGTTGTAACCAAGTTTGACGATATGGGCCTGACCATCTGCGCCGCCTTCGAGCTTGAGTTCTACCTGATCGACCAGGAGAACGTGAACGGCCGGCCACAACCTCCCCGCTCGCCGATTTCCGGCAAACGCCCGCACTCGACACAGGTCTACCTGATCGACGATCTCGACGAATACGTCGATTGCCTCCAGGACATTCTGGAAGGTGCCAAAGAGCAAGGCATCCCGGCTGACGCCATCGTCAAGGAAAGTGCCCCGGCGCAGTTTGAAGTGAACCTGCACCACGTCGCCGACCCGATCAAGGCGTGCGACTACGCGGTACTGCTCAAGCGTTTGATCAAGAACATTGCCTACGACCATGAGATGGACACCACCTTCATGGCCAAGCCTTACCCAGGCCAGGCCGGCAATGGTTTACACGTGCATATTTCGATCCTGGACAAAGACGGCAAGAACATCTTTGCCAGCGAGGATCCCGAGCAGAACGCCGCATTGCGTCACGCGATCGGCGGTGTGCTGGAGACCCTGCCTGCACAAATGGCCTTCCTGTGCCCTAACGTCAACTCCTACCGTCGTTTCGGCGCACAGTTCTACGTGCCGAACTCGCCGTGCTGGGGCCTGGACAACCGCACCGTGGCGATTCGCGTACCGACCGGCTCGTCCGACGCCGTACGTATCGAACACCGTGTGGCCGGCGCCGATGCCAACCCTTACCTGCTGATGGCTTCGGTCCTGGCGGGCGTGCACCACGGCCTGACCAACAAGATCGAGCCTGGCGCACCGGTGGAGGGCAACAGCTACGAGCAGAACGAACAAAGCCTGCCGAACAACCTGCGCGATGCCCTGCGCGAGTTGGACGACAGCGAGGTGATGGCCAAGTACATCGATCCGAAATACATCGATATCTTCGTCGCCTGCAAGGAAAGTGAGCTGGAGGAATTTGAACACTCCATCTCCGACCTTGAGTACAACTGGTACCTGCATACCGTGTAAGCGGTGGCTGCAATAAATGAACGCTGCAGGCTTATGGCCTGTGGCGTTTTTTTATGCCCTGCTCCCTCGTTCCCACGCGGAGCGTGGGAACGATCAAGGTCGCGTACAATGCCCGCTGCCTTGTAGGAGACTTCCATGACAACCCGCCCCGCCGCCCCTCGCAAACCCCGCGCCCGCAGCCAGGCCCGGATCGACGCGATCCTCGACGCCGCCCGCACGTTGCTGGCCGCCGAAGGCGTGGCCAGCCTGTCGATCTACAGCGTGGCCGAACGGGCGCAGATTCCGCCGTCATCGGTGTATCACTTTTTCGCCAGCGTCCCGGCCTTGCTCGAAGCCCTGACGGCCGATGTGCACGCCGCCTTCCGCGCCGCGCTGCAAGCGCCCATCGACCACGACCAACTGCACACTTGGCGCGACCTGTCGCGCGTGGTCGAGTTGCGCATGCTGGCGATCTACAGCAAGGACGCGGCGGCCCGCCAACTGATCCTCGCCCAGCACGGCCTCACCGAAGTGACCCAGGCCGACCGCCAGCATGACCTGGAGTTGGGGGACTTGATGCTGCACGTGTTCAACCGCCACTTTGAAGTGCCGGTGCTGCCGGCGGATGTGGACGTTTTTGCCCTGGCGCTGGAACTGAGCGACCGCGTGTATGCACGCTCGGTGCATCAGCATGGGCAGATCACCCCGCGCATGGCGGAGGAAGGGATGCGGGTGTTTGATGCGTATGTGGGGCTTTATTTGCCGGTGTTTTTGCCCAAGCGCCTCCAATGATCGTTCCCACGCTCTGCGTGGGAACGCCTCTTAGGACGCTCTGCGTCCGCTGTTGTGACGCAGAGCGTCACGGGGTGCATTCCCACGCAGAGCGTGGGAACGATCATCCGCAGAGCGTGGGAACGATCATCACAGCTTGGCGATCGACACCTCGGTGGACTTCACAAACGCAATCACTTCACTGCCAATCACCAGCTCCAGCTCTTTGACCGAGCGGGTGGTGATCACTGACGTGACGATGTCGGATGCCGTCTGCACGTCGATCTCCGACAGTACGTCGCCTTCGACAATTTCCTTGATGGTGCCTTTGAACTGGTTACGCACGTTGATGGCTTTAATAGTCATGGTGTTCTTCCTTCGTAGGACAAGTGAGTTATTGCGCCCACCGCAATTGCGTAGGCAACGGTGAAACAGGTTCCGGCGCAGGCGGCGT
The DNA here is from genome assembly GCF_002699915.1 of Pseudomonas sp. ICMP 8385. NCBI lineage: Bacteria > Pseudomonadati > Pseudomonadota > Gammaproteobacteria > Pseudomonadales > Pseudomonadaceae > Pseudomonas > Pseudomonas sp. ICMP 8385. The sequence goes on along the minus strand of NZ_LKBY01000091.1, from coordinate 58,652 downwards.
GCCGGGCAGTGCCAGCACACGGTTGAGCACTTCGGTTTCCAGGGCCGCCAGGCGATGGGAGCCACGGACCCGCGGGCGTGGCAGTTCCACCTGCAGGTCGAGGCCGATTGCGCCGTCTTCGATCAAGATCACCCGGTCGGCAATGGCCACGGCTTCGCTGACGTCATGGGTCACCAGCAACACGGTAAAACCGTGTTTGCGCCACAGGTTTTCGATCAGTTGCTGCATCTCGATCCGGGTCAGGGCATCCAGCGCGCCCAAGGGTTCATCCAGCAGTAACAGGCGCGGTTGGTGAATCAAGGCGCGGGCCAGGGCCACCCGTTGTTTCTGCCCGCCGGACAACGCCGCCGGCCATTCATCGGCACGCTCGGCCAGGCCGACCGCTTCCAGCGCCTCCAGCGCCTGGGGCCACCAGTTGCCTTTAAGGCCCAGGCCGACGTTATCGATGATCTTTTTCCACGGCAGCAGGCGCGCTTCCTGGAACATCAGTCGCGTGTCTTCGAGGGCTTCGCTCAACGGTGCGGAGCCTGCAAGCAACTCGCCACTGCTGGCGCTATCAAGGCCGGCCAGCAGGCGCAGCAAAGTACTTTTGCCGCAGCCACTGCGGCCGACCACAGCGACGAACTGGCCCGCCGGGATGTGCAGATCGATCTCGCGCAGCACTTCCCGCGCGCCAAACGCCTTGCGCAACTTGCGCACCGCCAACGGGATGCCGCGCAGCAAACGTGGAGGTTGTTGAGCGGTCATGCCGCACCTCCCTTATGCACTTGATAGGCCGGATGCCAGCGCAGCCACACCCGCTCCAGGCCTCGCGCCGCGAGGTCCGCCAACTTACCGAGCACGGCGTACAGCACAATCGCCAATACCACCACGTCGGTTTGCAGGAACTCCCGGGCATTCATCGCCAGGTAGCCAATACCGGAACTGGCCGAGATGGTTTCCGCAACGATCAGCGTCAGCCACATAAAGCCCAGGGCAAAGCGCACCCCCACCAGGATCGAGGGCAAGGCGCCGGGCAGGATCACCTGGCGAAACAGACTAAAGCCGGACAAGCCATAACTGCGGGCCATCTCCACCAGCGCCGGGTCGACGTTGCGGATGCCGTGATAGGTATTGAGGTAGATCGGGAACAGCGTGCCAAGGGCCACCAGGAAAATCTTCGCCGTCTCATCGATGCCAAACCACAGGATCACCAGCGGGATCAGCGCCAGGTGCGGCACGTTGCGAATCATTTGTACCGAGCTGTCCAGCAGGCGCTCGCCCCAGGCCGACAGGCCGGTGATAAAACCCAGGGCCAAGCCGATGCCGCCGCCGATCACAAAGCCCAGGCCAGCACGCCAGCCACTGATGGCCAGGTGGGTCCAGATTTCACCGCTGCTGACCAGGTGCACCCCGGCCGCAATCACGGCGCTGGGGGCCGGCAGAATCCGTGTCGATAACCAGCCCGCCGACACCGACAACTGCCACACCGCCAGCAACAGGATCGGCAGCGCCCACGGCGCCAGCCGATGCACAATCCGTTGACTCTTCATGACGGCGCCTCAGCTCTGCGACGCGGCTTTGGGAAGAATGTCGTTGGCCACCATCTCGCCAAACGGGCTGACGTAACCGGCGCTTTTCGGCAGCTCTGGGCGCTCGATATCCAGGTGCGGGAACAGCAATTCCGCGACCCGGTACGACTCTTCCAGGTGTGGATAACCAGAGAAGATAAAGGTGTCGATGCCAAGCTCTGCGTATTCCTTGACCCGCGCCGCCACGGTCGGGCCATCGCCCACCAGTGCCGTGCCAGCACCGCCGCGCACCAGGCCAACGCCGGCCCACAGGTTGGGGCTGACTTCCAGGTTGTCGCGGCTGCCGCCATGCAGGGCGGCCATGCGTTGCTGGCCCACCGAATCAAAGCGCGCCAGCGAGGCCTGGGCCCGCGCGATGGTGTCGTCGTCCAGATGGGAGATCAGTTTATCGGCGGCTTTCCACGCCTCTTCGTTGGTTTCACGCACGATCACATGCAAGCGAATACCAAAGCGCACGGTGCGCCCAAGCTTGGCCGCCTTGGCCCGTACCTGCTGGATTTTTTCCGCCACTGCCGCCGGTGGTTCGCCCCAGGTCAGGACCATTTCTACTTGTTCGGCCGCCAGGTCCTGGGCCGCTTCGGAAGAGCCGCCGAAATACAGCGGCGGGCGCGGTTGCTGGATCGGCGGGTACAGCAATTTGGCGCCTTTGACGCTGATGTGCTGGCCGTCGTAGTCCACGGTTTCGCCTTCCAGCACGCGCCGCCAGATGCGGGTGAATTCCACCGATGCCTGGTAGCGCTCCTCATGGCTGAGGAACAGGCCGTCGCCGGCCAGTTCTTCCGGGTCACCACCGGTCACCAGGTTGAACAACGCCCGGCCACCGGACAGCCGGTCCAGGGTCGCCGCCTGGCGCGCCGCCACCGTCGGGGAAATGATCCCGGGGCGCAGTGCAACCAGAAATTTCAGGCGCTGGGTCACCGGGATCAGCGAGGCGGCCACCAGCCACGAGTCTTCGCAGGAGCGGCCGGTGGGAATCAACACCCCGCCAAAGCCCAGGCGATCAGCGGCCTGGGCCACCTGTTGCAAATAACCGTGATCCACGGCGCGAGCGCCTTCGGCAGTGCCAAGGTAATGGCCATCGCCGTGGGTAGGCAGGAACCAGAAAATACTGAGGCTCATGGAGTTGTCTCCTGAAGAAGTCGGATTACGGCGCTTTGGCCACGGTCGCAGGTGGGGTCCAGATCACGTCCTTGATGCTCAAGGGCTTGGGAATCAATTTGAGCTGGTAGAAGGTGTCGGCGATTTTCTGCTGGGCGGCGACCACTGCCGGGGTCAGGAACAGCGCGCCATAGCCCTGGCGTTTCACCGATGTCAGGGTGATGTCAGTCGGCAGGCCGAGCAGCGGTGCGACTTGTTCGGTGACTTGCTGGGGGTTGGCCTTGGACCATTCGCCCACGGCGCGCACTTCTTCCACCAAGGCCTTGAGCACCTGCGGGTGTTTCTCGGTGTAAGGCTTGGTGGCCAGGTAGAACTGATGGTTGTCGGCAATGCCGGTGGCGTCACGCAACGTGCGGGCTTGCAACTGCTTCTCGGCAGCCGCCTGGTACGGGTCCCAGATCACCCAGGCATCGACACTGCCCCGCTCGAAGGCGGCACGGGCGTCGGCGGGCGGCAGGAACACGGTCTGTACATCGGTGTATTTCAGGCCGGCATCTTCCAGGGCGCGCACCAGCAGGTAATGCACATTGGAGCCTTTATTGAGCACGACTTTCTTGCCCTTGAGCCCGGCCACCGATGTGATCGGCGAGTCCTTGGGCACCAGGATGGCTTCGCTGGTCGGCGCTGGCGGTTCATAGGCGACATAGAGCAGGTCGGCGCCGGCGGCCTGGGCAAACACTGGCGGGGTCTCGCCGGTGACGCCAAAGTCGATGGAGCCGACATTCAGCCCTTCAAGCAACTGCGGGCCGCCGGGGAACTCGGTCCACTGCACGTTCACGCCCTGCTCAGCCAGGCGTTTTTCCAGGGTGCCCTTGGCCTTGAGCAGCACCAGGGTGCCGTACTTCTGATAGCCGATCCGCAGGGTTTCGGCCGCTTGAGCTTGAACAATGGCGCCGAAGGACACAGCCGCAGCAAACAGTGCGACCAGGCCCCGACGCAAGATGACAGTGCGCATGGCGCTCTCCATATTGACGATAAGGGTTGTGGCTGCACCTGCTTGGCCGTTGGCGGCGAAGTAAGGTGAGGGTTTCTTACATTAGGGTTCGGCTTAGATGCTCCAGCGAGCACTCAACAAACGTTCATTCAACACATGGGGGTCCAGCGGTTGTGGGCGGCGGGCCATGGCGCTGTAGAACTGCTCCAGGGCTTCGCTCAGGCGTTGTTCCAGGATCGGCAGCAACTGCGCCTGGGCACTGCCTTCGCCATAGGCAATCTGACTGTCTTCGGCAAAAATCCCGTGCAGCAGCTCCTGGGCTTTGAGCGCCGACAGCACGGGCTTCAAGGCGTAATCCACCGCCAACATATGGGCAATGCTGCCACCGGTGGCCATAGGCAATACCACCTTGTGGGCCAGGGCCCGTTCCGGCAGCAGGTCGAGGACGGTTTTCAACGCGCCGGAAAACGAAGCCTTGTACACCGGCGTAGCGATCAGCAAACCATCGGCATTGGCCACCTGGGCCAGCAGGTCGAGGACCTTGGGGCTGTCAAAGCGGGCATACAGCAAATCTTCGGCCGGGAAGTCCCGTATCTGATAACTCACCACTTCCACGCCTTGCTGCTGCAGCCAGCGCCGGGAATGATCCAGCAGCACCCCGGAGCGGGAGCGTTGGCTGGGACTGCCACCAAGTGTTACGACCAGCATCGGGGAGGTTCCTTGAGCAAGTGTCGGCGGTTCGCGGTGTGGCGATGGCGCCAAGATGGAACAGACCTTATCAGCAGATTTATATATCTATAAATCTTATTTATTCATTTGTTTATTCTTAAATTGCATATGAGAAAGAGCATTCGGAGGGCGAAAAAAAAGGCCGTCGAAACGGCCTGAAAACCCCTGCTAGGTGAGTCGCTCCTCATGCAATGTTTGCAGCGTTTGTACTGACGCCATCGCGGGCAAGCCCGCTCCCACAGGGGAATGCGGTCAACTGTGGGAGCGGGCTTGCCCGCGATGGCGATGTCAGCTTTAGCGGTTGGGCTGCGGGGTCAGCCGCAGATACGGCTTCACCGCACGATAGCCCTTGGGAAAGCGTTTCTTGATCTCGTCCTCATCCTTGAGCGACGGCACGATCACCACTTCATCACCGTCCTGCCAGTTGGCCGGGGTGGCGACCTTGTAGTTGTCGGTCAGCTGCAACGAGTCGATGACCCGCAGGATTTCATGGAAGTTGCGCCCGGTGCTGGCCGGGTAGGTGATGGTCAGGCGAATTTTTTTGTTCGGGTCGATCACGAACAGCGAACGCACGGTAAGGGTGTCGTTGGCATTGGGGTGAATCAGGTCGTACAGGTCCGAGACCTTGCGGTCGGCATCGGCCAGGATCGGGAAGTTGACGAGGGTGTTCTGGGTTTCGTTGATGTCCTCGATCCACTTGTGGTGGGAGTCCACCGGGTCTACCGACAGGGCAATGGCCTTGACCCCACGCTTGGCGAATTCGTCCTTGAGCTTGGCAGTAAAGCCCAGTTCGGTGGTGCACACCGGGGTGAAGTCCGCCGGATGGGAAAACAACACGCCCCAGCTATCGCCCAGCCACTCGTGGAAGCGAATCTTGCCGGCGCTGGAATCCTGTTCAAAGTCGGGGGCGATATCGCCCAGTCTGAGGCTCATGGTGTGGCTCCTGATGAGTGCTTATGGAGCCCACTGTGCCTGCGCTGCTGGATTTTTTAAAAGAATAAATATCGATTTATTTAGACGATATAGGAATATTAAAAATCTGTTCACTGGACCGTGGAAAAGACCCAGGCCAACATGCCACCCAAGGCTCGAGAAGGCCTTGAGACACGGTAAAAAGAGGGTTCAGGAAGGGCTGCGGGGGCTGGGCCCGACTTGTGCAGACAAAAAAAACCTCGCGGTAAACGCGAGGTTTTTTTATGCGCTTGGCTTACAGGAAGCTGTAAGTGTAGTTAAAGATCAGACGAGTCTGATCCTGGTCCTGAATGCCGGTACCGCTGCCGCGATAGGCACCATGACGCAGTGTGGTGCCAAAGCCTTTAAGCGCGCCCGACTGAATGGTGTAGTCGATACGCATATCGCGTTCCCACTCAGACTGGTCACTGCCACCGTTCTTGGCTTTGATGTTGTCGCCACGCAGGTAAGCAATCGAGGTTTTCAAACCTGGAACGCCCAAGACAGCGAAGTCATAGGAGTACTGACCGAAGGTGGTGTTTTCACCTGCACGTACGAAGGAGTTGATCATGCTATCGGTGAAGAGGTAGAAGCTGGAACCACCGGCACCTTCGTTACGACCATTACCGTCGACAACACCGCCCTGGTTCAACCAGACGAAGCCACCGTCGTCATTGACACGCTGGTGCCCGAGCATGAACGCGCTGCCACCCAGGGAGTAGGTAAACATGGCGCTCCAGGTTTTGTTATTAACCTCGCCAGCATCCTTCGCGTAACCACCATTGTTGTTGAACTGGTAGCCCGCCTGGCCATTCTTACCGTCGGAGCTACTGTCAAAGTAGCGCAGGTCGGTTTTGAACGACTGACCTTCTGTGATCGGGTAGACGTGAACCAGACCCAGGAAGTGTTGCTTATAGAAGTCTTCCAGGTTGGCGTAGTAGTACTGCAATGTCAGGTCTTTGGTGACTTTCCAATCAGCACCGCCAAAGCGGAACTTGTTGCTTTCCTGGCTGGCGCCGGCCACAGACAGGCCCGTGCTGTTGGTCGAAGCACGCCCGGTGGCGTGCTCAAGTTGGCCGCCGTTAAACGTAACGTTGTCGATTTCTTTAGAGGTGACGGTGCCGCCCTCGAAGGTCTGTGGCAACAGACGACCGTCACTGGCAATCAGAATCGGCAGGTTTGGCGCCAGAGCGCCACCCAGATGGGCTTCTGTCTTGGAGAAGCGGGCCTTGACATTGGCGCTTGCGCTGCTCCAGTTGCTTACAGCAGAGCCGTCGGTGTCGCTGGGTACAAAGGAGTTGTTGTCTGGGTGATGACCACGGCCACCATCCAGGTGGATACCGACCAGTGCCTGAGCATCAATACCAAAACCAACGGTGCCTTGAGTGAAACCAGACTGGTAGTTGAACTTCAGGCCAGTGGCCGTTTCGCGTTGGTCCGCCCCACCTTCGCGCTGGTCGTTATCAAAATACAGGGTCCGGGAACTGACAGTTGCCTTGCTGTCCTCAAGGAAACCCGCGGCGCCGGCTTGTTGAGCCAGAACCCCAGCTGCAACGGCGATCGCCAATGTGTACTTCTTCATATTTCGCTCCTCTGATTTCTAATTTTTGTAGTTCTTTGGTCTCGGGTCTGACGCCCTCGATCCATAGATGCGCGATTAGCGCCAGATCATGACTGACAAGTCAATCGTAACCTTGTGTGTCTACTACCTTCGTCTAATCGCAGTTGATTGAATCTCTACAGGTTAATGAGTTTTTCATACACCCAAAAAGAATTATTTCATCCTTTTTCATACTATTCAGGAATAACACTTTCCATGGAGCCACCAGCCCGCAGCGGGGTATCGCTCCATAAGCTAATTCCTAAAGGGTATTTATTGGCCGTTTTTTAGATCGTTTAGTGTGAGCAAAATCTTGCACACGTCACTCACGATCAAAAAGGCGACGCCATCATGGCCAAACGCGCATCCTCTAGTCAATTTGTTACAGTTTTACTGTCAGTTACACTTTCTTTTGGCGTGCAGGCAGCCAACCTCACCATCGGCTACCAGACCGGCGTCGACCCAAGCAAAGTGCCCCAGGCCGACGGTCTTTACGAGCAAGCCATCGGCGAGAACATCGACTGGCGCCGCTTCAACAGCGGCCCGGACGTGATCAGCGCAATGGCCTCCGGCGATGTGCAGATCGGCAACCTCGGTTCCAGCCCGTTGGCCGCCGCCGCATCCCGCAATCTACCCATCGTAGCGTTCATCGTATCGGCTCAGATCAACAGTTCTGAAGCGTTGGTAGTGCGTAACGACAGCCAAATTGACGCACCCAAGGACCTGATCGGCAAAACCATTGCGACACCTTTTGTCTCCACATCCCACTACAGCCTGCTCGGGGCCTTGAAACACTGGGGCCTGGACACCCGCCAGGTGAAAGTGGTGAACCTGCAGCCGGCACAAATTGCCGCAGCCTGGAAACGCGGGGATATCGACGGGGCTTTTGTCTGGTCGCCTGCCCTGGGGGAAATCCGCAAAACTGGTAAGACGTTGACCGATGCGGCCGAGGTGGGCCAATGGGGCGCGCCGACCTTCGAGGTGTGGGTGGCGCGCAAGGACTTTGCCGAGAAACATCCTGAGGTCGTGGCCAAGTTTGCCAAGGTCACCCTGGATTCGTTTGCCGAGTATGCGGCGCACAAATCCGAGTGGACGGTGGATTCGGTGCCGGTACAGAAGATCGCCCGGTTGACCGGGGCAAACGCTGCGGATATCCCGGAACTGCTGGAGGGCAGCACATTCCCGGATGTCCGGGCGCAGCAAACTGAGGCCTTGCTCAATGGTGGGACGGCCAGGTCCATTGGGGAAACAGCGAAATTTCTCAAGGAACAAGGGAAGGTAGAGACAGTGCTACCAGACTATTCGGCCTATGTGACCGGAAAATTCATCAAGGAATAAACCCGGACAAAAATGTGGGAGCTGGCTTGCCTGCTCCCACACTAGATGTGTGGCGCCTATAGGGTCTTCTCGAAGATCTTTGAATTACGCTGGAAGTTGTACAGCGAAGCCCGCGCCGACGGCAGGCGGTCTACGCTGCTCGGTACAAAGCCGCGCTCGCGGAACCAGTGGGCGGTGCGGGTCGTCAACACGAACAGGGTCTTCAAGCCTTGGGTGCGGGCGCGGGTTTCGATGCGCTCGAGCAGCTCATCGCCACGCCCGCCATGGCGATATTCCGGGTTGACCGCCAGGCACGCCAGCTCACCCGCGTCCGAATCGGCAATCGGGTACAACGCGGCGCAGGCGATGATCATGCCTTCGCGCTCCACCACGCTGAACTGCTCGATTTCCCGCTCCAGCACTTCCCGCGAGCGACGCACCAGGATCCCCTGCTCTTCCAGCGGGCTGATCAGGTCCAGCAAGCCGCCGACATCTTCAATCGCCGCCTCGCGCACCAGCTCGAACTGTTCCTGGGCCACCAGCGTACCGCCGCCGTCCCGGGTAAAGAGTTCGGTCAGCAGTGCACCATCCTCGACATAACTGACGATATGGCTGCGCCCCACGCCCCCACGGCAGGCCTCGGCCGCCGCATCCAGCAGTTCGGCCTGGTAGTTGTTGCCCAGGCGTTGCAGGTGCGCCGGCACTTGCTGCGGGCGCAGTTCGCGCACCAGCCGGCCGTTTTCGTCGATCAGGCCCAGGTCGGCGCCAAACAGCAGCAGCTTGTCGGCGCCCAGGTCGATGGCGGCGCGGGTGGCCACGTCTTCACAGGCCAGGTTGAAAATCTCCCCGGTCGGCGAATAGCCCAGGGGCGACAGCACCACGATGGAGCGCTCGTCCAGCAGGCGGTTGATGCCCTTGCGGTCGACCCGGCGTACTTCGCCGGTGTGGTGGTAGTCGATGCCGTCCAGCACGCCGATGGGCCGTGCGGTCACCAGGTTGCCACTGGCCACCCGCAGGCGCGAGCCCTGCATCGGCGAAGAGGCCATGTCCATGGACAGCCGCGCTTCGATGGCGATGCGCAGGTGGCCGACCGCATCGATCACGCACTCCAGGGTCGCCGCATCGGTAATGCGCATGCCGTCGTGGTAATGCGGGGTCAGGCCGCGAGCGGCGAGGCGGGTTTCGATTTGCGGGCGCGAGCCGTGCACCAGCACCAGGCGCACGCCGAGGCTGTGCAGCAGCACCAGGTCATGGACGATATTGCCGAAGTTGGGGTGATCCACCCCATCGCCCGGCAGCATGACCACAAAGGTGCAGTCACGGTGGGCATTGATGTAGGGCGAAGCGTGACGAAGCCAATTGACGTATTCGGGCATAACACCTGGGCCTGTAATAAAAAGCAGCCAAAAAAGGATGAATCGCTAAACGCACAGCGGGCTGATGGTTATCGTCGGAACAGGCTTGGCGACACGCTCGCTCTCCTTCTATGTACGGGGTGCAATGGGGTTAATTTATGCGGGCTTGAGGCAGTAGTGTTCAATCAATTCCCGCAATAGACGCACTGTAGGCGTCAAGCGTGACATTTCTAGGTACTCGCCCGGTTGATGGGCGCAGGCGATGTCGCCGGGGCCGAGCACCAGGGTTTCGCAACCCAGGCGCTGAAGATAAGGCGCTTCAGTGCCGAACGCTACTGCTTCAGCACGATGGCCGGTCAAACGCTCCGCGACCCGCACCAGCTCGGCGTCTTCGGGCTGCTCGAAGGGTGGCACTTCGGGGAACAGCGGCGCGTAGTCGATCTGCACCTGGTGGCGCTCGGCGATGGGCGTCAATTTCTGGCGAATGGCCTCGCGCAACACCTGGGGGTCCATGCCGGGCAAGGGCCGCAGGTCGAACTCCAGGGAGCACTGGCCGCAAATGCGGTTGGGGTTGTCGCCGCCGTGGATGCAGCCAAAATTCAAGGTCGGCTGGGGCACGCTGAACTGAGGGTTGCGATACTCCCGCTGCCAGGCCAGACGCAGGCCGCGCAGCTCGCCCATGGCGTCATGCATGGCTTCGAGGGCGCTGTGGCCCAGGCTCGGGTCCGACGAATGGCCGCTGCGCCCGAGGATATCGATGCGCTCCATCATCACGCCCTTATGCAGGCGGATCGGCTTGAGGCCCGTGGGCTCGCCAATCACCGCCGCGCGGCCCAGGGGGCGACCGGCCGCCGCCAGGGCGCGGGCGCCGGCCATGGAGCTTTCTTCATCACAGGTGGCGAGGATCAACAGCGGCTGCTTGAACGGTTGGTCCAGCAGCGGCAGCACCGCTTCGATGGCCAGCGCGAAAAAGCCTTTCATGTCGCAGCTACCCAGTCCTACCCAACGGCCATCCACTTCCGTCAACTTCAAAGGATCGGTCTGCCACAGCGCTTCATCGTACGGCACGGTATCACTGTGCCCCGCCAGCACCAGGCCACCGGGGCCGCTGCCGAAGCTGGCCAGCAGGTTGAATTTGCCGGGGCTGACCTGCTGGATATCGCAGGCAAACCCCAGGTCGCCCAGCCAGGTGGCAAGCAAGTCGATCACCGGGCGGTTGGTCTGGTCGAGAGACGCTTGGGTACAACTGACAGAGGGCGCGGCAACCAGGGCGGCAAACTGTTCTTTCATGGACGGTAAAGGCATACGCTGTCTCTCAACTTCCACGGATGAAACCCATCATAGAACCATCTACGCTGCACAATAAACCCGTTGCGGCACGTTGCCCGGCTCAGTCCTGTACACTGCACGACCTTGGCAGCCACCGATTCCCCCGGCTGCACTCCCGATCCTGGATGTTCCGGCCATGCAAAAAGAAACCGAAATCAAGCTGCGCGTCAGCCGCGAGACCCTCGTCGCGCTACGTGAGCACCCGCTCCTGAAAAAACGCAACAAAAGTGGCTGGGAACGCCGTGAGTTGATGAACCAGTACTTCGACACCCCCGAGCGCGACCTGGCCCAGGCCAAGGTTGCCCTGCGCCTGCGCAAGGATGGCGACGAAGTGATCCAGACCCTCAAGACCCGTGGCCACAGCGTTGCCGGCTTGTCGGAGCGCAATGAATACGACTGGAAACTGGCCAAGGCCAAGCTCGACGTGAAGAAACTCGACGGCGAATGCTGGCCCGAGCAACTGGCCGAGCTGGACAAAAAGACCCTCAAGCCGATCTTCACCACCGACTTCGTACGCGAACGTGCCGAGATCGCCTGGGGCCGTGGCAAGGCCAAGGTGGTGATCGAAGCCGCCCTGGACCTGGGCCAGGTGATTGTCGGCAAGCAGAAGGAAGAAATCTGCGAGCTGGAACTGGAACTGCGCGAAGGCGAGCCCGCCGCCCTGCTGGAGCTGGCGGCCGAACTGGCCCAGACCCTGGCGCTGATGCCGTGTGATATCAGCAAGGCCGAGCGCGGCTATCGCCTGTTCGACGCCAACAGCTACTCCCTGAGCCTGCCGGCCCCGCAACTGCAACCGCAAATGCCCCTGGATGACGTTTTCGCCGCGCTGACCTGGCATCTGCTGGGCAGCAGCCAGCGCCTGGCCGAGCAATATCGTTTCAACGGCCACTGGCGCCTGTTGCAGGACTGGGTAGAAAACCTCGCGCAAATGCGTGCCCTGATCGGCAGCCTCGGCCAGGCCGCGCCACGCCAGTCCACCAGCGAACTGCGCAGCGCCCTCGACGCCCTGCTGGAAGACTGGCGCCCGCTGGTCCAGGCCGGTGAAGACGATGAAGACGTGCGCAAGGCCGCGCCGGAACAGTTCCTCGAAGAATTGACCGACGTGCGCTGGGGCCTGTTCTCACTGAACACTTCACGCTGGCTGCTGGCCCGTACCTGGACCCTGGAGCGCAATGTGCGGGGCAACCGCCAGGGCGCCGCCCAGGTCGCCAACTGGTTGCCACGCCTGCTGGCCGACGAAGCCGTCGCCCTGCGCCTGCCACGCTACCAGCAACAGCCGGAAGACCTGGCCGAGCAACTGCCGCGTATCGAGCGCCTGCAGGCCTGGCTGCACCACGCCCGCCACCTGCTGGAGATCCCGGAGCTGGATCGTTTGTACGGTGAACTGAACAAGTTGGCGGCCCTGGCCAACCAGCCGATCACCGATGAGTCGCTGGATGCGCGGATGCACCAGGTGATTGCGGTGTATCAGAACCGGGCCTGGAAGACTTTGTTGCGCATGTAAGATTGCTATCGCGGGCAAGCCCTAATGCCAGTCAGTTAAGCGGATTCTGCTTTCTGTAGGAGCGAGCTTGCTCGCGAAGGACGTCAACGATAACGCGTGTTTGCTAGGTAAACGCGGCGCTCTCAAGTTCTTCGCGAGCAAGCTCGCTCCTACAAAAAGGCTTAACTGACTGGCATTAGGGCAAGCCCGCTCCCACAGGAAAATGCATTCCAATGTGGGAGCGGGCTTGCCCGCGATGACACCCGCACCCTCACCGCAACACTGGCAGGCTGGTGGTGGACTTGATCTCCGACAGCGCCACAATCGAATTAACCTCCTGTATCCCCGGCACCATCGACAGTTTCTCGAAGAAAAACCGCTCATATGCCTCGATATCCGAGGTGACAATGCGCAACAGAAAATCCACCGACCCCATCAGCACATAACACTCCAGCACTTGCGGGAAGCCGCGAATCGCCTCGGTGAATTCCGTGAAGTTGGAGCGCCCATGGGCGTTGAGTTTGACCTCGGCAAAGATCTGCGTGTTGAGGCCGATTTTCTTGCGGTCGAGCAATGTCACCTGGGCACGAATCACTCCCTCTTCCTTGAGCCGCTGGATCCGCCGCCAGCAGGGCGACTGCGACAGGCCGACCTGTTCGGCAATCTGCGCGCTGGAGAGCGATGCATCTTCCTGGAGCAACGCCAGAATCCGACGGTCGTAGACATCCAATTCACTGTGCATAAAAATACCTTTAAACCCAACTTCTGCGAATTGCCTTAGTCATTTATAAGGCATATCGCTCAAACATAGATAAAAAATACCCGCCACCCCATGTAAAAATTTCTCCAGTCAATTTTGGAGAACGGCCATGCATTCAGTCCCCGCCAGCCCCGCCACCCGCCTCGATGCCTGGGCCGTCAGCAACAGCCATTGCCAGGCGCGCTATCAGATCCTCGCCGAGGCCGAGCCCGATGTGCTGTGCCGCATCCTCAACTACTTCGCCTTGCAGTGCCTGGTGCCCCAACAAGTGAGCGTGACCCGCGACGATGACCTGCTGAACATCGACGTGGTGATGGATGGCCTGAGCTGGCACCGTGCCCAGGTGATCGGTGAAAAGCTTCGTAACTTGATCAGCGTGTGCTCGCTGGAACTGCAACCCGTTGAATCCACAAGGCTGCAAGCCGTACAGGCGGTGGCGCAGTAAAAGCCGGCAACAACCCTGGGGGCGACAGCGGCCAGGAGCGGACTAGCCTTGGCGCTACTGCTCGAAATCGCCCAGGAAACCGCCATGCCCGCTGTGCCAGAACACCAGGATCGCAGGCTTCGTCTCGACGACCTGCTGCCCGCCCTCACCGCCCACGGCCTGCTCGACCAGGCCCTGGCCGAGCGTTTGCGGCGCACTCCGGCGGGCGGCCTGCACCCGCTGGAGTTTCTCGCCAGCCAGGCCCTGCCCGACCCCGCCCGGCCCGGCCTGTCGCTGTCCCTGGAGCACCTGTCGGAGTGGCTCGCCAGTCATGTGGGGCAACCCTATCTACGCATCGACCCGCTGAATATCGATGTGGCGAGCGTGGTGCCGCTGATGTCCCATGCCTTCGCCCAGCGCCACCATATCCTTGCCGTCGCCCTTGATCGCGACAGCGTGACGGTGGCCAGTGCCGAGCCGTACCTGCGCGAGTGGGAAACAGGCCTGGCCCATGTGTTGAAGCGCTCGATCAAGCGCGTGGTGGCCAACCCCCAGGCGATCCGCCGTTGTACCCAGGAGTTCTTCCAGCTGGCCAGGTCGGTCAGCGGGGCCGATCAGGTCAACCCCGCTGCATCCCCTATGGAGACCCTACTCAGCCTCGGCGCCAGCGATCAGGAACCCGATGCCAACGACGCGCACATCGTCAATATTGTCGATTGGCTGCTGCAATTTGCCTTCGGCCAGCGCGCCAGCGATATCCATATCGAGCCTGGCGGCGACCAGGGCCGCGTGCGCTTGCGTATCGATGGGCTGCTGCACGATGTCTATCAGTTCCCGCCCCAGGTCACCACCGCCGTGGTCAGCCGCCTGAAAAGCCTCGGGCGGATGAATGTCGCCGAGAAGCGCAAACCCCAGGATGGCCGGGTCAAGACCAGGACCCCCACGGGTCTCGAAGTGGAACTGCGTCTTTCAACCCTGCCCACGGCCTTCGGCGAGAAACTGGTGATGCGGATTTTCGACCCTCAGGTCCTGCTCCAGGATTTCCAGCAACTGGGCCTTTCGGCCGATGACCTGCAGCGCTGGCGGCAAATGACCGGCCAGGCCAACGGCATCATCCTGGTCACCGGCCCTACCGGGTCGGGCAAGACCAGCACCCTCTATAGCACCCTGCGGCAACTGGCGACCCGAACGGTCAACCTGTGTACGGTGGAAGATCCCATCGAGATGGTGGAGCCGGCCTTCAACCAGATGCAGGTCCAGCACAATATCGACCTGACCTTTGCCAGCGGCATCCGCGCCCTGATGCGCCAGGACCCGGACATCATCATGATCGGCGAGATCCGCGACCTGGAAACCGCCGAAATGGCGATCCAGGCAGCCTTGACCGGCCACCTGGTGCTCTCGACCCTGCACACCAACGACGCCCCCAGCGCAGTCAGCCGCCTGCTGGAACTGGGCATTGCCCATTACCTGATCAAGGCCACCTTGCTTGGGGTCATGGCCCAGCGCCTGGTGCGGCGGTTATGCCCACAGTGTAAAAGCCCGGTGGCGTTGAACCAGGACGACTGGCACAGCGCCACCCAGTCCTGCATGCCGCCACCCGCCAGCGTCTACCGGGCCAATGGCTGCGCAGAGTGCCGGGACAGTGGCTATCGCGGGCGCGTCGGGGTCTACGAGATCATGCTGATGAATGACGCTGCCAGGGCCCTGGTCAGCGCCGACACCGACCTGCAGGCCTTGCGCCGCGAGGCGCTCAAGGGCGGTATGCACAGCCTGCGCCTGGCGGGTGCGCACAAGGTGGCTGCCGGGCTGACCACCCTCGAAGAAGTGTTGCGGGTCACCCCTGCGAACGAGTAAACCGTTCTTATCTGCGACAAGCCCGTTACAATCGACAGACCTCACGTTAGCCATCACCAGACAAGGAATCGTTATGCAGATCGGAACAGTGCTTCTCCTCTTCGTAGGCTTGGCCATCGCCATCCTGTTCATGGGCTTCAAGGTCGTGCCCCAGGGCTACCAGTGGACGGTGGAGCGCTTCGGCCGCTACACCAATACGCTCAAGCCTGGCCTGAATATCATCATCCCGGTGATGGACCGCATCGGGCGCAAGATCAACGTGATGGAAAGCGTGCTGGATATTCCGCCCCAGGAAGTGATCACCGCCGATAACGCCACGGTGCAGATCGACGCGGTGTGTTTCTTCCAGGTAGTGAACACCGCCCAGGCGGCCTACGAGGTCAACAACCTCGAACATGCGATCCGCAACCTGCTGCAAACCAATATCCGTACGGTGCTCGGTTCCATGGAGCTGGACGCCATGCTCAGCCAGCGCGACGGCATCAACGAAAAGCTGCTGCGCACGGTCGATGAAGCCACCGCGCCGTGGGGTATCAAGATCACCCGTATCGAGATCAAGGACATCAGCCCGCCTGCCGACCTGATGGCGGCCATGTCCGGCCAGATGAAAGCCGAGCGGATCAAGCGTGCCCAGATCCTGGAAGCCGAAGGCCTGCGCGCCTCCGCCATCCTGACCGCCGAAGGCAAGAAGCAGGCGCAGATCCTCGAGGCTGAAGGGGGGCGCCAGGCCGCGTTCCTCGAGTCCGAAGCCCGTGAACGGCAAGCCGAAGCCGAAGCCCGCGCCACCCAAGTGGTCTCGGAAGCGATTGCCACCGGTAATGTGCAGGCCATCAACTACTTTGTCGCGCAAAAATACATCGATGCCCTGGGCAAGCTGGCCTCGGCCAACAACAGCAAAGTGATCCTGATGCCGCTGGAGGCCAGCCAGGTCATCGGCGCAGTGGGCGGCATCGGCGAAATCGTCAAGGCCACCTTCGACAACAAGAAAGCCTGAGGCCCGCGCCATGTGGGAATTTTTGCAACACCTGTCGTTCTGGGATTGGCTGGCGCTGGGCACGGTGCTGTTGATTCTCGAAGTGTTTGGTGCCGGTGGCTATCTGCTGTGGATGGGGATCGCGGCGGCGGCCGTGGGCGTGCTCAAGTTCCTGATCCCGGGGCTTGGGCTGGAGCTGCAACTGCTGCTGTTTGCCGTGCTGTCCATCCTCACGGCGGTGTACTGGTGGAAGCGCCAGCGCAGCAGCGCCAAGGCCAGCGACCAGCCGGGCCTGAATATGCGGGGTTCGGAGCTGGTTGGCCGTACCTTTGTGGTGCACCAGGCAATTATCGATGGCCGGGGCAAGATCAAGGTCGGCGATGGGGTATGGATGGTCACCGGGCCTGATGCGCCTGTGGGGGCTCAAGTGCGGGTGGTTGGCCAGGACGGCGTGATTCTGCGGATCGAAACTGTTTAGGCCGCCACGGAACTAGGCTGGGTTATCGACAATCAAACAGTTCAGTTAACCCAGTCGGAGTCACCCATCATGCGTCTCAAATATGCTGTCGCCACCCTCGCCGTGCTGTCCCTCCCTGTTGGTTCAGCGATGGCCGACAGCTTCTGGCGTAATGTCATCTCATCGGGCGCCACTACCGGCTCGACCTACCTGACCTTCAAGGACCACAAGCTGGTCGTCGCCGCCCAGGACGACGCTGGCAGCTTCGTCGCCAGCGACGGTGGCATCCGTGGCCCTTACCTGGAAGCCGCCATGCAGAAAGTGCGTGCCGACCACCCAGGCCTGAAGGCCACGGACATGGAACTGGCCAACGCCATCCTGGCGAAAAACGCCATTGCTGCCGAGTAATACCGTCCAGTAAAAATGCCGCTTTTTAAAGCGGCATTTTTTTGCGTTTTTTTCCTACAAGCCGCACTGAATATTCAATAGACGCTTGCATCGACGTCGCCAACAAATGCCAGAGAAGTCCTGTTCAGACCAGGCACTCCCCGCCGCAAGCTATGGATTCCCTTCTTGGTGAAAGTGAATCAACAACCATGCAAAAGCTGCCTCTGACCCTGCTACTGGCCACGGTCGCAACCACCTCAGCCCAGGCGGAAGGCTGGTACGGTTCGGCAAAATTCAACAGCGCCCGTCAAAACCTCTCCAGCGCACTGCTGACCAGCCCGCGTGTTAACGAACGGGTCGATGCGCCAGACAACACCAAAACATTCACCCCGGCCTTCGCCGTGGGTTATGCCTTTATGGAGGGGTGGCGCCTGGAAGGTGAATACACCATGCCAAGCAACTCGACATTCAAATCCTATTGGGCGCCCTTCAACGCCAACGTCAACAGCCTCGACACCCATAGCCAACGCTTGATGCTCAATGGCTACAAGGATATCCCGCTCAACGATTGGCTTTCGTTTTATGGCATGGCCGGAGTGGGGCTGGCCCGTATCGACTCCGACGGTTACCAGACCAACGAAACCCGGCGCTTTGCCGGCAACCGCCAGCACAACTTTGCCTACAGCGTAGGTCTTGGGCTCGACGCCAAGGTCAGCGAAAAAGTGACCCTGGGCGTCGGCTATCGCTATGTGTCCATGGGTGATGTTGAAACGGGCTACAACACCTTCGCCAATCGTATAAACGCGCGGGATGAGCAGCTCAAAGGCAAGCTCAAGGAACAGAATCTCTTCCTTGAAGCCCGGGTTGCCTTCTAAGCACCATGGCTGACAATTCGTTCACAGGCGACAGGCTATATTCAGTCAGGCCGTGCAACCATACCGGCACTGATCTGCTTCTTTACTTATCGCCTATCTGAAACGGATGCTTTCAACATCATGAGCCAACTGCCTTTCCTGCCGTTTTCAAAACCTAGCATTGATGAAGCCACTATTGCGGCGGTTGGTGATGTGTTGCGTTCCGGCTGGATCACCAGCGGGCCCAAGGTGCAGGCGTTTGAAGCGCAATTGTCGGCCTATTTTGGCGGCCGGCCGGTACGTACCTTCAACTCCGGCACCTGCACCATGGAGATTGCCCTGCGCATCGCCGGTGTCGGGCCAGGGGATGAAGTGATCACCACGCCGATTTCCTGGGTGGCAACGGCCAACGTGATTCTGGAGGTCGGCGCCACGCCCGTGTTTGCCGATATTGACCCGGTGACCCGCAATATAGACCTGGCGCAACTGGAGGCGGCCATTACGCCGCGCACCAAGGCGATCATTCCGGTCTACCTGGCGGGCCTGCCGCTGGACATGCCGATGCTCTACGCGCTGGCCAACAAGTATGGGCTGCGGATCATCGAGGATGCCGCCCAGGCGCTGGGCTCCAGCTGGGATGGCCAGCGTATTGGTGCCACCGGGGATTTTGTCTCGTTCAGTTTCCAGGCCAACAAGAACATTACCTGCTCCGAAGGCGGCTGCCTGGTCTTGAACACCCCAGAAGAAGCACGCCTGGCAGAGAAGTACCGCCTGCAAGGCGTGACCCGCAGCGGGTTCGATGGCCTGGACGTGGATGTACTGGGCGGCAAGTTCAACATGACCGATATCGCCGCCGCCATCGGCCTGGGCCAGTTTGCCCATATCGAGCAGATCACCGCCCATCGGCAAGCGCTGGCCCGGCATTACTTCGAGTGCTTTGGCAACGATTTCGAGCACCTGTACGGCGCGCAACTGCCGCCTGCAGACTTTGAAAACAGCAACTGGCACCTGTTCCAGTTGGTGCTGCCCGAGCGCGCGGACGGCCTGCCGGCCCGTGCCACGTTCATGGAACAGATGCAGGCCCAGGGCGTGGGCATTGGCTATCACTACCCGCCGATCCACCTGCTGAGCCTGTATCGGGCACAGGGGTTCAAGGACGGCATGTTCCCGGTGGCGGAAAGAGTCGGGCGTTTGATTGTGTCGTTGCCGATGTTTACGGCGATGACCAAGGCGGATGTGGAGCGGGCGGTGGCGGCGGTGAAGCTGGTGCTCAAGCCTTGACCTTTGCAGGAGCCGGCAAGCCGGCTCCTGCAGCGGGCGCTGTTATTCGCCGATGGCGGCCTTGTAGCCAGCGGCATCCAGCAATTTTTCCAGGTCGGCGGTATCGCTTGGCTTGACCTTGAAGATCCAGGCCTCGTAGGGTTTTTCATTGAGCGACTCAGGGGCATCGGCCAACGCCTGGTTGACCGCAATCACTTCACCCGACACTGGCGAATAAATATCCGAAGCAGCCTTCACCGACTCTACTACGCCCGCAGCGTCGCCTGCGGCGAACACCTTGCCCACTTCCGCCAACTCAACAAAAACCACATCACCCAACGCTGACTGGGCGTGATCGGAGATCCCGACGGTCACGGTGCCATCCGCTTCCAGGCGTGCCCATTCGTGGCTTTCGGCAAAACGCAGTGCGGCAGGGATATCGCTCATAGTCTGTGTCCTCAAAAAGAAATGTCAGCGGCCATTGGCCCGCCAGAAAAGGTTAGATCAAGGTTTTGCCATGACGCACGAAGGTCGGCTTGACCACTCGCACCGGGTACCACTTTCCGCGAATCTCGACTTCGGCGCGGTCAGCGGTGGCCATCGGTACACGCGCCAGGGCAATGGATTTACTCAGCGTAGGAGAGAAACTACCACTGGTGATCTCTCCTTCGCCAACATCGGCGATACGAACCACTTGATGAGCGCGTAAAACCCCGCGCTCTTCCAGCACCAACCCCACCAACTTGAGCTGCACCCCGGCCGCCCGCTCGGCTTCCAGGGCGGCGCGCCCGATGAAGTCGCGGCTGGCAGGTTCCCAGGCGATGCTCCAGGCCATGTTGGCGGCCAACGGTGACACATTCAGGTGGATATCCTGGCCGTAGAGGTTCATGCCGGCCTCCAGGCGCAGGGTGTCGCGTGCGCCCAGGCCGATGGGCGAGATGCCCGCGCCCACCAGGTCGTTGAAAAACCCCGGGGCCTGGTCGGCAGGCAGGACGATTTCCAAGCCATCTTCGCCAGTATAGCCAGTACGTGCGATAAACCAGTCGCCGTCGGCACGGCCCTCGAAAGGCTTGAGCTGGTGGATCAACACACCGCGAGACTGGGTAACCAGCTCGGCAATTTTGTGCCGGGCGTGGGGGCCCTGGATCGCCAGCATGGCCAGGTCCGGGCGTTCGCGCATCAGTACCGGGTAGTTGCCCAGTTGGGCCTGCATCCAGGCGATATCCTGGTCGCGGGTGGCCGCATTGACCACCAGCCGGTAACCGTCTTCGGCGCGGTAGACAATCATGTCGTCCACCACCCCGCCCTGCTCGTTGAGCATGGCGCTGTACAACGCATGGCCGCAACCATGCAAACGATCGACATCATTGGCCAGCAGGTACTGCAGCCATTCCTTGGCCTGGGGGCCCGAAATATCGATCACGGTCATGTGGGAAACATCAAACACCCCACAGTCACGGCGCACCTGATGGTGCTCCTCGACTTGCGAGCCGTAGTGCAGAGGCATATCCCAACCGCCAAAATCGACCATCTTCGCGCCAAGGGCGAGATGCAGGTCATACAGAGGCGTACGCTGTCCCATGGGTTTCTCCTTCCGGGCGTGGCGAAGGTGCGGACGGTTGCCGTTCGGGCTACACACCTTGAAATACAAGGCCCGCAGCCACAATCAGCAACCCAGCCCGAAAGACGGGCCGCACCGAATGCCGCGCATTGTAGCCTCAAGCCGTAGGACTGGCACCTAACCGATTCGTCGGGCCGAACGTCGGATCAAACCGATGACCGGCAACAGGCCGACCAATACCAGGGTCAGGGCAGGCAAGGAGGCACGCGCCCACTCGCCCTCGCTGGTCATCTCAAAGATGCGTACCGCCAGCGTATCCCAGCCGAACGGGCGCATCAGCAGGGTCGCGGGCATTTCCTTGAGCACATCGACAAACACCAGCAAGGCCGCGCTCAAGGTGCCTGGCAGCAACAGCGGCAGATACACTTTGCAAAACAGTCGTGGCCCACTGACCCCAAGACTGCGCGCTGCCTCCGGCAACGACGGGCGGATGCGCGCCAGGCTGTTTTCCAGCGGGCCATAGGCCACGGCCAGGAAGCGCACCAGATAGGCCATCACCAGGGCCGACAGGCTGCCCAGCAACAAAGGCTTGCCCGCACCGCCCAACCAGCTGGAAACCGGGATCACCAGCTCGCGGTCCAGATAGCTGAACGCCAGCATGATCGACACTGCCAAGACCGACCCCGGCAAGGCGTAGCCCAGGTTGCCCAGGCTGATCCCGGAACGGATGGCCCGGGTCGGCGCCAGGCGGTTGGCGAAGGCCAACAGCAACGCGACGCTGACGGTGATCAACGCGGCCATGCCGCCCAGGTAGAGGGTATGCACAATCAGCCCGGCATAGCGCTCGTCGAGGTCGAAACGCCCGCGCTGCCAGAACCAGGCCAGCAGTTGGATCATCGGGATGACGAAGGCGCAGGCAAACACCAGGGCGCACCAGCCCGTGGCGGCGGCTGCCTTGAAGCCATGCAGGTGATACAGCGCCTTGCCCCGCGGTCGCTCATTGCCCGGGCGGCTGGCCCCCCGGGCCCGGCGTTCGCCGTAGAGCACCAGCATCACCACCAACAGCAGCAGGCTCGCCAGTTGCGCGGCGCTGGACAGGCTGAAAAAGCCATACCAGGTCTTGTAGATGGCGGTAGTAAAGGTATCGAAATTAAACACCGACACCGCGCCGAAATCCGCCAGGGTTTCCATCAACGCCAGGGCCACGCCGGCACCGACAGCCGGGCGCGCCATGGGCAGGGCCACCCGCCAGAAGGCCTGCCAGGGCGATTGACCCAGCACCCGCGCCGCTTCCATCAAGCCCTTGCCCTGGGCCAGGAAGGCGGTACGCGCCAGCAGGTAGACATAGGGATAGAACACCAGCACCAGCACGATGATCACGCCACTGGTCGAACGCACACGCGGCAGGCGCAGGCCCATGCCGAACCATTCGCGCAGCAGGGTTTGTACCGGCCCGGAGAAGTCCAGCAGGCCAACGAAGACAAATGCCAGGACATAGGCCGGGATGGCAAACGGCAGCATCAAGGCCCAATCCAGCCAGCGCCGGCCGGGGAACTCACAGAGGCTGGTCAGCCACGCCAGGCTCACGCCCAGCACCGTGACACCCACCCCGACGCCCAACACCAGGGTCAAGGTGTTGCCCAGCAGACGCGGCATCTGGGTGGCCCACAGGTGCGACCAGATTTGCGTATCGATGCTTTGC
The DNA here is from genome assembly GCF_002699915.1 of Pseudomonas sp. ICMP 8385. Lineage (NCBI taxonomy): Bacteria > Pseudomonadati > Pseudomonadota > Gammaproteobacteria > Pseudomonadales > Pseudomonadaceae > Pseudomonas > Pseudomonas sp. ICMP 8385. The sequence continues at coordinate 35,990 of NZ_LKBY01000091.1, read as the reverse complement.
CAGGACAGCAGCAGGACGCTCAGCGGCAGCAGCACCAGGGCGGCGACAGTGAAGACCGGCAGGTACCAGCGGCGTTGGGCGGGGTGGGCCAAAAGGAATTCTCAAGCAGTGGATGATTTGGAGGCATGCACAAAACATTGTGGGAGCTGGCTTTCCTGCGATGCAGACACCTCGGTTTATCAGTGATACCGGGGTGATGCTATCGCAGGCAAGCCAGCTCCCACATTAGATTTGTGGAGCCTTACAAATTGTACTCAGTTCCAGCCCGCACGATCCATCAGGCGAATCGCCTCGGCCTGGCGCTTGCCCGCCACTTCCACCGGCAAGGTATCAGCCTTGAACTTACCCCAGGCAGCCACTTCTTCAGACGGCTGCACCGCCGGGTTGGCCGGGAACTCCTGGTTCACGTCGGCAAAGATCTTCTGCGCCTCAGGCGTGGTCATCCATTCCACCAGGGCCTTGGCGGCTTCCGGGTGCGGCGCGTACTGGGTCAGGCCGATGCCCGAGAGGTTGACGTGTACACCACGGTCACCCTGGTTCGGCCAGAACAGTTTGACGCCCAGGTCCGGCTTTTGCTTATGCAGGCGGCCATAGTAGTAAGTGTTGACGATACCGACATCGCATTGCCCGGCATTGATCGCTTCCAGCACGGCCACATCATCGGAGAACACGTCGGTGGACAGGTTGTTGACCCACCCCTTGATGATCTCCTCGGTCTTTTGCGCGCCATGGGTCTCAATCAGGGTGGCGGTCAGCGACTGGTTGTAGACCTTCTTCGCCGTACGCAGGCACAGGCGGCCTTCCCATTGTTTGTCGGCCAGGGCTTCGTAGGTGGTCAACTCACCCGGTTTGACGCGAGCGGTGGAGTAGGCAATGGTCCGCGCCCGCAGGCTCAAGCCGGTCCAGGCGTGGCTGGCAGCACGATATTGCGCAGGAATATTGGCGTCGATCACCTTGGAGGTGAACGGTTGCAGAATGCCCATCTGCTCGGCTTGCCAGAGGTTGCCGGCATCGACGGTCAGCAGCAGGTCAGCCGTGGCGTTCTGACCTTCGGCCTTGATGCGCTGCATCAGCGGCGCTTCCTTGTCGGTGATGAACTTCACCTTCACTCCGGTTTTCTGGGTGTAGGCGTCGAATACCGGCTTGATCAACTCATCGATACGAGAGGAGTAGACCACCACCTCGTCAGCCGCCTGGGCGGTGGTGCTGGCGATCAGGGTGAGTGCCAGGGCAGTCAGGAGGCGCTTGGGTGCCAACATAGGTGCGGTCTCTCGTAGGAAAAGTGAGCGCAAATGATAAGGACTCACATTTAGCATCTCAACCGAACACTGGGCGCAGAAGTTACGAGATGTTGCATAAGCCCCCCTTTAGGGTGCGGCAGGTGGCCTCAGGCCTTGGCCAGATCCGGCAAGTCCCCAGTCAAACCCAGCGCCTGTCGCACAAACAGGGCCTTGGCCTCAGGCATCTGGTCGACCATCTTCAGCCCGGCATTGCGCAACCAGCGCAACGGCAACTGATCGGCCTGGAATAGCCGTTCAAAGCCCTCCATCGCCGCCATCAGCGCCAGGTTGTGGGGCATGCGCCGCCGCTCGTAGCGGCTGAGCACCTTCACATCCGCCAAGCGTTCACCGCGTTCAGACGCCTGCAACAGCACCTCGGCCAACACCGCCGCGTCGAGGAAGCCCAGGTTCACGCCCTGCCCCGCCAATGGGTGGATAACGTGGGCGGCATCGCCAATCAGCGCCAGGCCCTCGGCGACGTAGCGCTTGGCGTGGCGCTGGCGCAGCGGGACGCACAGGCGTGGGTCGGCACTGACCACGCGGCCCAGCCGGCCTTCAAAGGCGCGCTCCAGTTCACCGCAGAAGCTTGCGTCGTCCAGGGCTATCAGGCGTTCGGACTCGCTCGGCGTGGTCGACCAGACGATCGAGCACCAATCGTCCTGGCCATCGCGCACCAGCGGCAGGAACGCCAGCGGGCCATGGTCGGTGAAACGCTGCCAGGCCGTGCGCTGGTGTGGTTGGCTGCTGCGCACGCTGGTGACGATGGCGTGGTGCAGGTAATCCCATTCACGGGTGGCGGTGCCGGTCAGGCGGCGCACGGCCGAGTTGGCACCGTCGGCGGCGATCACCAGCGGCGCGCGCAGGGTGCGGCCATCGGCCAGGGTCAGCAGCCAGTCATCGCCGGAGCGACGCATCTGCTCCAGGCGCGCATTGGCCAGCAGGCCCAGGTCGCAATCGTGCAGGCGGTCGAGCAGGGCGTCCTGGACCACACGGTTTTCGACAATATGCCCCAGCACCTCGGCATGCACGCTGGCCGCCGAAAAGTGGATCTGCCCGGTGCCGCTGCCATCCCACACCTGCATCTCGCCGTAGGGGCTGGCGCGGCGGCTGGCGATGCCGTCCCACACGCCCAGGCGTTCGAGAATGCGCTGGCTGGCGGCCGACAAGGCACTCACCCGCGGTTCAAAGGGTGCATCGGCGTCGAACGGCTTGACGCTCAGCGGGCTGCCGTCGAGCAGCAGCACCTGCAGGCCACTGCCCTGCAACGCCAGCGCCAGGGCGCTTCCGACCATTCCGGCCCCGACAATCAGCACATCTGCGCGCATGTCCATGCTTTATGCCTGTTTCGCTGGCGGCGTGTGCCGCAGGTAAAGGACTCGCGCCACCTGGGTGGCGCAACTGTCATGAAGGTGTTCGTAGGGCAACCACTTACGCATCGGGGCGCGTGCCCAGGCCCATGGCCTGTCGGGCGAACCAGCGTTTGGCCGGCGGCAGCAGGTCCAGGCCCAGCAGGCCGAGGTTGCGGCCCATGGCGACCAGTGGTTGGCCGCTGCCGAACAGGCGGGTGACCTGGTCGGAGAAGCCCACGGTCAATTGCTGGTCCAGGCGCTGGCGTTCGCGATAGGCCTGCAAGGTCGCCAGGTCGCCCGGCACCGCCGGCCCGGCCAGCAAGGCCTCGGCCAAGGCATAGGCATCGCGCAGCGACAGGTTGAAACCCTGGCCGGCAATCGGGTGCAAGCTGTGGGCGGCGTTGCCGAGGATCACCAAGTGCGAGCGCACCTGCTCCTCGGCCTCCACCAGGGTCAACGGATACAGGTGACGGGCCCCAACCTGCTTGAGGGTGCCCAGGCGATAACCGAACACGCCCTGCAATTCGCTGAGGAAACTGCGCTCATCCAACTGCGCCAAGCGCTGGGCGTCCATGCCGACGCGGGTCCACACCAACGCGCAACGGTTGTCGGCCAGGGGCAGCAAGGCCATCGGGCCATCGTCGGTGAAACGCTCGAAGGCCTCGCCGTTATGGGCTTCGCTGGGGGTGATGTTGGCGATCAGGGCACTCTGGTTGTAAGGCCGTTGCTTGACGCCAATGCCCAACTGCTCGCGCAGCCCGGAGCGGCCACCATCGGCCAGTACCGCCAGGTCGCACTCGATGACGGTTTCGTCGTTGAGGGTCAGGCGGTAGCCATCGGCCAGCGGTTCCAGGCGGCTGACTTCGGCCGGGCAACGCCAACTGATCACGTCCTTATCCAAGCCTTGCCACAGGCACTGCCCGAGCCAGGCGTTTTCCACCACATAGCCCAGGGCCGGCACACCCTCTTCGAGCGCCGACAAGCGTGCAGTGGAGAAGCGGCCACGGTCGGAAACATGGATCTGCTTGATCGGCTCGGCGCGCCGGGAAATGTCTTGCCACACACCCAGGCGCTGATAGATCTGCCGCGCGCCAAAGGACAGCGCCGAGGAACGGGCGTCGTAGCTCGGCTGGTAGCTGTCGCCGGGGGCGAAGGGTTCGATCAGCATGATCTTCCAGCCCCGGGCCTTGGCCCCGGCCTGCAATGCCAATGCCAGGCTGGCGCCCACCAGGCCGCCACCGATAATGGCCAGGTTGACCCGGCTCATCGGGCGGCCGCCATCAGCGCTTCGATCTCGGCCACGCCCTTGGGCACGCCATCGGTCAGAATTTCACAGCCTTGCTTGGTCACCACCACGTCATCCTCGATGCGCACGCCTATGCCACGCCATTTCTTTGCCACGTTCTGGTTGTCCGGGGCAATGTAGATGCCCGGTTCCACGGTCAGGGCCATGCCCACTTCCAGCACCCGCCATTCGCCGCCGACCTTGTACTCGCCCACATCATGCACATCCATGCCCAGCCAGTGCCCGGCGCGGTGCATATAGAACGCCTTGTAGGCTTCGCTGGCGATCAACTCGTCCACCTCACCCTGCAACAAGCCCAGCTTCACCAGCCCGGCGGTGATCACTTGCACGGTTGCCTCATGGGCCTGGTTCCAGTGCTTGTTCGGCGCGATCTGCGCAAAAGCGGCTTCCTGGGAGGCCAGCACAATTTCGTAGATCGCCTTCTGCTCGGCGGAGAACTTGCCATTGACCGGCCAGGTCCGGGTGATATCGCTGGCATAGCAGTCGATCTCACAACCGGCGTCGATCAATACCAGGTCGCCGTCCTTGAGCAGCGCGTCATTCTGCTGGTAGTGCAGGATGCAACTGTTGCGCCCCGAAGCCACGATGGAGCCATAGGCCGGCATCTTCGCCCCGCCCCGGCGGAACTCGTAGTCCAGCTCGGCTTCCAGGCTGAACTCATGCAGCCCGGCGCGGCAGGCCTGCATCGCCCGGATATGGGCCGCGCAGGAAATCCGCGCAGCTTCGCGCATGACTTTCACTTCTGCGGCGGATTTATACAGGCGCATGTCGTGCAGCAGATGATCCAGGGCAACGAATTCGTTCGGCGGCTGCGCACCGAGGTGCGCCTTGGAGCGGATCACGTTGATCCACTCCATCAGGTGCCGATCGAATTCGGCATTGCTGCCCATGGCCGAATACACCCGGTCGCGGCCTTCGATCAGGCCGGGCAGGATGTCGTCGATATCGGTAATCGGGAACGCATCGTCGGCGCCGTATTCGCGAATCGCGCCTTCGGTGCCGGCGCGCAGGCCGTCCCACAATTCGCGCTCGGCATTGCGTTCGCGGCAGAACAGCACGTATTCGCCGTGAATGCGCCCAGGCATCAACACAATCACCGCTTGCGGCTCGGGGAAACCGCTCAGGTACTGGAAGTCGCTGTCCTGGCGGTAGACGTGTTCGACATCACGGTTGCGGATCGCCACGGCGGCGGCCGGCAGGATCGCGATGCTGTTGGGTTCCATCTGCGCCATGAGCGCCTTGCGGCGGCGGGTGTATTCCGCTTTGGGGATATGGATCATGGGCAGGTGGGTTCCCTCTCTTAGTGCAGCGACGGCTTGATGGCGGCGGGTTCAGCCGATTTTTTGGTCTCGGTGAACAACAGCAGCGGCGCGACGCGCAGGTATTCCATGACTTCCATGTAGTCGCCTTCACCGTCTTCGGATTCTTCCAGGGCATCTTGCACCTGGGAGATGGCTGCCAGGTCCTGCAACACTTCCTGGGCGTCGGTGCTCAGTTCCAGGCCGCCGGAATTCACGCCAAAGCCAGTGAGGAAACCCTTGCACCATTCGCCCAGGGCGGCAGCGCGCTCGGCCAGTGGCGCATCATCGCTCGGCAGCAATAGGACTACCGCAATGTCATCGCCGGTCAACTCGCCCTTGACCATTTCTTGCAGGCCGATCAAGGCGTTACGAACATTATCTACTGGCTCCGTTTCGAGCACTTCTGCGGCGTCGGCCAACCAGTTGTCGGCGTCAAAACCGACGCCGGTGCAACTGCGGCCCAGCAGCACGCCATGCAGTTCGGCAGGCGAGCAAGAATGACCGCTGGCGCTCAGCAGTTTGGAAAAAGCATCGTACGGGGAGTTCTGAATAGGCATGATGAGCTAGGCGCCAGGCGGCGCGATGTCTAGAATGAAGCGCTGTATCCTAGCACCGGCAGACGCACCCGACTATCAAGGGCGTCAGATCGTTTATCCTGCAGTTGCCATTCATCAGACAAATCCAGTGGAACCCCATGGAAGACACCGACTTGCAAGCGCTGATGGCCAGACTCGAATTGCTAATTACCCGGGTCGAGCAACTAAAGAGTCAAAACGGACTCCTATTAGCTCAGGAAAAGACCTGGCGCGAGGAACGCGCTCACCTCATTGAAAAAAACGAAATCGCCCGGCGTAAGGTCGAATCGATGATTTCGCGCCTGAAGGCCCTGGAGCAAGACTCATGAGTTCAAGCAATAGCGTCACCGTGCAGATCCTCGACAAAGAGTATTCAATCATCTGCCCCCAGGAAGAGCGCAGCAACCTGGTGAGCGCCGCCCGCTACCTGGATGGCAAGATGCGTGAAATCCGCAGCAGCGGCAAAGTCATCGGCGCCGACCGTATCGCCGTGATGGCAGCGCTGAACATTACCCACGATTTGCTGCACAGGCAGGAACGCCCTGACGTCCAGGCCAGCGGCTCGACACGTGAGCAAGTACGCGACCTGCTGGAACGTGTCGACCTGGCCCTTTCCAACGATCAAGAGCAACCCAAAGGCTGATTGCCGAACCTGTTTGGGGTATACTCGCCTCACTCCCTGGCGTGCTTGCCAGTCGGCGATGTCCCTGAGCCGATTCGCACTACCCTGGAAGTTGCACGTTGGGCTGGTGTGCATGTCCGCTAGACGGAAAGCCTTAAAGCCTACTGCTTCTTCCACCTTGAACTTTCGGGTTCAAGGGCTAAGTCGACAGCGGTTCTGTCGGGGAGCCTGAATTCCCAAACTCAATGCCAGTCCCCGGACTGGCATTGTTTTATGAGCCGAACACCATGACCGAACCTGCGCCGCTTTCCCGTCCGCACCTTCGACGCATGTTGCGCAAGGCCCGCCGCGCCCTCACGCCAGGCGAGCAACGCCAGGCAGCGCTTGGCTTGTATCGGCAACTGGCACAGCACCCGCTGTTTTGCCGGGCCAAACATATTTCCCTGTACCTGCCGACGGATGGCGAAATCGATCCGCGCTTGCTGCTGCGCGCGGCCCAGCGTCGGGGCAAGGCCACCTACCTACCGGTGCTCAGTGCCTGGCCACGAACCAAGATGGTGTTCCAACGCGTGCGCCCCGGGGAAAAGCTTGTGCCCAATCGCTTCGGCATTCTTGAGCCACGGGTCAATGTCGGCCGCCAGCGCAAGGTCTGGGCCCTGGACCTGGTGCTGCTGCCGTTGGTGGGGTTCGATGAGGCGGGTGGGCGGCTGGGCATGGGCGGCGGCTTTTATGATCGCAGCCTGGCGTACCTGGCGCGCCGCTCGGCGTGGCGCAAGCCGACGCTGCTGGGGCTGGCCCATGAATGTCAGAAGGTCGAGCGACTGGCACAGGCCAGCTGGGACGTGCCGTTAAATGGCACCGTGACCGACAGGAAGTGGTATATCGCAGAGGGGACGCCGCTGGACTCAACGGCGCCGAAATAGCGTCAACGCTTGAAGGTTTGTTGTTGCTGCTGTGCAAATTCAACAGGCGCTTCGGTCTTGTTCGACCAGAGGCTCTGCGCATACCCGGTGGTCACGACGCCCAGACCGAACAAAATAACCAAAATCCATAGTAAATCCGGTTTGCGTTTCATCGATTGCCCCCCTTCAGGCCTATCACACACGATGACAGCAACGTTCCAATGTAGCCCGTTCCAGCTGCGTCAAGCTTAAAATCCCGGCATTCTGCGTTAACGTGAACCAACACGCAAACCTTGACGTCAACCGACCGTCGGTTTGTCATGAAGTTGCCGCACAACCTATCCAATCCCCTGCAAAGGAGCAAAAACCATGGCCTATTGGCTGATGAAATCCGAGCCTGATGAGTTGTCCATCCAGGGCCTGGAAAAACTCGGCGAAGCACGCTGGGATGGCGTGCGCAATTACCAGGCGCGCAACTTCCTGCGGGCCATGGCCGTGGGTGACGCGTTTTTCTTCTACCACTCCAGTTGCCCGGAACCGGGGATTGCCGGCGTAGGAAAAATCATCGAAGCGGCGTATCCAGACCCGACGGCGCTGGAGCCCGGCAACCATCACTTCGATGCCAAGGCCACAGCAGAAAAAAATCCGTGGAGCGCCATCACCGTGGCCCACGTCGAGACCTTCCCCAAGGTCCTCGGGCTGGGCTACCTCAAGCAACAAACCGCCCTGGCCGAATTGCCGCTGGTGCAAAAAGGCAGTCGCTTGTCGGTGATGCCGGTGACGGCCGAGCAATGGGCGGCGGTCATGGCCCTGCGTTAACGCCTAAAGGGATTCATTTGACCGGTATCAACGGCTATCGGTTACGATCCCGGCAAACTAGGACGCTAACACCGCAGGATGCACCCATGTCGACGCCCCATCGCAGTTCGCACTTCTTCGCTTTTCTCCTGATTCTGTTGCTGGTGGCCGCCGGCGGCTTCGGCTACTGGAAGTCCACCCTCGACCGCCTGCCGGAAGGTTTGCACATGGGCAACGGCCGGCTGGAATCCACCGAAGTGCAGATCGCCACCAAGATCCCCGGGCGCCTGGCCGAGGTGCGGGTCGATGAAGGCGACAAAGTGCTCAAGGGCCAACTGCTGGCACGTATCGACACCCGCACCCTGGAAGCCCAGCGCTCCCAGGCCGAGGCCGAAGTGCTGCGGGCCAAGGAAAACTTCGCCGCCGCCGAAGCCAATGTGCAGCTGCGCCAGAGCGAAAACCTGCTGGCCAGCCAGGAACTCAAGCGTACCCAAGAGCTGTACCGCCGCGGCTTCGCCAGCGCGCAGTTGATCGACCAGCAACAGGCACGCCAGAACACCGGCAATGCAGCGGTGGTAGCCGCCCAGGCCCAGGTCAATGCGGTCAAGGCTGCCATCGGTGCGGCCCAGGCCCAGGTGGCGCAACTGACCAGCGAAATCGAGGACAGCAGCCTGCGCGCGCCCATCGACGGCATCATCCAGCTGCGCCTGGCCGAACCTGGTGAAGTGCTCGGCGCCGGCGGGCGGGTGTTGCTGCTGATCGATCCGAATGACCAGTACATGAACCTCTACCTGCCCGCCTCCGTCACTGGCCGCCTGACCGTGGGCAGTGAAGCGCGGATCGTGCTCGATGCCCTGCCGGATCATCCGCTGCCGGCGAAAATCAGCTTTGTCGCGGCCAAATCCCAGTTCACCCCCAAAGAAGTGGAAACCCGCGACGAACGCCAGAAACTGGTGTTCCGCGTCAAACTGCGCCTGACTCAACCCAGCGCCGTGCCCCAGGCCAAGCCCGGCATGCCCGGCGCCGGCTACGTGCGCACTGCCGACCTGGACTGGCCGGCCAACCTGCAATGAACGGGCTGGCGCTGCACGCCACGGGCATCAACCACCGCTACGGCAAGCAACAGGCACTGCTCGACATTGCCTTCAGCCTGCCGGCCGGCACCCGCTGCGGCCTGATCGGCCCGGATGGCGCGGGCAAGTCGAGCCTGCTGGGCCTGATCGCCGGGGTTAAAAAGCTGCAGGCCGGCGACCTGCAGGTGCTGGGCGGCTCCATCGAAGACCGCCGCCACCGCAACAGCCTGTACCCGTTGATCGCCTTTATGCCCCAGGGCCTGGGCGGCAACCTGTACCCCGAGCTGTCCATCCGCGAAAACATCCGGTTTTTTGCCACCCTGTTTGGCCTGTCCAAAGCCGATTGCGAGCAGCGCATGCACAACCTGCTGCTGGCCACCGACCTGGCACGTTTCGCCGACCGCCCAGCCGGCAAGCTGTCGGGCGGGATGAAGCAGAAACTAGGGCTGTGCTGCGCGCTGATCCATGACCCGGACTTGCTGATCCTTGATGAACCCACCACCGGCGTCGACCCATTGTCACGCCGACGCTTCTGGGAACTGGTAGAAACCGTACGCAGCGAGCGCCCGCAACTGACGCTGCTGGTGGCCACGGCCTACATGGAAGAAGCCGAGCAGTTCGAGCATTGCCTGATGCTCGACCGCGGCAAGCTGATTGCCGATGGCCTGAGCCATGAACTGGCGGCGGTCACGCCCAGCGGCAAGCTGGATGAAGCCTTTACCCATTTCCAGGGCGACAGCGCGCACAACAACCAGCCGCTGGTGATCCCTCCTCGGGCACACGACACCACCGATATCGCCATCGAAGCCCACGACCTGACCCTGCGCTTTGGCGACTTCACCGCCGTCAACAAGGTCAGCTTCGCCATCGGCCGTGGTGAGATCTTTGGCTTTCTCGGCTCCAACGGCTGCGGCAAGACCACCACCATGAAAGTCCTCACCGGGCTGATGCCGGCCAGTGAAGGCAGCGCCACACTGCTGGGCAACCCGGTGAATGCCAAGGACCTGGCGACCCGCAAGCGCGTGGGCTTCATGTCCCAGAGTTTCTCGCTGTACGGCGAACTCAGCGTGCGCCAGAACCTGGTGCTGCACGCACAGTTGTTCGACCTGCCCAAGGCCGACAGTGGGCCGCGCATTGAGGAACTGATCCAACGCTTTGACCTGGGCGAAATCGCCGAACAGCCCTCCGGCGAACTGCCCCTGGGTTTGCGCCAGCGCCTGTCCCTGGCTGTGGCGGTGCTGCATCGCCCGGAAGTGCTGATCCTCGACGAACCCACGTCCGGCGTGGACCCCGCCGCGCGCGACGATTTCTGGCGTTTGCTGGTGGAGTTGTCCCGCGAGCAAGGGGTGACGATTTTTCTCTCCACCCACTTTATGAACGAAGCCCAGCGCTGCGACCGCATCTCGTTGATGCACGCCGGCAAGGTGCTGGCCTGCGACACCCCGGACGCCCTGCAACAGCAATTCCACGGCGAGACCCTGGAAGCCGCGTTCGTCACCTGCCTGGAGCAAGCCCAGGAGGCCCCGGAAGCCGCCGCGCCCAGTGCAACCGTCAGCACACCGAGCACGCCGCCAGTCAGCAAGCGCGGCTTCAGCCTGGCGCGCCTGCTGGCGGTGGCCAGTCGCGAAGGCAAGGAACTGCTGCGCGACAAAGTGCGCATGGCCTTTGCTCTGCTCGGGGCGATTTTCATGATGGTGATCTTCGGCTACGGCATTTCCCTGGACGTAGAGAAGCTCGCCTTCGCCGTGTACGACCAGGACCAGACGCCGCAAAGCCGCGCTTACCTAGAGGCCTTCCGCAGTTCGCGCTACTTCGCCGAACAGCCACCGATCAGCGATTCGGCCGAGTTGCACCGGCGCCTGCAACGTTCGGAAATCAAACTGGCCCTGGAAATCCCCCCGGGCTTTGGCCGCGACCTGTACGCCGGGCGCCAACCGGCGGTGGCCGCCTGGCTCGATGGCGGCATGCCGTTTCGCGCCGAGACCAGCCGCAACTATGTCGAGGCTGTGCATCAGGCCAATCTGCAGCAGTTGGCCGAACTCAGCAGCACACCACAGACCCGCCCCGCCGCCGCCAAACTGGAAACGCGCTTTCGCTATAACCAGGACGTGGTCAGCGTCAATGCCATCGGCCCGGGCGTGATGGCACTGATCCTGGCGTTTATCCCGGCCATGCTCACCGCCCTGGGCATCGTGCGCGAGAAGGAACTGGGCTCGATCACCAACTTTTATGCCACGCCGCTGACCCGCCTGGAGTTTCTCCTGGGCAAACAGGCGCCGTACCTGGTCATCAGCCTGATCAACCTGGCCTTGCTGGTGGCGATGAACCGCTGGCTGTTCGGCGTGCCGTTCAAGGGCAGTGGCGTGACCCTGGCGTTTGGCGGCCTGCTGTATGTGCTGGCCACCACCAGCATGGGCCTGCTGATTTCCGCGTTCACCCGCACCCAGATCGCCGCGATCCTTGGCACCATGATCATCACCAGCCTGCCGACCATCCAGTTCTCCGGGTTGATCGTGCCGCGCTCGTCCCTGGAAGGCGCGGCCGCGCTGATGGGTATGCTGTTTCCCGCAGGTTACTTCCTGGATGTGGCCGTCGGCACCTTCACCAAAGCCCTGGACCTGCGCCAGCTGTGGCCACAGTGCCTGGCGCTGTTCGGATTTTTCCTGGGTTTCACCGGGCTGAGCCTGGTCATGCTCAAGAAGCAGGAGGCCTGATGCATAAGTTCGCCCATATCCTGCGCCTGGGGCTCAAAGAACTCACCAGCCTGCGTCACGACAGCGTGTTGCTGCTGTTTCTGTTCTACGCCTTCACCGTCGCCATCTATATGCCAGCGGCCGGTTCGGTGATTGGCGTGCATAACGCCAGCGTGGCCTTTGTCGATGAAGACCATGGCCAATTGTCACGCCAGTTGGCCGAGGCCCTGCAACCCCCGGAATTCCAGACTGCCGTGCCACTGCCCTACGACCAGTTGGACAAGGTGATGGACAGCGGCCAGTACACCTTCGTGATCAACGTGCCAGCCAATTTCCAGGCCGACCTGCTGGCCGGCCGCCAGCCGAGCGTGCAGGTCAATGTGGATGCCACGGCCATGAGCCAGGCGTTTATGGGCGCCGGCTATATCGGGCGGATTTTCCAGCGCGAACTGCTGACCTACAGCGGCCAGGCGGATGCCAGTCAACGGGCACCGGCGGCGCTGACCACCCGGGCGCTGTTCAATACCAACCTGGAAGGTGGCTGGTTCCTGGCGGTGATCCAGATCGTCAATAACATCACCATCCTCGCCATCGTCCTGACCGGCACCGCCCTGCTGCGCGAGCGCGAGCACGGCACCCTCGACCATTTGCTGGTACTGCCACTGACCGCCCTGGAAATCATGCTGGCAAAAATCTGGAGCAACATGCTGGTGGTGGTGCTGTGTACCTGGCTGTCACTGGAAGTGGTGGTCAAGGGCCTGCTCGGCGTGCCGCTGGCCGGCTCGTTGAGCCTGTTCCTGCTGGTGACGGCGCTGTACCTGTTTGCCAGCACCGCCCTGGGCATCTTCCTCGCCACCCTCGCCCGCTCGACGCCGCAGTTTGGCTTGTTGGCGATCCCGGTGATTATTCCGATGTTGCTGTTGTCAGGCGGCAGTACGCCGCTGGACAGCATGCCCGAATGGTTGCAATGGGTGATGCAGGGCTCGCCGTCCACGCATTTTGTGAGCTTGAGTGCGGCGATTTTGTTCCGCGATGCCGGGGTGGGCGTGGTGTGGCCGGATTTGCTGGCGCTGGCGGGGATTGGGTTGGTGTTTTTTGCGGTGGCGTTGGCCAGATTCAGGAAAAGCCTGGCATCTTGAAGCGCCCGCAAGGCCGTCATCGCAAGCCAGCTCCCACACTTTGATTTGTGAACACCGTCAAAATGTGGGAGCTGGCTTGCCTGCGATGGGCGCTAAGCGCCCGCTTTACTGGATGATCAGATTATTGAACAACAAGTCCTCAACCACCGGCTTCCCCGTCTCATCATTCATCACTTGCTGAGTCTGCTTCAACGCTTCCTGACGCAACTTCTCTTTGCCTTCGACACTGCCCATGCTCTCGACAGTCTGCTGGGTAAACAGCGCCACCAGTTGATTACGGATCAACGGCTCATTGGCCTTGATCGCCGCCGCCGCTTCCGTGCCGGTCACGCGCAGGGCCACATCGGCCTTGTACACCCGCAGTTTCGGGCCGCCGTCCAGGGCGTAGTTGCCGACAAAGGGCGGGGTCAGGCTGTAGTAGCTGACCTTCGGCGCTTCGCCTTCCTTGGCTTCTTCGGCATGGGCTGCCATCGGCAACGTCAGGGCCAGCATCAACAGGATCCACGCTTTCACAGTTCATTCCTCACATTCGGTTGCCAGTAGCATAACGCTAGCAAGGCAGAGCACAAGCTTATGGCGACTTATCAGGCCGGGGCATGCTCGTTGACCCGTGACCTGACCCACCTACACTTATCGGCCAATACGCCAAAAGGAATAGTCCGATGAAAGCCGTGCTGTGCAAAGCCTTCGGCCCTGCCGAAACCCTGGTGTTGGAAGACGTCGAAAGCCCGGCGATCAAGAAGAACGAGATCCTGCTGGAGGTGCATGCCGCCGGGGTGAATTTCCCGGACACGCTGATCATCGAGGGCAAGTACCAGTTCAAACCGCCCTTCCCGTTCTCGCCGGGTGGCGAAGCGGCAGGGGTGGTCAGCGACGTCGGGGAAAAGGTCAGCCACCTGAAGGTCGGCGACCGGGTCATGGCGCTGACCGGTTGGGGCAGCTTTGCCGAGCAGGTCGCGGTGCCGGGCTATAACGTATTGCCGATCCCGCCGAGCATGGACTTCAACACCGCCGCCGCCTTCAGCATGACCTACGGCACCTCGATGCACGCCCTCAAGCAGCGTGGCCAGCTGGCGGCCGGCGAGACCCTGTTGGTGCTGGGCGCGTCCGGTGGCGTGGGCCTGGCCGCCGTGGAAATCGGCAAGGCCATGGGCGCCCGGGTGATCGCCGCCGCCAGCAGCGCCGACAAGCTGGCCGTGGCCAAGGCGGCGGGTGCCGATGAATTGATCAACTACAGCGAAAGCAACCTCAAGGATGAAATCAAGCGCCTGACCGACGGCAACGGTGCCGACGTGATCTACGACCCGGTGGGCGGCGATCTGTTTGACCAGGCCATTCGCGCCATTGCCTGGAACGGCCGGCTGCTGGTGGTGGGGTTTGCCAGCGGGCGCATCCCTGAATTGCCGGTGAACCTGGCGCTGCTCAAGGGCGCGGCGGTGGTCGGGGTGTTCTGGGGTGCGTTTGCCCAGCGCCAGCCGCAGGAGAATGCGGCGAATTTCCAGCAGCTGTTTGATTGGTATGCCGAGGGGAAGTTGAAGCCGCTGGTGTCGCAGGTGTATCCGCTGGACAACGCGGCGCAGGCGATCAATGACCTGGGGCAACGCAGGGCGGTGGGCAAGGTGGTCGTGCAGGTCCGCCAGTGATTTGAAATGCGGTCAATGTGGGAGCTGGCTTGCCTGCGATAGCGGTGGGTCAGCTACATCTTTCGTGACTGATCCACCGCTATCGCAGGCAAGCCAGCTCCTACATTTGATCTGCGGTGTTCTGAGGAATCTGATCACGACCCAAATTTATCTATTAGCGACATGTTCGTAAAAGAACATGCAATTACTCCAGTTTCCTGTGTTTGCAGATAAGAGGCGATGCTATTTTCGGTAACGAAACTGTAACATTCGCATCCGCAGTCAAAACAAGAAATTTGGAGCTCTTGAATGTTTGCTTTCTTTCGTCCTGCCCCTCATCAGGCACCCCTGCCTGAAGAAAAGATCGACAGTACCTACCGACGACTGCGCTGGCAGATCTTCGCCGGTATTTTCTTTGGCTACGCGGGTTACTACCTGCTGCGCAAGAACTTCTCCCTGGCCATGCCGTACCTGATCGACGAGGGTTACACCCGTGGTCAACTGGGCCTGGCCATGTCGGCGATCGCGATTGCCTACGGCCTGTCCAAGTTCCTCATGGGCCTGGTGTCCGACCGCTCCAACCCGCGCTACTTCCTGCCCTTTGGCTTGCTGGTATCGGCCGGGGTGATGTTCATTTTCGGTTTCGCGCCTTGGGCAACGTCCAGCGTGACCATGATGTTCATTCTGCTGTTCATCAACGGCTGGGCCCAGGGCATGGGCTGGCCGCCGAGTGGACGGACCATGGTGCACTGGTGGTCGCAGAAAGAACGCGGTGGCGTGGTGTCGGTGTGGAACGTGGCGCATAACGTCGGCGGCGGCCTGATCGGCCCGCTGTTCCTGTTGGGCATGGCCTGGTTCAACGACTGGCACGCAGCGTTCTATGTGCCGGCAACGGTGGCCTTGGCAGTGGCGGCGTTTGCCTTTATCACCATGCGTGACACCCCGCAGTCGGTAGGCTTGCCGCCGATCGAGAAGTACAAGAACGACTACCCGGAAGGCTACGACGACAGCCACGAAGACGAATTCAGCGCCAAGGAAATCTTCGTCAAGTACGTGCTGCGCAACAAGATGCTGTGGTACATCGCCTTCGCCAACGTGTTCGTCTACCTGCTGCGTTATGGCGTGCTGGACTGGGCACCGACCTACCTCAAGGAAGCCAAGCACTTCACCGTCGATAAATCGTCGTGGGCGTACTTCTTCTACGAGTGGGCGGGGATCCCCGGCACGCTGCTGTGCGGCTGGATGTCGGACAAGATCTTCCGTGGCAACCGTGGCCTGACCGGCATTGTGTTCATGGCCCTGGTGACCGTGGCGACCCTGGTGTACTGGCTCAACCCGCCGGGCAACCCGATGGTCGACATGATCGCGCTGTTCTCCATTGGCTTTTTGATCTACGGCCCAGTGATGCTGATCGGCCTGCAGGCCCTGGAACTGGCGCCGAAGAAAGCCGCAGGTACGGCGGCAGGCTTTACCGGTCTGTTCGGTTACCTGGGCGGTTCGGTAGCCGCCAGTGCGGCCATGGGCTACACCGTGGACCACTTCGGCTGGGACGGCGGCTTTGTGCTGCTGATCGGCGCGTGCCTGTTGGCCATCGCGTTCCTGATCCCCACCCTGTGGCACACCAATAGCATCAGCTCGGCGCGTTAATCGCCGCGACGCCTTTGGCACATCGCTTGAGCCGCGCCTCCAGATTCTTGTCTGGCATGGCGTGGCTCCGCAGGGCGTTGACGGTCTGCTCGACATAATCGCGAGTGGTGCCGTAACGCCCGCAAGCACAGGCAAAGACCTGGTTCAGCACGCTGTCGGGCAAGTTGCCGGCATAGCTGGGCAGGTGCCGCTCCAGCACAAAACCCAATGCCTGCACCTGGCTGCCGTCTTCAAGCCGGCAACTGAGCCAGTGGGGCCGATAGGAGGGGTAAGGCATCTCGCGCTGCCACAAGGCATAGAGCGAGGCCTCCAGTTGATCCTCCGGCAGGCGATAGGCAAAACCGCTGCACGAGCCGCCACGATCCAGGCCAAACACCAGCCCCGGTAACTCCGGCGTGCCCCGGTGCTCGTGGGACCACAGGTACAGGCCCCGGTGATACCCATGGACCCGGGCGCGCACGCGCTGGGCTGCCGAACATTCAGGGCGCCAGATCAGCGAACCATACGCAAACAGCCAGACCGGCCCACCCTTGTGCAGCCCCATGGTGGCCTGCATCGAGCTCATCAATTGTTCGTGAGTGAGTTGCGGCCCCAGATCGAGCCGCGGCGGGTAAGCCCATTGCAGAAGTTCGGATTCAATAACGGTCATGGCAGATCGCTTAGGTCTCCTGTGCCTTACCAGTTATAGGCGACTTTACCGTAATAGAACGCGCCGCTGTAACCGCAAGGCGAAAAAGTGCTAGGGGATAAGCCCGGAAAACGCCGCAATTTTCAGCGTCCGTTCAGCCTTTATCGGCGGCCTGCCCGCAAAATAGACCCGCGTCACGACCCACTTTGTCGCGCATCTACCGACTATCGAGGTCGCCCCATGAAAAACCGACTTTCCGGCCTGCTGCTCCTGGCGCAGGCCACCACCGCCCTGGCCGCCGAAGCGCCGGCCAACGACGACAAAGGCTTCTGGTACGCCCAGACCAGCGTCTACACCCGGCACTTTGCACCGGATCCCGAGCACAACAACCATCAAGACCTGATCGGCCTGGAGCGCAATGACGCTTCGGGGTGGGTGTATGGCGGTGCGACCTTTCGCAACTCGTTTCGCCAGCGCTCGTATTACGCCTATGCGGGCAAGCGCTATGACATGGCCGACTATCCGGTGTATCTGAAGCTGACCGGCGGCGCGATCCAGGGCTATCGCGGCCAATACCGCGACAAGATCCCGCTGAACCGCTACGGCGTGGCGCCGGTGATCATTCCGTCGGTGGGTGCCTACTACGGACCGGTGGCAGCGGAGTTTGTGTTGCTGGGGTTCAATGCGGCGATGGTGACCACGGGCGTGCGCTTCTGACGCCGCACACCTGAGTAGACACAATCCAATGTGGGAGCTTGCCCGCTCCCACAGTTTGAGCGGCGTCTCAGGCGCGGGGGGCGTAGGCAAATACGTCAGCGCGCATCTGGTGCGCATCCATCCCGGCATGTACCAGCGCATCCAGCGTGCCATAGATCATCGCCGGCGAGCCGCTGGCGTAGACATGCACGGCCTTGAGGTCGGTGATGTCTTCGCACACCGCTTCATGCAATAAGCCACAACGCCCTTCCCACCCGCACAGGTCGCTGACCACTTTGTGCAGGAACAGGTTGGGCAGTTGCTGCCACTGCTCCCAGTGCTCGACCTGGTAGAAATCCTCGGGACGGCGCACGCCCCAGTACAGATGCACCGGATACTTGAACCCCGTGGCCCGGCAGTGTTCGATCAGGCTGTGCATTTGCGCCATGCCGGTGCCCGCCGCGATCAGCACCAGCGGACCGTCGGGTAACTCGGCCAGGTGGGTATCGCCAAATGGCAGTTCGACCCGCGCCATCTGGTTACGCTGCAACTGCTCGATCAGGCTGCGGGCGCTGTCTTCGCGCACCAGCACATGCAGCTCCAGCTCGCGCCCGGCATGGGGTGCCGACGCCAGGGAAAACGCCGACTTGTCGCCGTTCTCGCGCTCGATCATCAGGTACTGGCCCGCGTGGTAACGCAGCGCTTTGCCAGCCGGGGCCCGCAGGCGCACGCGCCACACATCGCCCCCCAGCTCCACGCATTCGCTCAACTGGCAGGCAAGCTGGCGCACCGGCAACTCGCCCGGCGCCAGCACGCCATCCCACAGCACGATGCAATCTTCCAGCGGTTCGGCGATGCAGGTGTAGAACTCGCCATGATCGCGTACCTCACCGGCTTGCTGCACCCGGCCCTCGACCAGCAGCGCCGCACACACGTGACACACTCCATTACGACACGCCTGGGGGCATTCATAGCCCAGGCGCCGCGCACCTTCAAGAATCCGCTCGCCCGGCTGCAAGTCGAGGACCGCACCGGAAGGTTGCAGGGTTACACGCATCAATCTATTCCCAATTCTTTCCACATCGCATCGACACGCGCCGTCACCGCTTCATCCTTGACGATCACCCGGCCCCACTCGCGGGTGGTTTCACCCGGCCATTTATGGGTGGCATCCAGGCCCATCTTCGAGCCCAGGCCCGACACCGGCGAGGCAAAGTCGAGGTAGTCGATGGGCGTGTTATCGATCATCACCGTGTCGCGCTTGGGGTCCATGCGCGTGGTGATAGCCCAGATCACATCGTTCCAGTCCCGGGCGTTGATGTCGTCGTCGGTGACAATAACGAACTTGGTGTACATGAACTGTCGCAAAAACGACCACACACCGAGCATCACGCGCTTGGCATGGCCCGGGTACGACTTCTTCATGGTCACGATGGCCATGCGGTACGAGCAGCCTTCCGGCGGCAGGTAGAAGTCGGTGATTTCCGGGAACTGCTTCTGCAGGATCGGCACGAACACCTCGTTCAGCGCCACGCCGAGGATCGCCGGCTCATCAGGCGGGCGGCCGGTGTAGGTGCTGTGGTAGATCGGCTTGATCCGGTGGGTGATGCGCTCGACGGTGAACACCGGGAAGCTGTCGACTTCATTGTAGTAGCCGGTGTGGTCGCCATACGGGCCTTCATCGGCCATCTCACCCGGATGAATCACGCCTTCGAGGATGATTTCGGCGGTGGCCGGCACTTGCAGGTCGTTGCCACGGCACTTCACCAGCTCGGTACGGTTGCCGCGCAGTAGGCCGGCAAAGGCGTATTCGGACAAGCTGTCGGGCACCGGCGTCACGGCGCCGAGGATCGTCGCCGGGTCGGCGCCCAGGGCCACGGAGACCGGGAACGGCTGGCCCGGGTGCTTCTCGCACCACTCGCGGTAATCCAGGGCGCCGCCACGGTGGCTCAGCCAGCGCATGATCACCTTGTTGCGGCCAATCACTTGCTGACGGTAGATGCCGAGGTTCTGGCGGTCCTTGTTCGGGCCCTTGGTGACGGTCAGGCCCCAGGTGATCAGCGGGCCGACGTCGCCGGGCCAGCAGGTCTGCACCGGGAGCATCGCCAGGTCGACATCATCGCCTTCGATGACCACTTCCTGGCAGACCGCGTCCTTGACCACCTTGGGCGCCATGGCAATGATCTTGCGGAAGATCGGCAACTTCGACCACGCATCCTTGAGGCCCTTGGGCGGCTCGGGCTCCTTGAGGAAGGCCAGTAGCTTGCCGATTTCGCGCAGTTCGCTGACCGACTCGGCGCCCATGCCGAACGCTACCCGGTCGGGTGTGCCGAACAGGTTGCCGAGCACCGGGATATCAAAGCCTGTGGGGTTCTCGAACAGCAGCGCCGGGCCCTTGTTGCGCAAGGTGCGGTCGCAAATCTCAGTCATTTCCAGGACCGGGGAAACCGGCACCTGAATACGTTTCAACTCTCCGCGCTGCTCAAGTTGCTGCACGAAATCCCGAAGATCCTTGAATTTCATTAACCATGCCACCCGTAAAATAGGCGTACATCCTACCTGCTCTGAGGGCCGCTGGCAGCCTTATCGAGGCGCAATTACCCGC
This sequence comes from Pseudomonas sp. ICMP 8385, assembly GCF_002699915.1. NCBI lineage: Bacteria > Pseudomonadati > Pseudomonadota > Gammaproteobacteria > Pseudomonadales > Pseudomonadaceae > Pseudomonas > Pseudomonas sp. ICMP 8385. The sequence goes on along the minus strand of NZ_LKBY01000091.1, from coordinate 15,754 downwards.
CAGGTGTCGTTAAAAATCCCGGGCAAAAAAATGGCGCCCCTAGGGGCGCCATTCTTTCGGACCTGAAACGTCGTATTACTTACGTTTCATCGACAGGAAGAACTCGTCGTTGGTCTTGGTCGTTTTCAGCTTGTCGATCAGGAACTCGATGGCAGCGACTTCGTCCATCGGATGCAGCAGCTTGCGCAGGATCCACATGCGCTGCAGCTCGTCGTCGGCCGTCAGCAACTCTTCGCGGCGAGTACCGGAGCGGTTGATGTTGATGGCCGGGAACACACGCTTTTCAGCGATGCGACGGTCCAAAGGCAGCTCCATGTTGCCGGTACCCTTGAACTCTTCGTAGATCACCTCGTCCATCTTCGAGCCGGTTTCAACCAGCGCGGTGGCGATAATGGTCAGCGAGCCGCCTTCTTCGATGTTACGCGCAGCGCCGAAGAAGCGTTTCGGCTTCTCCAGGGCGTGGGCATCGACACCACCGGTCAACACCTTGCCGGAGCTCGGGATCACGGTGTTGTAGGCACGGGCCAGACGGGTGATGGAGTCGAGCAGGATCACCACGTCCTTCTTGTGCTCGACCAGGCGCTTGGCCTTCTCGATCACCATTTCGGCAACCTGCACGTGGCGGGTTGGCGGCTCATCGAACGTCGAGGCAACCACTTCGCCGCGCACGGTGCGCTGCATTTCGGTCACTTCTTCCGGGCGTTCATCGATCAGCAACACGATCAGGTGAACTTCAGGGTTGTTACGCGCGATGTTCGCTGCAATGTTCTGCAGCATGATGGTCTTACCGGCTTTCGGCGGTGCGACGATCAGGCCACGCTGGCCCTTGCCGATCGGGGCGCACAGGTCGATCACACGACCGGTCAGGTCTTCGGTGGAACCGTTGCCGGCTTCCATCTTCATGCGCACGGTCGGGAACAGCGGCGTCAGGTTCTCGAAGAGAATCTTGTTCTTCGCGTTCTCCGGGCGATCGAAGTTGATCGTGTCGACCTTGAGCAGGGCGAAGTAACGCTCGCCTTCCTTCGGAGGGCGGATCTTGCCAACGATGGTGTCACCGGTGCGCAAGTTGAAGCGACGGATCTGGCTCGGCGAGACGTAGATATCGTCTGGGCCGGCGAGATAGGAGGCGTCTGCAGAGCGGAGGAAGCCGAAGCCGTCCTGGAGAATCTCCAGCACGCCATCACCGGAGATTTCCTCGCCGCTTTTCGCGTGCTTTTTCAGCAGGGAGAAAATCACGTCCTGCTTGCGCGAACGGGCCATATTTTCTATGCCCATTTCTTCGGCCAGTTGGAGCAGGTCGGTAATCGGCTTTTGCTTGAGTTCAGTCAGATTCATATAGGAATGACGTAATCATTTATAGAGGGGGGGAATTAAGCTTTTGGCTTAATGAGGCCGCGCCGCAGAGAAGGCGACAGGATCGCGTACTAATCGAAAGGAGTGCGTCGGCGACGGCTTGCAGGGGGCAGTGGAGAAACCAGTGCGGGGCCGAATGTACCACCTGGATTTCAGAGCGTCTAGCCCTGCTTCACGAAAAAGCCCCGCAAATTGCGGGGCTTTTTTACGACACTTAGATATTGGCGTCGAGGAATGCCGCCAGTTGCGACTTCGACAGTGCGCCGACCTTGGTGGCTTCGACGTTGCCGTTCTTGAACAGCATCAGGGTCGGGATACCACGCACGCCGTGCTTGGCCGGGGTTTCCTGGTTCTCGTCGATATTCAGCTTGGCAATGGTCAGCTTGCCTTCGTAGGTGGTAGCGATGTCGTCCAGGACCGGAGCGATCATTTTGCAAGGACCGCACCACTCAGCCCAGTAGTCAACCAGCACCGGGCCTTCAGCCTTAAGTACTTCGGCCTCAAAGGTCGCGTCGGTGACGTGCTTGATAAGATCGTTGCTCATGGATGTCTCCGGGTTGTAAGCAAAAAAAACGTTGCCCATCATAGCCGCCCTTCCTTCATTCAGGAAGCCGCCGCTGATTGACTCTTGCTATGGGATGCGCTCATTTTGGGTATGGCCCATTGCCGAAGCCGACGGCGAAGACCTCGACGCCGCCCACGCTGACCTGCGGCAGAAAGCCGGCATGGCGCTCCAGCAGTGCCTGACGCAACCGCGCACCGCTGAGCCGGCCAACGTCATTGGCTCGGTGGAGCAACCGGGCTGACGCCAACCCCACGCGGCAGCCACTCGACCTGTATCTGCCCTTCGAGCGTTGTTTCACGGCGGACAGAAAAGGCATCGGACGACAGAGAGGGGTCGATCTCCAGTTGCACCGATAACCGACGGCCGGTTACCGGTACACCAGCCGCCCGGGCGATCAGAACCTGCCCGGGCACAAGGCGCTCGCTGGCCTCTGCCGGCGCCGAATCCTCGGCGACCAGGTCCACGGACCGGCCGTCAAGGTGGGCATCCCGGACACTCAGGGCAACGGCACCGGCGCCGCCAAACCGAAAGCCCTGCGCACCTCCTGGCGCCCCACTGAACCGTAGCGCCATGGGGACCGGGTCGATACACACTACGTTCAACAGCACCGTACGCTTGCCCAGGGACTGCGGGTTGGCGTGCCCGTCAAACACCTGCCCTTGGCGCAATACACCGCAATCAACCCGCGGCTGGCTTAACGCCAACTGACAGCTGGCGGCGCTGACCTCACTGATCAACAACACCATCACGAACAACAGGCATGGATAGACCCTGCCTGGCGATTTACAGCGCACGACAGGTTGCCGAGGCGGTTTCATACAGTTTTTCATTGGAAGGCTCTGGCTCAAGGTTCAGTTGCAACAGGCAGGGTTTCGTGGAGCCCGGCATTTCCACCCTCAGGGTTTGCTGAGGCTGGCTGTCATTCAGGAAGATCAGGCCTTCACCCACCACGCTGGTCAGGAAGGCCTTGTCCTCGCCAAATACCGGGGCGCCCTGGGGTAATGCCCGCCCACTGGCGTCGCGAGCGGTCAACAGCACGCGGCGAGCGCTGATCACCTTGAACTCCACGGTATTGAACGAGCCGCGTGCGGCGGCGAGCGTCTGCGTGCCGTTCTTGAGGTCGACACGCTTGGGCAGGGACTGGGTCTGCACTTCGAGGTGACTGTTGCTGTAGGCCGGCAAGCCAGGAATGACCGCGAAGCCACGGTAATCGGTCCAGACGGGGCCCTGGGGGGTCTCGACTTTGGCGCCTGAGACATTGCCCACCGACAGCAAGCCGAAAGTGTCCTGCACCGCGTAGGGCGAAAAGGTCAGCCCCTGTTCATGGGCCACAATGGCACCCTGCAATTGCCCGGTGTAGCTGGTGCCCGATGCATCCCGGTTGATTCCCGCACCCACACGGGTGTAGCGCGGCATGACATCGACCCGGCCGTGTACCGCTTGCTGACGATCCGTCAGGTCGCGTTCGGTTCCGACTTCGTAGTCCACATACTCGTTGACTCGTTCCGACAGGGTTGTACCGATATCGGAGCGGCCATTGCGGCGGCTGGCGAAGGAGGTAAGGCGCCGGCTCTCGCCGAAGGGCACGCTGACTTGCAGGCGCACCGACACGCCTTCGGAGGGGAGTTCCTCATTGGCGGTGTAACGACGCTTTCGCCGCCTTGACGGGCCGGTCTGCGAATCGGCGATCAGGGCCACATCGACATCCCTGAAGCGCTGGTTCCACGACGCAAACACATGCTCGGCACCCTGCCCGTCAAACTGCTCACTGCGCGAATAGCTAAGGGAGAACCCGCCGAACGTCGGCCCGCCCCAACTCAACCCGACGGTGTACTGGCGATGGAAGCGCGCATCCAGGTCATCCCTGGCCGATGCGCCGGCCTCCAGGACATCGCGATAGCCTCGACTCTGGGTGGTGGCACTCAGGTTGACCTCAACCCCGGCGCCCACTGGGCTGCTCAGCGACAAGGCATTGCGCGTGCCCCCCACGCCACGCACCTGATCCCGGGACACGTTGTGCCGTGCCGCCACCGAAACCCGCTGGAAAAAGACACGACTCAATGTCCCCCCTGCCGCGTGGTATTCATCCGTCCCCAGCAAGCCGAACCCCAGGGCCGTGCCCGCCCCCAGGCCCCAGGTGCCGCTGCCCATCGCCACCACCGGCGGCTCCCGGTCGCTGAGAAGCGTTTCGCGCACCTTGCCCAGGGCAAAGTCAAAGCCTGGCGCAACAGGCACCTGGGCACCGAAGGACGCAGCGGGCACCACAAAACTGCGCTTGCCACCCCGCATGTCGATGACGCTCACGTCCAGGTCACTGGTGCCATTGAGCAGCGGCAGGCCGGTGAGGCTGAACGGCCCTTCAGGCACGAGGGTCGAATAAATCAGCACCCCGGACTGGCGCACCTCGACCCTCGCCTGGCTATGGGCCAAGCCCTCGACCACAACGTCATTGGCGCTCCCCAGGCGTGAAACACCATCGGGAAAGAGTTGGAAACCCGACAGTTGGAGCCCGCCAAACACCGGGCTCCGGCTGGAGATCTGGCCGACCTGGAAGGTCGATTGCAGGGGCGCGAAATCCCGCTGGGCATAGGCATATACATGCTCGCTGCTGCCCCGGCCATTATCAGAGATATAGAACTGCCGACTGCGCACCACCCAGTTGCCAAGATTGAACCCCGCCTCGGTATAGGCCGAGACAAACCGGCTGGAATCATTGCGCCCCTGGTTATCGAACCCCAGCACATCGTAATTGAGCAGGGCGGCCGTACCGCCCTGGCTGAAATTGCCCGCCTCCCATTGCGGCTCGCGAAACGACTGCGTGGGCACCACCAGCGACACTTCGTCATTGCTGGGACGCAACCTCACCAGCGTCGCCGGGAACTCGCCAAGGAAGTCATGGCACGCCTGGTCGGCCGTAACACCCGCCTGCAGGACCGTCGACGGCACCCGCAAGCCGGCCTTGTCCAGCAACCCACGGGTAAAGCACAACTGACCCTGATAGTCGAAACGGGCATCGACCAGCCCCAATGCGACGCCATTGACCCGCAGCCCGACCACCTGGACACCCTCGCGAAAGCGCGCAGCACTGCGGAAATAATCCGAGACCTTTGGGTCAATGCCGTGGGTGGTCAGGGCCGCCAGGTCAAAGCCGTCCCCCAATTCGAGGGCCAACGCCTCGCCATGAAACCCTGAAAGGGTTGCCAGGCCCATAAACAGCCCCGAACAACAGGCTGCACCGGCCCCCTTGCTCACCGCCCGGTCAAATCCCATGATCGGTCACATCAGCTTTGTAGCTGTCAACACTGAAGCCATACACCGTGGCAGGCTGCAAAACCACCGAGGTAACACCGGCCAGGGAACCCTGGGTGTCGACCGCCAGCACTTCACCCGGCAGGACATAGCTGCGCGGCAGGGTCGCCAGCCGTTTTTCCGGCAGCAACTGCAACTCCAGCGCCAGCCGTACCACATACGCACTGTCGTTGTGGACCGTCAGGCGACTGCCTTGGCGCTTCCACTTCAGCAACTCCCACGGTGCCTGGTGCTTGGCCAACCCCTTGGGGTGCAGGATCAGCGGCAGGTTCTGTCGCAGCGTGATCCCAATGGTCGCCCCTCCGGGGGTGCGAGCCTGGGGAATACCTTCAAAGGACACACGCTTCAGGCGCTGGGTCTTGAGTGGCGCCCCGGCGGTGCTGATAAAACGGACCAACTGGGTTTCGCCGGCCTCGACCCGGGTAATCGGTGGCGTGACTATCAGCAATGGCTCCTGGTCTTCCGGTATGTTTTCGATGACCGAATAAAGCAGTGCGGGCCCCGGGTCTGTGTTCTTGATATTGATCGTTGCTTCACCGTCTTCTTCATTAAGCACGACGACGGTTGTTTCGGGCTGCATACCATCGGCTATCACGATGCCATTTGCGCCAAACAATAAACCTGCACACCACAACAGCGTCACACTTGCTTTCAAAAAACGATTCACCGTGTTTTCTCCGCAACGACCCAAATATTCAGCAAATAAATAATCACCCACGCGAAAGCAGCCGATAAGTTCCGCAAGTACCATGACAACTTCCGTCCCACTATCGGCTGTTTTCTTCGCTTATATGTAGCTAAGTACTAAGGTCGCACGCCCATCCAGGGTGACATCACGCGACAGGTCCAGGTCCTGTGCCTTGTTGATGACCGCTTTTACAGCAATGACACCTGTTAGCTGAGCGATCGCGGCCGGCGTAATCGTTGCACTATTACGCCATGAGTACTGGCTAGGTGCTTGCGCGACTTTGCCATCGCTGCTCTGCCAGGCGCCTTGGCTGATCCGCACGATCGGATTCAACGTAGCGCCTGAAGACCTCAGGTCGCGTAGCGTGACCGAGTACCCGCCCGTACGCCGGGACGCTGTAGCGCCCAGGCCAAAGTTCTGGGCTTCGGTGTAACCGCTACCGAGGATGCCAGGCACCTTGCTGGCCGACTGCAAGTCGGTCAGGGCCAGGCCGAACTTGGTCGGCGTGGTGCCACAGTTGACAGACAGCGATGTGGTTTTCTCTTCACGGGGGTTGAAGGCGGTCTGGGACAACTCACCGGAGCGGATGGTCCCGTAGTCGATGATCCCACCACCCCCCAGGCTGAGATTGCAGGCTGCGGGAACGATCGTGCCACGCACCACCAACTGCGCAACGTTTGTTGCTTGAGCGCCAATACTTGCACCCAAGCAGATAATGCCCATCGTCAAACCTAATACTTTTTTCATGATCAACCTGTCGTTTGTAAGTGTCAGGTATTTTTTATTCAAACCGGACAGTTCCACCGCCCACAATGAGTTCCTCCATGAAACAAAAAGCCATAAATAAATAACACCACGGCATCATTGCCGAACGACAGTTTCCCTCTTCGACTCACCCAAGAAATATAAGACTAAACCTTGATCCTTGTGAGACTCGTTAAAAACAATTGTCAACCTCACAAACTTCAGAAGTAGTCCAAAACAAGTTATGAACCTTCACAAGTAGATTCACCATGTAGGAAACAGCATAAAAACTCTAAAAAAACCAACTACCTCTTACTTACCTACAGCCCCTGGAATGATGTCATCCGCCATCCAGGAATTTGCCTTACATTTTTTACAAATTTTGATCGAGAGCATGTGTAGGGCAAATCACCGAGCACTGCGCGTTGGCGTCAGCGTTTGATCGTGGCACGATGGCGAGGTTATCGACCGAGATCCCCTACCCATGCCGCAATCCAAAGCCAAGAATCTGTCCCTGATCGCCGCCATCGACCTGGGCTCCAACAGCTTTCACATGGTCGTGGCCAAGGCCCAGAACGGTGAGATCCGCATCCTTGAGCGGCTCGGCGAAAAGGTACAACTGGCGGCCGGGATCGACGACGAGCGCAAGCTCAACGAAGAATCCATGCAGCGCGGGCTCGATTGCCTCAAGCGCTTTGCCCAGTTGATCAACGGCATGCCCCAGGGCGCCGTGCGCATCGTCGGCACCAACGCATTGCGCGAAGCGCGTAACCGGGGCGAATTCATCCGCCGTGCCGAGGAGATCCTCGGGCACCCGGTGGAAGTCATCTCCGGCCGTGAAGAAGCGCGCCTGATCTACCTCGGCGTTTCCCACACCCTGGCCGATACCCCCGGCAAACGCCTGGTGGCCGACATTGGCGGCGGCAGCACCGAGTTCATCATCGGCCAGCGCTTCGAGCCGCTGCTGCGCGAAAGCCTGCAAATGGGTTGCGTCAGCTACACCCAACGCTATTTCAAGGACGGCAAGATCACCCCGGCCCGCTACGCCCAGGCCTACACGGCAGCGCGGCTGGAGATCATGAGCATCGAGCACGCCCTGCACCGCCTGACCTGGGATGAAGCCATCGGCTCATCCGGCACCATCCGCGCCATCGGCCTGGCCCTGAAGGCCGGCGGCCATGGCACCGGCGAGGTGAATGCCGAAGGCCTGGCCTGGCTCAAGCGCAAGCTGTTCAAGCTCGGCGATGCGGAGAAGATCGACTTCGAGGGCATCAAGCCCGACCGCCGGGCCATCTTCCCGGCCGGCCTGGCGATCCTTGAAGCCATCTTCGACGCCCTCGAACTGCAACGCATGGACCACTGCGATGGCGCCCTGCGTGAAGGCGTGCTCTACGACCTGCTGGGCCGCCATCACCATGAAGACGTGCGTGAGCGCACCCTGGGCTCGCTGATGGAGCGTTACCACGTTGACCTGGAACAGGCGGCACGGGTCGAGCGCAAGGCGCTGCATGCCTTCGACCAGGTGGCTGCGGACTGGGAGCTGGAAGACGGGGTCTGGCGTGAACTGCTGGGCTGGGCGGCCAAGGTCCATGAAGTGGGGCTGGATATCGCCCACTACCATTACCACAAGCACGGTGCGTACCTGATCGAGCACTCTGACCTGGCGGGGTTTTCCCGGGAGGACCAGCAGATGCTGGCGCTGCTGGTACGCGGTCATCGCCGCAATATTCCCAAGGACAAGTTCGCCGAGTTCGGCGCCGAGGGCATCAAGCTGATTCGCCTGTGCGCCCTGCTGCGCTTTGCGATCCTGTTCCATCACATTCGCGGCACCCAACAGATGCCGCAAGTCACCCTGCTCGCCAATGGCGACAGCCTGGATGTGGTGTTCCCCGAAAATTGGCTGGATGAAAACCAGCTGACCCAGGCGGATTTCGCCCAGGAGGCCGAGTGGCTGACGCGGGTGGGTTTCAGCCTGAACGTGCACTGACCCCCTAGGCGTTCTCGGACGACACCGGCGTGCCAGGCAAGAACGCCGGCTCGCGGATGGCCTGCGAGGCCTGTTCATAGCCATGGGCGACCGAGAGCAGCGTGGCTTCACTGTTGCCCACACCCGAAAAATGCAGCGCCGTCGGCATGCCCTCGTCATCCATGCCCGAGGGCACCGAGATGCCGGGGTAACCGGCAGCGGCAGCAAAGTAGTAACTGTCAGAGCGGAAGTTCGACACGATGGCATCGAGCCTGTGCTCGCTCAGCGGCTTATCGAGGGTGCCCTTGAACACCGGCAGGACGCTCGCCCATAGTTGCTCGCGCTGTTCATCCGTCACCTGCAGGCGGTTGATCTGCTCCAGCAATGCCTGGTCCGGCTCCCCGGCCTGCCTGTCACGCTCATTGAAGGCAATCAGTTCAGCCAACGACTTCACGGGCAACCCTTCCCGACCAGCCAGGTAGCTGTCCAGGTGGTGCTTGATCCCGGCAAGTAGCGCATCGCTGTATTGATCGTAAGCTTCACGGGAGACCTCCGCATCCAGCCTGCCTATCGGCACCATGACGGCGCCCCTGGACGCCAGCAATGCGATCGCGTCCGCGAAGTGCTGACGGTCCGCGCGCAAGGCCGGATCCCCGGCCTCCTCAGGCGACAACACAGGCAGCGGCGTGTAGCCAATGCGCTTGCCCTGCAAGGCATCCGGCGTGAGCCCGGCGGTGTAGCCGGTTGTTTCGGTCATGGCATTGAGCGCTTCGCCAGCATCGCGCACGCTGCGCGTAAAGGTGCCCACCGAATCCAACCTTGAACTGGTCATCACCCCCTCGGTACTCACCAGCCCGGCCGTGGTTTTCAGCCCGACCACGCCGTTGTAGGCCGCCGGGGCAATGATCGAGCCATTGGTCTCGATGCCCAGTGCCAGCGGCACCAGGCCCTGGGCGACCGCCACCGCCGACCCCGAACTGGACCCTGCTACCTGCCCTCCCAGTCGATGGGGATTGAGGGTTTGCCCACCACGGGAGCTCCAGCCATCGACCGGTACGCTGGAGCGGAAGTTGGACAGTTCGCTCATATTGGTCTTGCCCACGATCACGGCGCCGGCCTTGAGCAGGTTGTCCACGACCCTGGCGTTTTTGCTCGACGGTGAACCGACCAACGCCCGGGACCCGGCACTGGTGTGCATTTTCCCGCGGGTTTCAAAGACATCTTTCAGGGCAACCGGCACGCCATGCAAAAACCCGCGCACAATACCGCCGGCACGCTCCTGGTCGCGCATGCGCGCCTGTTCACGCGCATCGGGGTTGACCTGCACAAAGGCATTGCCGCCCTGCAAACCCTGATCGATAGTGGCAATACGCCTCAATGCATCGCGCACCAGTGACTCGCAAGTGACTGCCGCCCGAGCCATGTCGGACGACATGGCCTGCGCACTGCGGTAGCCCTTTGGCGGCGAAGCCAGCGCTTCGTATAGCCCCACAGTGCCCAACCCGATACCAACGGATCCCATCATCGAAAATTCCTTAACTGCCCTGTACCGGCTATCGCCTGATAGCCCGAGGTCAGTCTAGGAACCGGAGCCTGGGCTCCCCAACCTGGAAAATCTGACAATCCTGTCCGATTTCCCGGTGGCCGATGTAGGCATGGTCGATATCAGCGAACCGTCAGCACCGGGCTGCCCAGGCGCTCCAGCAAGGTCGCCTGCGCACTGCGCGGGTTCTGGTTGCCGGTCGGGGTGTTGCGCAGGTAGCGCCCGTCCGATTGCAGGCTCCAGCTGTGGGTGTTATCGGTCAGATAGCTCTCCAGCTCCTTCTTGACCCGCATGATCAGCTTCTTGCCTTCCACCGGGAAACAGGTCTCGACGCGCTTGTCGAGGTTGCGCTCCATCCAGTCGGCACTGGACAGGAACATCTGCTCTTCGCCGCCGTTGAGGAAGTAGAACACCCGCGTGTGCTCCAGGAAGCGGCCGATGATCGAACGCACATGGATATTGTGGGACACACCCGCGATGCCCGGACGCAGGCAGCACATGCCCCGCACCACCAGGTCGATACGCACGCCGGACTGGCTGGCCTTGTACAGCGCGCGAATGATCTTCGGATCGGTCAGGGAGTTGAACTTGGCGATGATGTGCGCCGGCTTGCCATCGAGGGCGAACTGGGTCTCGCGGGCAATCATGTCGAGCATGCCCTTCTTCAGGGTAAACGGCGCATGCAGCAGTTTTTTCATGCGCAGCGTCTTGCCCATGCCGATCAACTGGCTGAACAGTTTGCCGACGTCTTCGCACAAGGCGTCGTCGGAGGTCAGCAGGCTGTAGTCGGTGTAGAGCTTGGCGTTGCCGGCGTGGTAGTTACCGGTGCCCAGGTGCGCGTAACGCACGATCTCACCGGCTTCGCGGCGCAGGATCAACATCATCTTGGCGTGGGTCTTGAAGCCCACCACGCCATAGATCACCACCGCGCCGGCCGCTTGCAGGCGGCTGGCCAGTTGCAGGTTGGACTCTTCGTCGAACCGCGCACGCAGCTCGATCACCGCCGTGACTTCCTTGCCGTTACGCGCAGCGTCTACCAGTGCATCGACGATTTCCGAGTTGGCGCCGCTGCGGTACAGGGTCTGGCGCACGGCCAGGACGTGGGGGTCCTTGGCGGCCTGGCGCAGCAGGTCGACCACCGGGGTGAACGACTCGAAGGGGTGCAGCAGCAAGATGTCCTGCTTGCTGACCACGCTGAAGATGTTCTCGCTGTTTTGCAGCAGTTTCGGGATCTGCGGGGTGAACGGCGTGTATTGCAGCTCCGGGTGACTGTCCAGGCTGGTGATACTGAACAGGCGCGTCAGGTTCACCGGGCCGTTGACCTGGTACAGCTCGGTCTCGGCCAGGTTGAACTGCTTGAGCAGGTAGTCCGACAGGTGCTTGGGGCAGGTATCCGCCACTTCCAGGCGCACCGCGTCGCCGTAGCGCCGCGAGAACAGCTCGCCGCGCAGGGCGCGGGCCAGGTCTTCCACATCTTCGGTGTCTACCGCCAAGTCGGCGTTACGGGTCAGGCGGAACTGGTAGCAGCCCTTGACCTTCATGCCCTGGAACAGGTCATCGGCGTGGGCGTGGATCATCGACGAAAGGAATACATAGTTATCGCCAGCCCCCCCGACCTCTTCCGGTACCTTGATAATGCGTGGCAACAGGCGCGGCGCGGGGATGATCGCCAGGCCCGAGTCACGGCCAAAGGCATCGATACCTTCGAGCTCGACAATAAAGTTCAGGCTCTTGTTCACCAGCAGCGGGAACGGGTGCGTCGGGTCCAGGCCAATCGGGGTAATGATCGGCGCGATCTCGTCGCGGAAATAGCGACGGACCCAGGTCTTGAGCTTGACGGTCCAGTTGCGCCGACGGATGAAGCGCACCTGGTGCTTTTCCAGCTCCGGCAACAGGATGTCGTTGAGGATGGCGTATTGGCGGTCCACATGGCCGTGCACCAGCTCGCTGATGCGGGCCAGGGCCTGGTGCGGCTGCAGGCCATCGGCGCCGGCCTGTTCACGGGCGAAGGTGATCTGTTTCTTGAGGCCGGCGACACGGATCTCGAAGAACTCGTCCAGGTTGCTGGAGAAGATCAGCAGGAACTTCAAGCGCTCCAGCAGCGGGTAGGACTCATCCAGCGCCTGTTCCAGCACACGGATATTGAATTGCAGTTGCGACAGCTCGCGATGGATGTACAGGCTGCTGTCGTCCAGGTTCGGAATCACCAGAGGCGGTGCCGCCACCACCGGCTCCGCGATCACGACAGGCTGCTCAGGCACAAGCTCCGACGGGGTTTCGGCGACCTGTTCAACCACCGGGTGCGCATCTTTTACAGCAACGTCTGTGAGTCCTTCGGTATTCATCGAGTGTTCCTGTGAGGGCTATTGTTGCTCTCTAAGCAATTGGGCGGCACGGGCGGCAAAGTAAGTCAGGATGCCATCGGCACCCGCACGTTTAAAGGCGGTAAGAGATTCCAGGACGACGCCTTCACTCAACCAGCCATTTTGAATCGCGGCCATGTGCATCGCATATTCACCACTGACCTGATAGACAAAGGTCGGCACCTTGAATTCCTCCTTGACCCGATAAAGGATGTCCAGGTACGGCATGCCAGGCTTGACCATTACCATATCGGCGCCTTCGGCCAGGTCCGCCGCCACTTCGTGCAAGGCTTCGTGGCTGTTGGCCGGGTCCATCTGGTACGAGGCCTTGTTGGCCTTGCCCAGGTTCAACGCCGAGCCGACCGCATCGCGGAACGGGCCGTAGTAGGCACTGGCATACTTGGCCGAATAGGCCATGATCCGCACATTGACATGCCCGGCCAGCTCCAGCGCCTCGCGGATCGCCTGGATCCGACCATCCATCATGTCCGACGGGGCCACCACCTGGGCGCCCGCGGCGGCATGGGACAGCGCCTGCTTGACCAGTGCGTCAACAGTGATGTCGTTCTGCACATAGCCTTCTTCATCCAGGATGCCATCCTGCCCGTGGGTGGTGAACGGGTCCAGCGCCACGTCGGTGATCACCCCCAACTCCGGGAACCGCTCGCGCAGGGCGCGGGTTGCGCGCTGGGCAATGCCTTCGGGGTTCCAGGCCTCGGCGGCGTCCAGGGACTTGAGCCCGGCCGGCGTGACCGGGAACAGCGCCAGCGCCGGGATCCCCAGCTCGACCCACTGTGCGGCCTCTTCCAGCAGTAGATCGATGGTCAAACGCTCGACACCCGGCATCGACGCCACCGCTTCCCGGCGATTTTCACCGTCCAGCACAAACACCGGCAGGATCAGATCATCCACCGTCAGGACGTTTTCACGCACCAGGCGGCGAGAAAAATCATCACGACGGTTGCGGCGCAGGCGGGTAGCGGGAAACAGGCGTTGGGCGGGGGTAAAGCTCACGGCAGACTCCTGAGCCCGGCTTGACGGGCGAGCGTGACAGTTATAAGCGGCCATTATGACGAAGGAATGACAGTTGTGCTTACTCATCCATCCGGCATGCGGCCTGTCGTCTCCTTCATGGTTTCCGTAGGAAATGTTCACTTCGTGACACATCTCGATACTTTCATGAATGTTCGCGAAGGCGTAGGCTGCGCGTTCATTTCGCCAGCACCCAGACAATGCTCCAACAATTTCTGAATGACTTTGGCTACTTTGCCCTCTTCCTGGGGACGTTCTTTGAAGGTGAGACCATTCTGGTACTCGCAGGCTTCCTGGCGTTCCGCGGATACATGGATATCAACGTGGTGGTGGTGGTCGCGTTCTTCGGCAGCTACGCCGGCGACCAGCTCTGGTACTTCATGGGCCGCAAGCATGGGCGCAAATTGTTGGCGCGCAAGCCACGCTGGCAACTGCTGGGCGATCGGGCGCTGGAGCATATCCGCCGGCACCCGGATATCTGGGTACTGAGTTTCCGCTTCGTCTACGGCTTGCGTACGGTCATGCCCGTGGCCATTGGCCTGTCCGGCTACCCGCCGGGGCGCTACCTGTTGCTCAACGGTATCGGCGCGGCGATCTGGGCGGCAGCGCTGGGCGCGGCGGCCTATCACTTTGGCGCCGTGCTCGAAGGCATGCTGGGCAGCGTCAAGAAGTACGAGCTGTGGGTCCTGGGCGCCTTGCTGGTGCTCGGCCTGGGCTTGTGGCTGCGCCGGCGCATCCGCAACGCCCGCCTGGCCCGGGAAAACTGCGCCGCCGAGCAAGCCCAACTGGCGCAGGCACAACTGGCCGAGCCGAAAAAGCCCGAGCCTACGACACCCACCGAGTAAGCCGGCCCCGACAACAGTAGAGGCCGATGACACTGAGCAGGCTGTAGCTGGCCAGCCCCAGCCAGCCCAGCGCGCTGGCCGGCCACAACCCGACCAGCGGCGCCAGCCACACCAGCGGCACGTTCAGCAGCAGCCGCAGCAACTCAGCCTTCAAGGCCCATGGGCGGTTCTCCAGTGCCACGCCCAAGGTAAACAGCCCCAACGCCATCACACTCCAGCCCAGCACCAACGCGGCGGTCGGCATGCCTTCGCCAAAGTTCATCAGGTAGCTGCCAAAGCCCACATACGCGGCAAATTGCAGGGCGATGTAGACCTGCTGGCGTGTATCGAGGGGCACCTCGAATTTGCGGAACTGGCTCAGGTCCGGCTTGGCCAGCGGGTACTTGGCCTTGACGTCCGCCGGGCGCCAGCCGGTGCGCATAAACCAGATACGCAACTTGTCCCACCCACTTTCGGTACGCCGGGCATCACTCCACAACTGCGCATAAAACTGCAGGTTGGCCCACAGCGGGTTCCAACTGGCCAAAGGCGTGGTCACGCCAAAGATCACCGGCTCGTTTTCGTCTTCTTCCTGGAACGAACCAAACAGGCGGTCCCAAATAATGAACACCCCACCGTAGTTGCGATCCATGTAGAGAGCGTTCTGTGCATGGTGGGCTCGATGATTGGACGGCGTGACAAAAAACCACTCGAACCAGCCAAGCTTGGGCACATGACGGGTATGCACCCAGAATTGATACAGCAGGTTGAGTGACGCCACACTGATAAAGACCACCAGCGGTACACCGGCCACAGCCAGTGGCAGATAGAAGATCCAGCTCAACAGGAAACCCGTGCTGGTCTGGCGCAAGGCCGTGGTGAGGTTATAGTCCTCGCTCTGGTGATGCACCGAGTGCGCCGCCCACAGGATGTTGCGCTCATGCCCGCAGCGGTGCAGCCAGTAGTAGCAGAAGTCATAGAAGACAAAGGCAAACACCCAGGTCCAGACGCTCTGGGTCGCCAGCTCGAACAGTGCCAGGTGCTGGAGGGCAAAGGCGTAGGTCAGCAGGCCCACGCCCTTGGTCAACAGCCCGGTGGTGGTGGACAACACACCGGTGCTCAGGCTGTTGATGGCATCGGCCACCCGGTAGTTGCGCTCGCCGCGCCAACGGTCAGCCAGCAGTTCGAGCACAATCAGGGCAATGAAAAACGGTACCGCGTAAGGGACGAAGTCCATGGGCAAGTCCGATCAATTATTGTTACATCAAGATTAGGGATGGTCTGAAGTAGCCATGTATTTCCCCGGCATACCACCTAGCGCAACTTTTAAACTCGCCAAATGATCAAAAAACAATCAATTCGACGAG